>CAZIFB010000004.1:51688-182277 GCA_964538915.1 uncultured candidatus Brocadiaceae bacterium | reverse complement strand
AGCAGCTTGATGCCCGAGAACTCGGTCGAGCGACCGATGCGGTTGATCTCGTTGATGAGGCTCTGGAACTCTTCGTCCAGCGTCTCCTTGTCCTGGTTCGACACCGAGCCGTTGCTCGACTGGATGGCCAGCTCACGCAGGCGCGTGAGGATCGAGCTGACTTCGTTCAGCGCGCCTTCGGCCGTCTGCACGAGGGAGATGCCGTCGTTGGCGTTGCGCTTGGCCTGCTCGAGCGAGCGGACCTGCGAACGCAGACGCTCGGAGATCGCGAGGCCGGCGGCGTCGTCGGCCGCGGTCGAGATGCGAAGGCCGGTGGACAGGCGGCGGAAGTTGCCGCCCAGCCGGTCGGTGACCGACGAGAGGTTCCGCTGCGCGTTGATGGACGTGACGTTCGTGTTGACTCGTAGACCCATGATGACCCTGTTGCGTGTGGCGTGCCGGCCCGGATTTGGCGGGCAAGCTGTCTTCGCTGGATCCTCGTCAGGGCTGGCGTGCGCTTGAGCGCTCGCGCCCGGATCCGCAGCGAATGCCGACGAATCCGCGCGCCAGGTGTCGAGTCCGTCGGCAGTCGTCCGATGTCATGGCGTCGATGCGGCGAACGGGATTTTCCGCGGGCGGCGGCGGCGCATCGTCGAGGTCCGCGACACCCGCCGCGCCGCGATCCCGTTCCGGGTCACGCCGCAGCAGCGGCGGCGGCGCTCTCGTGGGGGGAGACGTGTGTTCGTGGCCCGGAAAGCGCGCGAGCCGGCGCCACCCGCGAAGGTGACGTCGGCTCGTTGCGCGGCGAACGGAGGTTCGCGGTCCGGATCAGCCCTGCAGGAGCTGGAGGGCGGCCTGCGGCAGGGCGTTGGCCTGCGACAGCACGGAGATACTGGCCTGCTGGAGGATCGAGTTGCGCGTGAGTTGCGCGGTTTCGTAGGCGACGTCGACGTCGCGGATGCGCGATTCGGCGGCGCTGAGGTTCTCGGCCTGGATCGCCAGGTTGTTGATCGTGCTGCCGAGGCGGTTCTGCACCGCACCGAGCGAGCCGCGCAGCGAGCTGACCGTGTTGATCGCGGCATCGATGTTCGTGATCGCCGTGGTGGTCGTGCCGCCCGAACCGATGTCGAGGGAGTTGAGCGCCAGCGACGTGCTGAGAGCGGCCGAGAGGCTCACCTGCAGCGTGTCGATGCCAGACGTCGTGCCGAAGCCGACCTGGAAGCTCACCGTGCTCGACGTGCCGTCCAGCAGCTTGATGCCGTTGAACTCGGTCGAGCGGCCGATGCGATTGATCTCGTTGACCAGGCTCTGGAACTCCTCGTCCAGCGTCTCCTTGTCCTGGTTCGACACCGAGCCGTTGCTCGACTGGATGGCCAGCTCACGCAGGCGCGTGAGGATCGAGCTGACTTCGTTCAGCGCGCCTTCGGCCGTCTGCACGAGGGAGATGCCGTCGTTGGCGTTGCGCTTGGCCTGCTCGAGCGAGCGGACCTGCGAACGCAGACGCTCGGAGATCGCGAGGCCGGCGGCGTCGTCGGCCGCGGTCGAGATGCGAAGGCCGGTGGACAGGCGGCGGAAGTTGCCGCCCAGCCGGTCGGTGACCGACGAGAGGTTCCGCTGCGCGTTGATGGACGTGACGTTCGTATTGACTCGTAGACCCATGACTCCCCGTTGCTCCTGTGGTGCCCGCTCTGCGGCGTGACTTCGCGGTCATGATCCGGCGGGGCCGCTCTCGCCTTGAGCACATCTGATCGGGGAACTCCGGATCGCTGCAGATTCCTGCAAGTGCCCAAAAGGTCGACGGCCGAATGTGCCGAAAGAGGCCATGGCAAGGTGATCAACGCTCGCGGCCGGTTCCCTCCCGGACTTGCCGCGATTCCAGACAGCAAGGTCGGCACATGAAGAACCTCAGCTTCCCCGGTCTCCCCCGTGTCCTCGTGATCGACGACGAAGACGGCGTGCGGGAAGGTCTGCGCAGCATGCTGCAACACGAAGGCCTGCACGTCGAAACCGCCGGCACCGCCGAAGAAGGCGTCCGGCGCATCGAGCAGCGCGGCTTCGACGTCGTCTTCCTCGACTTGAACCTCCCCGGCGCGGACGGCCTGTCGATCCTCGGCAAGCTGCGCCGCGGCACGCCGTCGGCGGACGTCGTCGTCCTCACGGGATACGGCACCGTCGCGAACACCGTCGAGGCGATGCGCAAGGGCGCGAGCGACGTGATCGAGAAGCCGTTCTCGTCCGACCGCATCCTCGCGGTCGTCCGCCGCGTACTCGAGACGCGGCAGCTCAAGAACGAACTCTGCTGGCTGCAGGATCGCGTCCGCGAACTGACGGCCACCGAACTCGTCGGCCTCTCGCCGGCGATCCGGGAGGTGCAGACCCGCATCGACCAGGTCGCCCATGCGCCCGACACGACGGTTCTCGTCACCGGCCAGAGCGGCACGGGCAAGGAACTCGTCGCCCGCTGCATCCACGAGCGCAGCTCGCGGCGGCATGGCCCGTTCGTGGCGATCAACTGCGCGGCACTCACCGAGGCGCTGCTCGAGGCAGAGCTGTTCGGCTACGAGCCGGGCGCCTTCACGGGTGCCTCGCGCGAAGGCAAGGACGGACTCTTCGCGGTCGCCGCCGGCGGCACGCTGTTCCTCGACGAGATCGGCGAGATGGAGCCGACGCTGCAGGCGAAGCTGCTGCGAGTGCTGCAGGAACGCACGTTCCGGCGCGTCGGCGGAGTGCAGGACGTGCCGGCCGACGTCCGCATCGTCGCGAGCACGAACCGCGACCTGCGCGAGATGGTCCAGACCGGCTCGTTCCGCGAGGACCTCTTCTACCGGCTCAACGTGATGACCGTGAACGTGCCGCCGCTGCGCGAGCGCGCCGCGGACATCCCGCTGCTGTCGCACTTCTTCCTCGACCTGATCGGCCGCCAGATGGGCAAGGCGCTCTCGGGCTTCACCGAGGAGGCGATGGAGACGCTGTGCGAGTACACGTGGCCCGGCAACGTCCGCGAGCTGCGCAACGCGATCGAGCACGCGTGCATCGTGTGCCCGAGCGGGATGATCGACGAGATCCACCTGCCGAAGTTCACCGGCGGCAGTCCGGACGGCAGCGACCAGATCGACCGCACGTCGGTCGTTCTCGAAGGCCAGGATCGTTCGATCCGCGCGCTCGAGAGCCAGCTCGTCGCGAAGGTCCTCGACGACACCCAGTGGAACATCAGCCGCGCCGCGGCCATCCTCGGCATCAACCGCACCACCCTCTACAACAAGATCCGCGTCTACGGTCTCGGCAAGCGGCCTCTGCGCGCGAAGATGGGGGTGTGAGATGAAGGGCGTCGCGCCGGAGCGCCTGCCCGGTCTGATCGGGCACGAGCTGCGCAATCCGCTCGCCGCGGCCGTCACCGGCGCGATGCTCGCGCGGGAGATGGTGGACGCGGACGATCCGCGAGCACCCGTGCTCGACGGCGTGCTGCGCGATCTGGATCGCGCGGCCCGACTCCTCGATTCGTGGCTCCATCTGGCTCGGACGGCGAACGTGCAGGCCGGCCTGGTTCGGCTCGACGAGGTGGTCCGGGCCGTCGCGGGCCGGCACCGCGTCGACATCGTGTTCGGCGGTGAGCCGACGACGGTCCGCGGCGACGCGCTGCTGCTCGAACGTGTCTTCGAGAACCTCTTCGACAACGCGCGCAAGGCCGGCGCGGCGCGGATCCGTGTCGCGCTGCAGGGCCTCGGCGACGACACCCTCGTGCACGTCGAGGACGACGGCTGCGGTGTTCCGCGCGAGGACGTCGAGCGCATCTTCGCCCCGGGATGGTCGACGCGCGGCAGCGCCGGTCTCGGCCTGCACACCGTCGCAACGACGCTCGCTGCGCACGGCGGCCGCATCCGCTGCGTGCCGCTCGCGCGCGGGACCCGCTTCAGCATCACGTTGCCGCAGGTTGCACAGGCGGTCGGATCGGCATGAAGTGTCTCCTGGTCGACGACGAGCCGGGCATCCGCGAAGGCCTGGCGGCGCTGTTGCGCCGCAAGGGCCACGACGTCCGCACTGCCGGTGACTGCGCCGCCGCCGCGGCCGCGATCGCCGAGCAGACGTTCGACGTCGTCGTCACGGACTGGCGTCTGCCCGACGGCGTCGCGTCGTCGTTCGTCGTCGACTGCACGTGCCCAGTGGTCGCCGTCAGCGGTCACCCCGAGGAAGTCGAGCAGCACGCCATCGTGCACGCCGTGCTGGGGAAGCCCGTGACACCGTCTCGCCTCGTCGAGGCGCTCCTCGCGACCGCGGACGCACCGGTCGCCTCGCCGGCCCCGCTTCCCCTGGACGCGCAGCGCGTGATCGACGCCGCGAACGCGCTCGTGCCCGCCGGCACCGAGCCGCGAATCGACGACGACGGCACGTTCGTGACCTGGTCCGTTCGCATCGCCGACGAGGGGCTGCCCGGTCGCCTGGCCGGACTCGGCGGGGACCTGCGCATCGGCGGTCCCGTCGGGGATCGCGTCGTCGAACTGCGTTTCTGCCGCGACGGTCGCCCCGATCCGGGAATGCCGGTGCGGCGGCTCGTCGACGAATGGCCCGACGCGGGTGAGTTCGCCGTGGACTGCGATGGCACCGGGGTCACCGCCGCGGCGCTCGAACCGTTCCTGCGCCGCGCGGACGACCGGCTGCGGAGCGGCCAGCGTGTCCATTTCCTCAACATTCCCGACTGCTGCCGCGAGGTCGCATCGGATTGGGAAAAGGCACACGACATGCCGATGAAGGCGACGGTCGGCCCCCGATTGCCGGCGGTCCTGGTCGACCTCTGGAGCCAGCCGTGAGCGAACAACAAGGCGACAAGACGACGACGGCCACGCCCGCCGAGGCGACCCCGGCCGCACCGCAGAAGAACGCTCTCAGCGATCTGATGGCGGCGGCGGACGCACGCCCGGCCGGAGCGGCGACGAAGGCGTCACCGGATCTCGAGGCGGAAGCGCTGCGCGCCGCGGAGAAGGCGCTCGCCGAGGGGCAGAAGGCACTCGCCGCCGCGCGCGCCCACATGGGGGACGCGGCGCCGACGGCAACGCCGCCGTCGCGTTCGCGCGAACGCTGGCTGCGCGCGCTGCTCGCGTTCAACGTGCTCGTGATGATCGGCATCGCGATCCTCCCGATGTCGTCGCCGAGTCACACTCCGACGGCGGGCGGCACGCACGAGGACACGCACGAGTCGCCCAAGGGAGTGGAGACGCGGTTCTCCGACCCGTGGAACCGCGCTCTCGCGGCCGCCGAACGGCGGGACTTCGATCAGGCGATCACGATCCTCGACGGTTATCTCGACCAGCGGCCGAACATGGTCGCGAGCGAGAAGCTCAGCGTCCTCATGGCGCTGGCGCACTACGCGTCGCGCAAGAACGACTTCAAGGCGGCGCAGGACTACCAGCGGCGCGCCGACGCGATCGAGAAGAGCCATTCGTTGCCCGAGGACCTCGTCGCCACGGCGAAGGCCGCGGCGGAGGCGGGGGACCAGGAACAGTTGCGACGGATCTGGGCGCGCTTCCTGCTGCAGCAGCGGCAGGTGCCGAGCTGGCTGTACAAGCACGTCGCCGAGGCATACCTGCAGCTGGGCGACAGCTACCGGCAGCAGGCCAACGCCGCCGCGGAGGCCGCGCGTCTGAAGGAACTCGAGGAGACCGCCGCCGCTCTGCGCGCCGAACGCGCCCAGGGAGAGGAGCGCAAGTGACCATCGGCCTCGCTCTCCTCTGCTCCGCGGCGCTCCAGGTGCCGCAGGACCAGGGCCAGCTCTTCGCCACGCGCAACGCGGCCCAGGCGGAAGGCGAGGCCGCGCGCATCGTCGTCAGCGCGGACAGCCGTCGCGCGGACTGCATGCAGGCGCTCGAGAGCCTGACGCGCACGATGGGCTGGAATCTGGTCGTCGAGAGCAAGCCGCTCGAGAGCGACCTGCGATTCGCATCCATCGACCTGAACCTCGCGGACCAGGATCCGCGGATGGTGGCGCAGCTGCTCGCCGTCGCGGCGGGCGCGGACACCGTGTTCGCCGAAGGCGTCGGAGTCGAGGGCTCGCGGCCGACGCTGCACGTCGTCCGTACGCCGTCGCCGGAGACCGAAGCCGGCCGCCAGCGGCTGCGGACGCTCGCCGGGCAGTGGTACCGATCGTTCCTGCGCGACGAACTGCAGTACGAGCCGGTCATCCAGCAGGAGGGCGTGAAGGTCCGGATGAACCTCGGCCAGCTGCTGCTCGACAGCGGTGACCTCGAATCCGCGATCTCGTTCTTCACGGAGGTGTACGAGAAGCGTCCGCACGATCAGGTCGCGGGGGCCATCCTCAAGATCGCCGAGTGCCATCTGGACCTCGCGCGCGGTTCGAACGATCGCGCGGTGCAGGCGAAGGAGTTCGCGAAGGGTGAGGAGTGGGCGCGGCGTCTGCTCGAACGCATGCCGAGTGCGCCCGAAGTCACCCGCGCGACGGTGCTGCTCGGGGAAGCGATGCTGGGCCAGGCGACCGCGGAGACGCGACGCGAGATCGCGCGCGACCTCGCCGAGAAGTGCCAGACCGAGCTGCGCGCCCGCGTGATCCGCCTCATGGAGTCGGCGGAGATGCTCGACGTATGGCTGCTCGCCGGACAGGCGCAGTTCCTGCTCGAACAGCCCGATCGCGTCTACGAGACGATGCTGACCCTGCGCGAGTCCCCGAACTTCGAGGACCTCGAGCCGCGCCAGTTCCTCGACTACCACTTCCTCCTGGGCTACGGCACGCTCGGCACGAAGCGCTACGACCTGGCGATGCGGTCGCTCGAGTGGTTCCTCATCCACGCCGAGGCCGATCCGCGGCGCGGGACGGCGTACGTGCTCCTCGCGGAGTCCTACCTGGCGCAGGAGAAGTTCGTGCAGGCGCGTGCTGCCGCCGTCGAGGCGCGGGCGCGACACATCGGCACGATGAACCCCGACTGGCGCCAGCGCACGCTGCGCGTGTGGGCGCGCACGGCGCTGGCGCTCGGCGAGAAGGAGAAGGCGTTCCTCGAGCTGGAGCAGATGGTGCTTCGCGGCGAAGAACACGAACTCGCGCTCTTCCTGATCGACGAGATGCTCGCCGACCGACAGTGGCAACGCGCGATCGCGGTCGCGCGGCCGCTGCTCGATCTCGACAACCGAATCGGCGACACCGCGAAGTTCAGGACGATCTCCGCGCTGTTCGAGCAGGCCGTCGCAAGCCGCCATCTGGACGACTTCCCGCCGCAGGCGATCGACCTCGCCGTGCGCATCCAGGACGCCGCACTTCGCGGTCAGGCGGCGACGATGATCGGCGACGCGTACACGCGGCTCGGCAAGCTCGAGCACGCGGCGGACGCCTATCGGGGGATCCTGCGGTGATCCGCTTCCTCGCGGCTTGCGCCGTGCTCGCATTCGCGACCGCGGTCTGCGCGCAGAACAACGCCGCCGAGCGCACGCAAGCGGAGCTCATGCGTTCGCAGCGCTCGCTGCAGCAGAACCGCAGCGAAGTCGATCGCCTGCTCGAAGCCAGGCTGCGGCACGACCTCGGCCTCCCGGCCGAAGTCGACACCGGGCTCTTCCGCGTCGCGGCACCGACCACGACCGAGGCGATGGAGCGGGCACGCCAGGAACTGCGCGACGAGGACGCCGCGACGGCGGCCCTGCTCGAGCGCTACAAGAAGCTGAAGGGCGAGGTCGACCAGCTCCAGGCGGACGCGAAGGAGCGCGCCTCGGCCGAACAGCGATCGCGCGAGATCGTCGTGCCGCCCGCGAACGTGGCGCCGACGAAGCGCAGCGTGCAGCAGCCGAACGCCGCCGATCCGGTGCGCGAGGCTCCGGCGCCCGCCGGCGAGGTGGCGACGCCGCGCACCGCGACGAGCGTCGAACCGGCGGTCGTCGACGCGGGTCTCGACCCGGTGCGCGGGCAGATCCAGGGCTCGCAGGACCACCAGCGCGTCGCGCAGGCACTCTTCAAGGCCGGTCAGGTCCTGATGGACCGGGCCGACGTTGCGCGCCAGCAGGGTCAGGCCGCCGTGGCGAAGGACCTCGATGCGCGCGCCAAGGAGCGCATCGTCCGCGCCGTCGACGAACTCGGGCCGCTGCTGCAGGAACGCGAGCCGACGTACCAGTCGCTCTTCTACCTCGGGCGATGCCGCGAACTGCTCTTCCGGTTGTCGCAGCGCTACGACGGCCTGTCGCTCCAGACCACGCGCGAATGGCAGCAGCGTGAGCAGGAGGTGCGCGAGCCCTTCCTGAAGATCACGGCTCGCGACGTCCAGAAGAAGGGCGAGCGTTCGGAGATCGAGGTGCTCGGGCCGTGGGGCATGGCTGCGCAGACGGCGATGGAGCACTTCCGCTGGATCAACCTCAACGGCGGCTACGACCCGCGCGCCGCGATCGAGGCGCTGACGTGGCCCGGCGAGCACGCGCAGTGAGCATCGATCAGCAGCAACTGCAGCAAGGCTTCGACCAGTTCATCGCCGCCGCGCAGGAACTGGAGCGCGGCTACGCGCAGCTGAAGGCGCGCGTCGCCCAGGTGGATCTCGAACTGCAGGCGACCAACGAGGCACTGCAGCGTTCGCTTCAGGAGCGCGAAGCGATCTTCGCGGCGCTGCCCATCGGCCTCGCTGCGGTTCGCACCGACGGGAAGGTCTCGTGCTGCAATCGCGAGGGCGAGCGACTCTGCGCCGCTGCGCGCGCCGCGGGCATCGACCTGGCGCGCACGCTCCCGGGAGAGGTCGCGTTCGGCAGCGTGCTCGTCCGCGTGCGGCGCGTCGAGATGCCGGACGGCGAACTCGTGCTGCTCGAGGACCGCTCGCGCGTCCAGGAACTCGAGCGCGAAGTGCACCGGCTCGACCGGCTGGCCGGCCTCTCGGAGCTGGCGCTCGGCATCGCCCACGAGATCAAGAACCCGCTGAACGGCGTCACCGGCTTCGCTGCGCTGCTCGAACGCAGCGAGTCGCCCGAGGCGATGCGCCGTTTCGCCGGCAAGATCGTGCAGGGCGTGCGCCAGGTCGACGAGATCGTGCGTTCGCTGCTCGGTTTCGCGCGCCCGCAGCGAGGTGCTGCGCGCGTCGCCGCGGTCGCCGACATCGTCGCGGAGGCAGCGCGCGACGCGGCCCTGCCCGCGGCCCGGATCGAACTCGTCGGGCGCGGCGACACGATCGTCGACGCCGACGTGCTGTCGCGTGTCGTCGTCAACCTGTTGCGCAACGCGGTGGAGGCGAGTCCGACGGTGCACGTGCGTGTCGAGGCGAACGTGCGCGCCGGCCGGCTCGAACTCGTCGTCCACGACGACGGTCCGGGTGTGCCAGCACACCTCGGCAGCGGCGTCTTCGCGCCGTTCGTGTCGACGAAGGAGCGCGGCACCGGCCTCGGTCTCCCGCTGGCGGCGCGCGTGCTGTCGTTCCTCGGCGGCGATCTCGAACTGCAGAATCCGGGCGAGCCCGGCGCGCGCTTCCGCGTCCGCATGCCGCTCGCCGAACGCGCGGCCGTGGCGGTGGAGGCGACCGCATGACGCGCGAGATCGTACTGCTGGCGGACGACGAGCCGCTGTCGCGTGAGTTCCTGCACGAGGCGATCGCGGCGCTCGGCTTCGAAGTGTTCGCGGTCGAGGACGGCAGGAAGGCGATCGCGGCGCTCGGCGAACGCGACTTCGACCTCGTCGTGACCGATCTGAAGATGCCGTACGCCGACGGGCTCGAAGTGCTCGCCGCGAGCAAGGCCGCGGACGCCGATCGTCCCGTCGTGCTCGTCACGGCGCACGGCACGATGCACACCGCGGTGCAGGCGATGCGGCGCGGCGCCGACGACATCCTCGAGAAGCCCGTCGTGCTCGAAGAACTGGAGATGCTGCTGACGCGCGTCGTCGAGAAGCGGCGGATCCTGCGCGAGAACCGCTACCTGCGCGCCGAGACGGTGGGCGGCGACATGGTCGTCGCATCACCCGTGATGCAGGGTGTGCTCGACCTCGTGCAGCGCGTCGCGAAGAGCAAGGCGACCGTCCTGGTGCGCGGCGAGAGCGGCACCGGCAAGGAGCGCGTCGCGGCGATGGTGCATCGCTGCAGCGACCGTGCGCAGCGCCCCTTCGTGAAGCTGAACTGCGCCGCCGTGCCCGAGTCGCTGCTCGAGAGCGAGCTGTTCGGACACGAAGCGGGGGCGTTCACCGGTGCGGGCAAGCGCCGCGAGGGACGCTTCGAACTCGCCGACGGCGGCACGCTGTTCCTCGACGAGGTAGGCGAGATGTCGCCCGCCATGCAGAGCAAGCTGCTGCGCGTGCTGCAGGAGGGCGAGTTCGAGCGGGTGGGCGGCACACGCACCGAGCGCGTCGACGTACGCATCGTCGCGGCGACCAACCGCGATCTCGCCGCGCTCGTCGCCGCCGGCCGTTTCCGCGGCGACCTGCTCTACCGGCTCGAGGTCGTGCCGATCGTCCTGCCGCCGCTGCGCGAGCGATCCGAGGAGATCGTTCCGCTGGCGCGCCACTTCCTGCGGGCCGGAGCGTCGTTCGAACCGGCGGCCGAGGAGATGCTGCGCGCGTGGCACTGGCCGGGCAACGTGCGCGAACTGCAGAACGTCGTGCAGCGCGTCGGGCTCCTGTGCGACGGCGACGTCGTCACCGCCGAGCTCGTGCGCCAGTGGATCAGCCCCGGCAGCGACGCCGAGAAGCCGGTCGTGCTCATTCCCGCACCGGCGGTCGACCCCGTCGCCGCGCTCGTCGGCCGTTCGCTCGACGTGGTCGAACGCGACCTCGTGCGTCGCACGCTCGACCACTGCGGCGGCAACCGTACGAAGACGGCCGAGATGCTCGGCATCGGCGTGCGCACGTTGTTCAACAAGCTGCAGGACGCGCCCGAGAAGGCGTCGAGCGGACGCTGAGCATGGGCGATCGCCGCGCGCCGCGGCCGCAGGGCCCGTTGTCGGGACGTCGCACCGCGCTGCGGCGGTTCCTCGCCGAGGTCATGGCATGGCTCAACCGCGGGCTCGATCGCCTGCCGATCGGACACTGGCTGCACCGCCGCGTGCGCCGTGGCCTCGAACTGCCCGAACTCGAACTGCGCGTGCGTTCGCTCGGCCGCGAACTGGACGGACTGCGCCTCGCGTTCGTCTCCGACGTGCACGCGGGCAGTTTCCTGGACGAGGCGGACCTGTGTGCACTCTTCGATCGCATCCAGGCTGCGCGCCCCGACGTCGTGCTCTTCGGCGGCGACCTGATCAACACGCGCGAACGCGAACTGCTGCTGTTCCGTCGCCCGCTCGAACGGTTGCGGCCGCGCTTCGGCATGTTCGCGGTGCCGGGCAACCACGATCACTTCTGGGGGCCCGACATCGGGCTGTGGTCGGCGTTCCTCGAGGAGAACGGTGTGCAGGTGCTGACGAACCGCGGCGTGCGTATCGGCATCGGCGACAGTTCGCTGTGGGTGTGCGGCGTCGACGACCTCACCGAGGGCGAACCGGACCTCGCGCGCGCGCTGCACGGGCGCCGCGACCAGGAGCCCGTCGTGCTGCTGAGCCACCACCCCGACTTCTTCTTCGAGGCGGCCGCCGTCGACGTCGACCTCGTGCTGTCGGGGCACACCCACGGCGGCCAGGTGCGCCTCGCCGGCTGGGCGCCGATCCACCACAGCCGTTTCGGTTACGAACGCGGCTGGTTCACCGAGAACGACTGCAGCCTCTACGTCGGGCGGGGCGTCGGCGTGACCCTGCTGCCGATCCGCATCGACGCGCCCCCCGAGGTGCCGATCGTCACGCTGCGTTGCCGCCACCCCGCGGTGCCCGAGGCGAGCGCGGCGGCGGCACCGGCCGTCCCCGCCGCGCACGATTGACGGCGGCCGGCCTCGGCGCGTCGCT
Organism: uncultured candidatus Brocadiaceae bacterium; assembly: GCA_964538915.1. GTDB lineage: Bacteria > Planctomycetota > UBA1135 > UBA1135 > UBA2386 > JAEUHQ01. The sequence goes on along the minus strand of CAZIFB010000004.1, from coordinate 170,475 downwards.
ATGCTCGCGCGCCCGATGGAGTCCCGAGTCCACCGTCTGCTGCGCTGCCGCGACCTCGGCGGCGGTTCGTTCGCGATCGAAGTCGACGGCCCGATCCCGCCGACGCTGCCGGGCCAGTTCTACATGCTGCGCACGGAGCACCGCTGGCCGGTGCAGCTGCCGCGTCCGTTCTCGCTCTACGACCGCGCGCCGGACGGTTCGTGGGGCAGTTTCCTCGTGAAGCCCGTCGGCGAAGGCACGCGCGCGCTCTGCTCGCTGCGCCCCGGTGATGGCGTCGTCCTGAACGGACCGCTCGGTCAGCCCTTCCCGCGCGACGTCGTCGACCCGGTCTGCGTCGCGGGCGGCGTCGGCCTCGCGCCGTTCCTGCTGCTCGCTCGCGAGGCGAAGGCGAAGGGCGCGCCGGTGCGCCTCCTGTTCGGCGGCCGCAACCGCGCCGCGCTCGCCGGGCTCGAGGACTTCGAACCGCTCGCGCGCATGCGCACGTCGACCGACGACGGCAGTCACGGTTTTCGCGGCATGGTGACGGCGCTGCTCGAGGACATGCTGCAGAAGGGCGAAGTGCGCGCCGGCGACGTCGTGTTCTGCTGCGGCCCCGATCCGATGATGCACGCGGTGGCGAAGCTGTGCGAGAAGCTCGGCCTGCGCTGCTTCCTCAGCCTCGAGACCTACATGGCGTGCGGCTACGGCGTGTGCAACGGCTGCTCGGTGCGCGTCCAGGGCGCGCGCTTCAAAGGCTGGCCCTACTCGAAGACCTGCATGGAAGGTCCGGTCTACGAGTCCTGCGAACTCGTGCACTGACGCGCGGACTCGCTGCGATCGCGGCTATCTCGGGTCGAGGCCGGGCTCGTCGCGTTCCCAGCGGCGGCGCGCTTCGTCGGACTCCCACGTCTTCGAGCAGCCGAAGATCCACGCGACGACGTCGACCGGCAGCAGCACGACGTCGACGACCGTGTCGATCGGCAACGAAGTGAGGCCCCACAGGAACGTGGGCGTGCCCTCCTTGCCGGGCACTCCCGTGTCGCGTTCGTCGGCTCGCGTCGCGGCCATGAAGCCGATGTCGAGCGCGATCGCCTCGAACGGATACTTGCCGACGGAGCAGGGGCCGGTACCGCGGGACAGCATCGTGCCGGTGCAGCCCGCGAGCACCGTGCACGCCGCCGCCGTCGCGATGGCGCGGCGCCGCGACCACGGTCGGCGGCTCATGCCTTCTTCGCGCGGCCGAACAGGGCGGTGCCGAGCAACGTGCCCGACAGCACCGCGACCGGCACCCAGAAGCCGAGCTGCATGAGCGCGGCGCGGTACATGGTGCCTTCCATGTCGAACTCCCAGCCCTTCGGACCGAACTTCGTGTAGTGGCTGTCCCAACCGTTGCTCTTCGCGAACCAGGTCAGCGCGACCACGGTGAGTCGTGCCGGTATCGCGTAGGCCATGAGGATCCACGCGAGGCGCGGCCACACGACGAACTGCCGGATCGCCGCGATCACCGCCCCTGCGATGGAGGCGAGCGCAGCCGTCCGCAGCGTCGCGTAGCCGGCCTCGTCCGCGTTTGCGGCCAGCAAGGCGGGGACGGTGAGTGCCCCTCCGATCACGAGGGGCAGCAGAGCGAGGAGCGACCACATCCAGGGGCGCGCGACGCGGGGCATGTCGCCGCCCTTCCGCAGGCGCCACGCGAACCACGGGCCGAACGCCAGCGGCAGCCACGTGATGCCCACCAGTTCACCGCCGCCGCCGGATGCCTTCGTGAACCAGCCCTCGTGTTGCCCGACCGCCCGGACGATGTTGATCGCGAGCGTGATCAACGAAGGCCAGAGGATGAGGCGGAGCGTGCTCGAGCGGGTCTCGGTCATGGTCATCCGGGGATCGCGTGCCGCTTGAGGTCGGCGAGGTCGACGAATTCGAGCGTGCGTTCGTGGGTCGACTCGAGCACGACGCGGGGTGCGCGGCCATCTTCGAGGGCCTGCGCCCAGCGCGAGGCGCAGAGACACCACCGGTCGCCGGGCTTCAGGCCGGGAAAGCCGAACTCCGGCCGCGGCGTCGACAGGTCGTTGCCCGCTTCCTTGCTGAACGCGAGGAACTCGGCGGTCATCGCCGCGCAGACCGTGTGGGCGCCGAGGTCTTCGTCGCTCGTGTTGCAGCAGCCGTCGCGGAAGAACCCGGTCAGCGGCTTCGTGCTGCACGGCTTCAGCTCGGTCCCGAGCACATTGCGCGCTGCCGGCGTCTTCGGCGGGGTGTTCGGCTTCGTCTCGGCCATCGCGGCGCGAGCATAGGCGTCGCCCGCCGCGTTGCTACAGCGCGCACGGCCGCGCGGGTCACCGGGCGACGACGGTGGTGTGTTCGCCTGCGCGGGTGTTGAAGCGGACGAAGCGCACGCTGCCGTCGCGGTGGCGGAAGGCGAAGACGTAGTTGCCGGCGGGGAGGAGGACGGGGCGGTCGGTGGGGAACTCGGCGAGCAGGACGCGGACGTCGAGGTCGTCCCGCAGTTCGCAGAGGTCGAAGGCGCGGCGGTTCTCGTCCTTGGGCACGCTGTCGTCGGGCATCACGAAGTGCACGCGGCCCGGCAGCGGCAGAGCGACGCGGCCGAGGTCGAGGTCGGCATTGCCGTCGAGCCAGTGGCGGCCGAGGTCGACGAAGCCGCAGGCCTGCGCGTGCACCTCGACCTGGTACCAGCCGGGCGGCAGGAACTCGAGCTTCCACGGCTTGCCCGCCTCGGGCCGCGCGAGCGTGGTGCCGAGACCGGTGTCGAGCTGCCACACACGGACGTCGACCGCGGCGTCCTTGCACACGTCGGGCAGCACGGGTTCGAGCGAGATCGCGCGCGCGGTGGCGACGTCGTGCCGCAGCACGAGTTCGCCGTTGTCCGTGAGCACGTGCCGCGCCGCCGCGACGGGCAGGTCCTGCCCGGGCAATGCGAGGTACACGTCGCCCGCCTTCGCGGGCAGGTTCGCGAGGACGAACGTGCCGTCGTCGCCTTCGAGCGTCTGGTCGCACCACGAACCGTCCTCGGCGCGCCACAGCACGCGGTAGGGGGCGTGGGGCGCACCGTCGGACCGCACGACGCGTCCGTGCACGCAGGCGTCGCGCCGCAGGTCGACGCGGACCGGTGTCGTGCCCGTCGTGACCAGGGCGGGAGCGGTCGCGAGGCCGTCGCGGTCCCCGCCGGCGCGCACGGTGAACGTGCCCTCGACGACGTCCTCGAACGCGAATCGACCATCGTCGTCGGTGGTGGTGCGCTGCAGCGGCTGCGCGCTCGAACCGAAGAGCGCGACCGGCGTGTGCGCGGCAGGCTTGCCGTCGTCGCCGAGCACCGTGCCGCCGATCGTCGGCTTCTGCGTCGGCTCGGGCTGCGTCGCCTCACCGAGGGCGCTCAACACGCGGGCCCTCGTCAGGAAGGTTCCCTCCGACAGCGAGAACGACTCCGTCGCGTTCGCGAAGTCGCTCTTCGGTGCGAGCGCAGTGCTGTCACCGAACACCGCGTACCGGTGCAGGCCGTTGCCCATCGAAGAACTCTCCGCACCCTCCGCGGCTGTGAATGCGCGGCCGATCACCGGCAGCTCCGAGAGGAACTGGATGCCCGTGCCCGAGGTCGTGACGACGCGGCTCAGCATCACCCGCGGCACGCCCGTGTCCTGCAGCACGGTGATCACCGTGCGGCGGTCGTGCTGCAGCGCGACGCGGCGCAGGGTTCCCGCCGGATCGGTGACCACGGCTTCGCCGGTCGGCGTGCGCGAAGGCCAGGACAGGACCACGTTCCCCTTCGCGTCCGTGCTCCCCTTGCCGAAGTTGGTCCCCACGCGCGGCGGTGCCAGTTGCGGCGTGACGCCCTCGACCGGAATGCCGGTCGCGTCGACGACGACGACTTCGAGTTCGAGGACGTACGGATGCAGCAGCCACGACGGAGCGGTCGGGACCGCCGGCGGTGCTTCGCGCTCGGTCGTCGACGCGGCCGGCTGTTCGCTCGGGGCCGCGACCACGGCCGCGCCGTTCGTCGCGGTGCGTTCGTTCGTCAGCGCGCGCGGCGCCGGATCGTCCCACCACTGCCACGCGAACACGCCGCCGAGGCAGAGAACGCCCGCGGCGAGAAGGACCTTCGTCGTACTCCCCATGATCCATGCTCCGGTCGCCAGCGCCGCGCCTTCGCCGAGCACGAAGGGCAGGCCGAACGTGACCGCGAGACGCTGGCGCCACTCGTCGCGTGCGCCGTGCTCGCGGTCGAGGCGCTGCCGCAGCACGACGAGCCCGCGTTGCAGACGGCTCTTCACCGTCGCGACGTTGACGCCCGTCCGCTTCGCGATCGTTCGCGGCGGCAGGTCCTCGAAGTAGCGCAGCAGGATCGTGGTCTGGTAGGGCTCCGCGAGCTGCAGCACGGCATCGGTCACCGCCTGCAGCGATTCGCGCCGCGTCGTGGCCTCGAACGGGTCCGGCTCCGCCTCCCGCGGGAGCACGCGCGCCTCGCGCGCGAGCCGGCGCCGCTCGCCGCGGCGCCATTGTCGGACGAAGTTCTCGAGGACCCGATGCAGCCAGCCGCCGAGCGGTCCGGGCCGCAGTCCCTTCTGCGCCAGCGCCCGATGCATCGTCTCCTGCACGACGTCCTCCGCGGCGTGCGGGTCGCGCAACAGGTCGCGCGCGATCCGGCGCAGCGCCACGGCGTGGTGGCGCAGTTCGCGGTCGACTTCGGCGGGAGGGAGCATGCGGGTCGCATGCTACCCATGCCGCGGGACGCCGATCGGATGCAGGGAGTCCGCGGATTTCCCGGGGCACGCGCCCGGGGTCAGGCCTCGACGGCGTCGACGCCGAGGCCCGGGCGGTCGAGCGTTCGCAGCATGCCGTCGCGGAGGTCGAAGCCGCCCTCGGCGAAGTCGCGCGCGAGGTCGAAGCTGCCGTCCAGGTCGAGCCAGCGCGTCGCGCGACTGGCGAACGCGGCGTGCAGCGCCGCGGCGATGCCGACGACGCTCTCGTCCATGCAGCCCCACATCAGCTCGATGCCGCCGGCGTGCGCGGTGCGCGCGATGGCGAGCGCTTCCGTGATGCCGCCGCACTTCATGAGCTTGATGTTGAACACCCCGAACGCGCGCGGCGCCCGGCACAGACGCGCCGCGTCCGCGTCGTCGTGCAGGCTCTCGTCGGCGACGAGACGAGCGACGTCCGGAGCGGCGAGCGAACGTTGCGCGTCGATCGCGTCGGGCGGGAGCGGTTGTTCGATCAGGCGGACGTCGACGGAGCGCGTGCGTTCGAGCAGGGTCGCGAGGTCCGACGGCGTGTAGCCGACGTTGCCGTCGGCGAGGATCGGCACGTGCGCGCCGACGAGCTCGCGCAGGCGCACGAGACGTTCGACGTCGAGATCGACGTTCTCGCCGACCTTGACCTTCAGGACGCGGAAGCCGCGCCCGAGATACTCGCGCGCTTCGGCGAGCGTCTCCGGCACGTCGCGCACGCCGATCGTGATCGACGTCGGCATCGCGTCGTGCATCCGCCCGAGCAGGTCGACGACCGGCCGGCCGTGCAGCTTGCCCCAGGCGTCGAACAGCGCCATGTCGATCGCCGCGTGCGCGCCGGGGGCGTTCGGCAGAGCGGCGCGGAGCCACGTCGCGAGATCGCTCGGCGCCTCGAAGGCCCGCCCGCGCAGTTCCTCGGCGACCGAACGCAGCGCGTCCACGCACATCGCGAACGTCTCGTCCGTGACGCGGGGCTCGGGCGTCGCCGCGCCGAGACCCGTGATGCCACGGTCCGTCCGGATCGCGACGCGCACCATCGAGACCGCGTCCGTCGCCGAGTTGGCGATCGCGTACGGGCGCGACAGCGGGACGTCCGCCGTGAACAGGTCGACGCCGACGACCTTCATCGACGGCGTTCGCTCGCCAGGTACTCGCGGATCGCCGGAACGAGCCCCGCGGCGCCCTCCAGCAGCGGCCACACCACGGGCAGCCCGGTGTCTCGCTCGGCCTTCGCCTTCGCGGCGGGCCGCGCCGCTGCGTCGAGGTTCTCGTGGTTCAGGGTCACGCCGAGCACACGGGTGCCGTAACGGCGAAGCAGGTCGATCTCGTCGGCGACCGGCGGGATCTCGATACCGGCGTCTTCGTGGCCGTCGTAGCAGCGGCGTCCGGGTGCGTGCTGCAGGATCGTCGCGCGTGCCTGGCCGCCGAGCAGTAGTTCGGCGCCGCAGGGCCCCGAAGGGTTGCGCAGCGCGGACTGCCCTTCGAGCAGGATCACGTCGGGCGACAGGTCCTTGTCGCACTGCACGATCGCGTGTTCGAGTTCGCCGCAGACGAAGTCGTTCGGCGTGCTGTCGAGAACGAAGCCGTGCGGGATGCCCTGCAGCCAGCCGGTCTGGCCCGTGTGCACGATCGCCGCGCGGATGCCGGCGTCCGCGCACGCCCTGGCGACGACGTGGCACGTCGTGCGTTTGCCGAGCGCGCAGTCGGTGCCGAGCACCGCGATGCGCGGCGCCCTCACTTCGCGGATCGCGCCGGTCCAGAAGTGCAGTTCGCGCAGAGGCGGCGGTTTGCGAACGTCGATCAGCCGCGCGCCGGCGACCTTCGCGGCGGCGACGAGCGTCGGGTCGTCGGCGAGGAACTCGTGCAAGCCGGAGACCAGCGACATGCCGGCGCGCAGTGCGTCGAGCAGCGTGTTCCGCATCTTCGGCGGCAGCACGCCGCCGTGCGTCGCGACGCCGACGACGAGGAAGTCGGGCCGCTTGCCGAGCGACGCGAGCATCGTGCCGAGATCGGCGAACGTCGGGATGCCGCGGCGTGTGCCGTCGAGCACTTCGCCCGCGTCACGGCCGGCGCTGTGTCGATCGACGAGCGCCGCGATCTCGAAGCGGCTCGGGCCGCGCACCAGGCCGTGCGCGGTCTTGCCGTTCGGCGTGTGGAAGAACTCGTCGGTGTAGACGGCTGCGGTGGGGCGCGCGTTCACGGGTGGTCGCTCCGGGCCGGTCGACCATAGCCGGTCACCGCGCGAATCGAGCGCCGCGCCGCCGTTTCGCGGCGCGGTTCAACGCGCGCTGGGACGGACCTCGATGGTCGCGGCGTCCTTCGCGAACGGCATCTCCGCCGGGCCGAAGCGGACTTCGCGGTCGCCCATGGTGGCGAACAGGTCGAATGGGCCGTACGGCGGATGGGTGATCGCGACGTTGCCCGCGTCGTCCGTCGTGAGCTGCCCCGGCCGGTAGTAGCCGAGGGTCGAGGTGATGCGCACGCGCGCGTTCCGCACGGGCTGGCTGTCGGCGTCGCGAACGTGGACCTCGACGGAACGGCTGCGGGCCGCGAGGTCCGCGCGCTGCTCCTGTTCGGCGACGGCGGTGAACGGTTGCGGCAGCACGACGCTGATCCAGCCCGGTCCCGGCTGCGCCGCGAACGCGACCGCTGCGGTGTAGTCGCCCGGCGGCAGCAGCGTGCGGAAGCGGCCGTTCGCGTCGGCGACCGCGCGGACGGGACTCTGCGGCACCGCGCGGTGGAAGCGCAACTGCACGAGCGGCCACGGCGCGCCGTCGAGCGTGACGGTGCCGGCCACGATCGCCGGCAGCGCCGCGCCGAGCGCGAACGTGCGTTCGACGCCGGTCGGCGGCACGTCGACGTCGCCGAGCGGCAGCGTCACCGTCGCCGAGTCGTCGGGGTTGAAGCGCATGGGCGCTTGCAGCTGCACCGACCACGTGCCCGGCCGGAGCCCGTCGAGCGCGAACGCGCCGTCCGGGTCGAGCGGCGACACGGCGCCTGCCTTGCCGTCGCGCACCGCGACGATCGTGATCGTGTCCGCCTCGTCGCCGGCCGCGGCGCGGAGCTTCGCCAGCGCAGCGGGCGGTCCGCAGCGGCCGCGCATGCGGCTCGCGCCCTCGAGCACGACGCGCACCGTCGAACCGGCGTCGGCGACGCGGACGCCCTGCAGCATCGGCAGATGGAGGGCGCCGCGCACCCGCAGCTGGTAGTCGTCGGCGGGCAGCTCCATCGTCGTGCGTCCCGTCGCGTCCGTCGTGGCCCGGGCGATGGTCAGGCTGCGCAGCGAACGCTCGTCGCCTTCGCGGATGGTCGCGAGTTCGCGCACCGGTGTCGTCGCGCCCGGCGGTTCGCCGGCGAGCACGAGCATCGCTTCCACGGTGCTGCCGACGACCGGCGCCCCGTTCGCGTCGACGAGTTCGACGGTGAGCCCGGGCAACGGTGCACACGTGACCCGCACCTCGGCGGCACGATGCTCCTGGCCCGCCGCGAAGGAGACCGGCGCCGCCGCCGCCGAACCGTCGGGCAGGCGGACGAGGGCCCGGTGGTCGCCGGCCATGAGGTTCGGCATCACGATGCGTCCGTCGACTCGGCCGCGGGCGCGCACGAAGCTCGGCTGTACGCCGCTGCCCACGCTGCGCAGCAGCAGCACGTCGTAGCTCGGCACCGGTGCGCCGTTGCGGTCGGCGACGAGCACTGCGACGGACGGTCGCCGGTGCATCACGATGCGCACGCCGCTCGTGCCCCAGCGCGTCGGCGGCAGCGGCGAGGCCAGTTCGTGCCCGCCGTCCGGATCGTTCGGGAAGAGGCGCACCACGCCCGTGCCGTCGTTGGTGAACGCGCCGGAGCGATGCAGCGTGAACGTGCCGTCCGGCTTCACGCGGGCGCTGCCCGTCGACCCGTCGCCGTTCGCGCGCAGGGTCACGCGGTCGAGCGGTGTGCCGTCGTCGTCGACGACCGAGCCGCGGATCGCCTGCGTCGCGTCGGGAACGGAGGTCGTGATGCGGACGAAGTGGCGATCGACACGCGGCGGAACGTTCACGTCGCGCGGCCCGACGAGCCCGCCGGCGTTGTTGACGATCGCGTAGTAGTCGCGCGCTGCGACGGGCTCGGGGAAGCGGAACCGACCGTCGGCCCCGGTCTCGGTGCGGACGAAGGCGGGCGGAACGAAGGCCGGTCCATCCGCCTTCAGCGTCGCGAGCATGACCTCCGCGTCGGCGACGGGACCGCCGCGCTCGTCGACGACTTCGCCTTCGACGACGGTGGCCGGGACCATGGGCACGTCGCCGACGTCGATTTCACGCGGTGCGTTCGCCTTCCATCGCCCCGCGGCGCGCGCAAATCCCGGGGCGTCGATCTGCACTCGCAGCGACGCGGTGCACACAACCGCGATCGTGAATCGGCCGTCCGTGCCCGCCGCGAGCGTCGTGGTCGGCGCCGGGTCGTCGCGATCCCGGGTGTCGTCGTCGCGCGTCGCGGTGAGCCGCGCGTCGGCGATCGGTGTGCCGTCGTCTGCCGCGACGACGCGGCCCCGCAGCACGAAGAGGCGTTCGCCCGGCGCTGGCGCGGTCACCGCGTCGCGCTGGGCCAGAGCCGCGGGCGCGGGGCCTTCGATCGCGCTCGCGGTGGCTGTGGTACCAACGGATCCACCGGTGCCGGTTGCGGGAGTCCGGCCGGGTGCGCCGATCGCCGGCCGCCAGAGCCAGAGCGCGACCGCGGCGAGTCCCACGGCGGCGAGCGCGGCGGCGATGGGGCGGGGGTTCGGCACGGTGGCCGCATCTTCGCCAGTTCCCGGTCGGCTCGGCCAGTGGCATCGGCCCTTCGGCTCCACGGCACGTTTCCCCGCGCGGTGGCCCGGGCCGCGGGGGCCTTCGCGATTGGAGCGAACGCACGACCGGCCCGGCTCGCTACCTCCTGGTGAACGCCATCAAATCGTCCCTGATCGTCGCCGCCTCCCTGCTGTTCGCCGCGGCGGCCAGTGCCCAGTCCTGGTCGTGGCCGCTCGACGCACGCGCCGCCTACCTGCGCACGAACAGCGACACACCGGTGGCGCCGTTGATCCTGAACCTGGGTTCGCTCGGCATCGCGCCGGGGGAGTGGCTCCGCATCGAGACCACGGGGGCATGCCGCCAGGTCGGCGGCGGACAGGACACGGTTCGCGCGGCGTGTGCCGTGTTCAGCTCGAGTGCGACCCTTCTGGCGACCAGCGTGCTGCAGAGGGTCCCCGACGCGATCGCCGCCGGTCCGGCGTTCCCTTCCGTGGACACGTACTTCGGCAACGTGCCGACCGACATCACGCAGGACTTCTACGTCAGCCGCACCTTGTGGGCGAACCACGTCGAGGTGCAGGTGCCGGCGGGAGCCTCGCACCTCTTCATCGCCAACTACGACTCGTACTACGTCGACAACGCCGACCCGAACGGCGACTACGGCGTGATCGTCACGAAGCTCGCGGCACCCACGTTCGGCGGCACGGGCGAGCACATCGTGATGAAGGCCACCGCGAACGGCACGCCCGCGACTCTGCCCGATGTGCACGTGGCGCCGCCCGGTTCGACCATCACCGCGCAGCTCGAGTACCCGCTCGGCTTCGCCGACGGCTCGCTCTACCTGTTCCTCGCCGACGTGGTGCCGGTGGGCGGTGCGATACCGAATCCGCTGCCGGGCCTCTGGTGCGAGGACCTGATCGTCCTGAAGGGCGGCTTGCTGCCCGCCACGCCGGACTTCACCGACACGTGGTCGCTCGTCGTCGCGCCGGGCTCCGCAGGCATCGCGGTGTTCGTGCAGTGCGCGGCGCTGACGCCGAACGCGCGCAACGGGCTCTTCGAGACCACGAACGCACACGCATTCCTCTTCCAGTGACCGAACCTTCTCCGACTCGACGCACATTCCGATGAACCTCTCCCTCTGCTGCCTCGTGGCCACTGCCGCGCTCGCGACCGAAGTCGCCGCGCAGAGCTGGTCCTTCCCGCTGAACCCGCGCGCGACCTACCTGCGCACGAACAACGACTCCCCGCTGGCGCCGCTGATCCTCGACCTCGGATCGCTCGGCCTCGCGCCCGGTGACTGGCTCCGCATCGAGTCGACCGGCGGCTTCCGGTACATCAACGGCGGGCAGGACAACTACCGCTCCCTGATCGCCGTGTTCAGCGCGAGCGCGACGCTGCTGGCCACCAACGTGCAGCAGCGGGTCCCCGACGCGATCGCCGCGGGCCCCGAGTTCACGTCGGGCGGCACCTACTCCGGCGGCCTGCCGATCGACGTCCCGCAGGACTTCTTCTGCAGCCGCAACCTGTGGGCGGACCACGTCGAGGTGCAGATCCCCGCCGGCGCCTCGCATCTCTTCATCGGGACGCACGATTCGCTCTACAACGACAACGTCGACCCGAACGGCGACTACGGCGCGATCGTCACGAAGATCGCGGCGCCGACGTTCGGCGGCACGAGCGAGCACATCGTGATGAAGGCCGCCGTGAACGGTACGCCGGCGAGCTCGCCCGACGTGCACCTCGCACCTCCCGGCTCGACGATCACCGCGCAGCTCGAGTACCCGCTCGGGTTCGCCGACGGCTCGCTCTACCTGTTCCTCGCCGACGTCGTGCCGGTGGGCGGCACAGTGCCGAATCCGCTGCCCGGCCTCTGGTGCGAGGACCTGATCGTGCTGAAGGGCGGGTTGCTGCCCTCGACGCCGGACTTCACCGACACGTGGACGCTCGTCGTCGCGCCGGGCTCCGCGGGCATCTCGGTGTTCGTGCAGTGCGCGGCGCTGACGCCCAACGCGCGCAACGGACTCTTCGAGACCACGAACGCACACGCCTTCCTCTTCCAGTGAACCGACCATCTCCGTCTCGACGGGCCCTTCGATGAACTTCTCTCACTCCCTCTTCGTCACCGCGCTGGCTCTCGCCGCCCAGGCCACCGCGCAGACCTGGACGTCGCAAATGGACCCGCGGGCCACCTACGTCCGCACGAACAACGACTCGCCGCTGCCGCCTCTCATCCTCGACCTCGCGGCGTTCGGCGCCGTGCCGGGGCAGTGGCTGCGGATCCAGTCGACCGGGGCGTTCCGCTACCAGAACGGTCTCCCGGACGACGGGCGTGCGATGTGCGGCGTGTTCAGCAGCACCACCACGCTTCTGCCCTCCAACGTGCAGCAGCGCGTCGTCGACGCCATCCCCGCCGGTCCCTCGTTCGGCGCCACCGCCGCGGCGGTCACCTTCTACGGCTCCCTGCCGCTGGACATCCCGCAGGACTTCTACATCAGTCGCCAGCTGTGGGGCGACTTCGTCGAGGTCCGCATCCCGACGGGGGCTGCGTACCTGTTCCTCGGGACCATGGACTCGCTCTACAACGACAACGTCGACCCGAACGGAGACTGGGGCGTGATCGTGACCGTCATCCCGTCCCCGACGTTGGCGGGCACCGGCGAACACATCACCATGAAGTCCGCCGTGAACGGCGCGCCGGCGAGTTCGCCCGACATCCACGTCGTGGCGCCCGGTGCGGCGCTCACCGCGCAGCTGGAGTATCCGCTCGGGCTCATCGACGGTGCGATCTACCTCGTGGTCGCCGACGTCGTCACGATCGGCTCGCCGGTCCCGAATCCGCTGCCCGGGCTGTGGTCGCAGAACCTGATCCTGCTGAAGGCCGGCTTCCTGCCGCCGACGCCTGGGTTCTCCGACGCCTGGTCGATCACCGTGGCGCCGGGCTACTCGGGCACGGCGGTGATCGTGCAAGGCGTGGCGCTGTCGGACATCGCGCGCAACGGCTTGTTCGAGACGACGAACGCGCACCTGTTCCTCTTCCAGTGACCGCATCACCTCTGGCCTCACGACTGCACCGATGAACTCCTCCCTCTCCTGCCTCGTCGCTGCGCTGGCGTTCGCGACGGGTGTCTCCGCGCAGACATGGTCGTTTCCGCTGAACCCGCGCGCGATCTTCCTCCGGGCGAACAACGACTCGCCGGCCGCGCCTCTCGTACTCGACCTTGCGTCACTCGGCGTCGCGCCCGGGCAGTGGCTGCGCGTCGGAACGACCGGCGACTTCAGCGCGATCGGAGGCGGCCAGGACAACTTCCAGTCGCTGATAGGGGTCTTCAGCGCGAGCGCCGCGCTGTTGCCCCCGAGCACGCAGCATCGGGTCGTCGATGCGATCGGGGCGGGACCCGCGTTCCCGAGCCCGGGCACGTGGAGCGGTGGTCTGCCGATGGACATCGCCGAGGACTTCTTCTGCAGCCGGCAGATGTGGAGCAGCTTCGTCGAGGTCGAAGTGCCGCCCGGCGCCACGCACCTCTTCCTCGGTGTGCACGATTCGCTGTGTGCGGACAACACCGACCCCGACGCCGACTACGGAGTGGTCGTCACGGTGCTGCCCACTCCGACGTTCGCCGGCACGAGCGAACACATCGTGATGAAGGCCGCGGTGAACGGCTCGCCGGCGAGTTCGCCCGACGTGCACCTCGCACCTCCGGGCTCGACGATCACCGCGCAGCTCGAGTACCCGCTCGGCTTCGCCGACGGCTCGCTCTACCTCTTCCTCGCCGACGTCGTACCGGTGGGAGGCGCCGTGCCACATCCGCTGCCCGGCCTGTGGTGCGAGGACCTGATCGTGCTGAAGGGAGGGGTGCTGTCGGGCCCGTACGGCTTCACCGACACGTGGTCGCTCGTCGTTGCGCCGGGCTCCGCGGGCGTCGCAGTCTTCGTGCAGTGCGCGGCGCTGACGTCGAACGCGCGCAACGGGCTCTTCGAGACCACGAACGCACACGCCTTCCTCTTCCAGTGACACGGAGCGCGCCGCGCGCGACTCCGGTGAAACCCCCGTTCGTCGCGCCGAGTGCAGGACTTCCCCACTCAAGAACTTCAAGGACTGGCGCGATGTCCGGTCGGTGCGCGGTACCCCGAACAACGACCCGGACGACGCCGGGACGCCAGCCAGGCCGCGACGTCGCGAGCCGACCCGACGCCTCGGCAAGATGGTCGTGTGCCTCCTCGTCGCGGTCGGGATCGGTGGGCTGATCCAGGCGTCGGTCACCGCACTGTCGACGGACGGCGCGGCTGCCAGGCCACAGGCGGTCGCTGGCGAGGCGTTGATGGACGCCGGACACCGGCTGACGGAGGCGATCGAGCAGACGGTGGCGCCGTCCATCGCGTGGACGCGACACGTCGCGAGCGATCCGCTGGTCGTCGCGGCGTTGGAGAGCGGTGATCGGACGAGCATCGTCGCCGCGTGCAATGCGGCCGTCCTCGACACGGCCTCGATCGACGCGATCGCCCTGTTCGACGCGGAGGGTTCGATCCTGGGCCTCAACACCGTCTACGCCGACGGTTCGCCGATCGCGCCGGAGCGTCTCGAGCGTGTGCTCACGCGCGACTTCCACGATCGCCCGATCATCACGCGCTGTCTGCGCAACGACGCACGAGCCGAGGTCCTGGAGTTCCAGACGCGGTGCGACATCACGCCGGCCCTGTTCGACTCGTCGGGTCTGTCGGTCGCGCACTCCGTGCCTGCGTTCGACGCGAAGGGCCGGCAGGTCGGTGTGGTCAGTGCGCGCCTCCGCTTCGAACGGATCTCCGCGATCGGCAGGGACTGTGCGCTCGCCGACGGTCTCGGCAAGGCGGAGTTCGTCAGCGACGCGGGGCAGATCTTCGACGAACTGGTCAACTCGGGCGCCGTCGTGCCGCGGCTCTCGCCCGACGACCTCGGCGCCATCGTCGCGCCCCTGGTCCGCGGCGGAGTCCTGCACTCCGTCGTCCAGCTCGACGATTCGTACCTCGGTGTGCAGCGGATGAACCAGCTGCGCACCCTCGACGGCGGCGGCATCCAGGTGATGGTGACGATTCCCGCCGCGTGGGTCGCCGATCGTGCGCACTGGGACCAGCTCGCCGAAGGCGTGGGCACGCTCGTCTTCAGCCTGCTCGCGCTCGCGCTCGCGTTCCTGTCGATCACGCACCGCCGGTTGCGCGCGGCCCGTGCCGCAGCCGAGTCGGCGAGCCTGAGCAAGAGCGAGTTCCTCGCCAACATGAGCCACGAGATCCGTACGCCGATGTCGGCGATCCTCGGCTATGCCGAGCTGCTCGCCGCCGAGCCGCAGCCCGCGCGGGCGGAACGGGCCGAGTTCGTCGACACGATCCGTCGCAACGGGGAACACCTGCTGCAACTCGTCAACGACGTACTCGACATCTCGAAGGTGGAGGCCGGCAAGCTGACCGTGGACCGGCGCGCGACCAGCATCGACGCGGTCGTTCACGACGTCGTGTCGCTGATGAGCGTGAAGGCGCGCAGCAAGAACCTGACTCTCGAGGCCGAGATCGTGAGCCCGATCCCGGCATGGGTGGCGTCGGACCCGGTGCGCGTGCGGCAGATCCTCGTCAACCTGATCGGCAACGCGATCAAGTTCACGGAGCTCGGCAAGGTGACCGTCGAGGTACGCGGAGTGCCCGGCAATCCCGCCAAGGTCGTCTTCGACGTGCGCGACACGGGAATCGGCATGACGCGCGAACAGTGCCAGCGCCTGTTCGCGCCGTTCACCCAGGCGGACATGAGCACGACGCGCCAGTTCGGGGGCACCGGCCTCGGCCTGCACATCAGCAGGCGGCTCGCGAAGATGATGGGCGGGAACATCGCCGTCGTCAGCACTCCCGGTGTCGGCAGCTGCTTCACGGCGAGCGTCGCGGTCGACGTGATCGGCGAGGAGTGGTTGCCCCCGACGCGGCTCAACGGGGTGCACACGGCGCCTGTTCGCGAAGCCGCTGCGGATCCCGTCGAGTCGACGTCCCTCGCCGGCGCCCGCATCCTGTTGGCCGAGGACGGACCCGACAACGTCCGCCTCATCTCGCACGTGCTGCGCAAGGCCGGTGCGCAGGTCGTCGCGGTCGGCAACGGCGCGCTCGCGGTCCAGGCGTTGACGAAGGACGGCACGCTCGAAGGCGAACTGCAGGAGCCGCTGCCGTACGACCTCGTACTGACGGACATCCAGATGCCGATCATGGACGGCTACACGGCGGTGGCGCTGTTGCGCCGGAAGGGCGCCCGGTTGCCGATCATCGCGCTGACCGCGCACGCAATGGCCGGCGATCGCGAACGCTGCATCGCCGCCGGGTGCACCGGATACGCCAGCAAGCCGATCCATCGCCGTCACCTCATCACCACGTGTCTCGAGGCGATGGCGCAGGCCCGCGAAGGCGCGATGACGAGCGAAGCGCTGGTCTGAGACCCGGGCGGCTGACAAAGCAGCGCTAGGCACCCTTCAGGCGGGCGGTGACGAGATCACGTCCCTTCTCGATGCTCGCCGTGTCGCGCGGGTCGACGGTCAGCAGGGCGTGCAGCGTCGTGACGAGGTGCCGTCGGTTGTTTTCGCGCATCGCGCCGTCGACCGTCGCCCATCCGTTCCGATCCGGCGTGCAGGAGGCGCGCAGCCACGCAGCGAACGCGCGGTCGTCGAAATCGTCGCGCGCGACGAGGGACAGCACCGCCCGCGCCAGCCGTTCGTCTTCGCCGAAGACCCACGGCGTCGTCGTCTTCGCGAGCCGTCCGCCGATCGCCGTCAGGATCGCGCCCTGGTCGGCGGCCGACAGGTGACGGCTGCGCGCGCAGAACTTCAGCAGGTCGGCGGTGTGGGCGAGCGCGTGCACCCAGCCGACCTCGGCGTCGAGACCGCGCGGGTCGGTTTCGACGGTCACGTACGTGATCGCGTTCGAGAGGATGCGGTCGAACTCGGACTGTTCGAGCCAGGGGTCCTGGTTGTCGAGGGCCACGAGCAGGCCGAGACACAGCACCGAGAACGAACGTCGCACCACCGCGTCGGGGCCGCCGCGCGGCGCTTCCGCCATCGCGGTCGTCCACTGCGCGAGCAGTTGCCGCCGCTGCGCGACCGGCACCGCCGGATCGGCGTCCTTCTGCAGCCACTGTGCGAGCAGCGTGTAGGCGATGTCGTCGCGCAGTTCGGAGTCGCGCGAGCCCAGCATCCCCGACAGCTCGGGCAGGAGCTGCACCACCTCGTCGGCAGTCGGCCGGCGCGCGTCGGCGCCCAGCAGCGCGCGCCAGAACGCCTTGTCGTGTTCCTGCGCGGTCGCGCCGAGTGTCGTCAGGAAGAACAGGAGCAGCGAGCGGATGGCGGTCATTGCGCCTGCTACGCAGCGCGTAGCAAGGCTGCGAGCGGCGGCGGCCTCAGTCGCAGCCCGGCTCTTCGCAGAGAAGGGCGAGGTCGCTGCACGCGTTCCACACGAGCACCATCGCCTGCTTCACGTTCGCGGTGACGACGGGCGGCAGGTCGGTCCGCACCGCGAGCGCCTTCAGCCGCGCGTAGAGGTCGAGCAGTTCGCGGTCGTCCTTCGACAGCGGGTTGCCGAGCAGATCCTTCGGTTCGTTCGCCATCGGGGTGTCCTCAGTATTGGGGTCGCAGGTCCTGGAGACGCTTCGCCTTCAGCTCGAAGCGCGGCAGCTCGCCCTGCTTGCACAGCTCGAGGTTGAAGCGCAGGCCTTCGTGGGCGTCGGCGAGGTCCTTGCCGAGCTTCGCCTGGAGGCGCGGCCAGCAGTCGCCCTGGTCGGGCTTCAGTTCGACCTTCACCGTGATCTCGTCCTGCACGTTGCCCTTGCGCTCGATCACGATCTGGAACTCCTCGACCTCGGCGTGCTCGCGCACGACCGCCTCGACGGCGCGCGGATAGACGTTCGTGCCGCGGATCAGCTTCATGTCGTCGACGCGGCCGAGGATGCCGCCTTCGTAGAGGTCGCCGGTGCGCCCGCAGGTGCAGCGCGTGTGCGGCACCTTGCAGACGAGGTCCTTCGTGCGGTAGCGGATCAGAGGGATGAAGCCGCGCCCGAACGACGTCACGACGCGTTCGCCGCGTTCGCCGTACGGAACGGGCTTGCCGGTGTCGGGATCGAGCACCTCCTCGATGAACCAATCCTCGAGGATGTGCGGCCCGCCGGGCTGGTGGTCGCACTCGAAGATCATGATCGTCCCGATCTCCGTCATGCCGGCGGTGTCGCCGCACTTGCCGCCCCACATGTCCTCGATCATCTTCTTCACCGCGGGGATCGAGCCGGCCGGTTCGCCACTGACGACGACGCGGCGCACCTTGCCGTCCTTGCGCAGGTCGATGCCCATCTTCTCCGCGGTCTGACCCATGCGCAGCGCGTACGTCGGCGTCGCGCAGACGACGGTGACGCCCATCTCGACGATCTGCTTCACACGCTGCTCGGTGGTCATGTTGCCCGACGCGAGCGTGAGGCAGCCGAGCTTCTCGCAGCAGTAGTGCGCGCCCCAGAACCCGATGAACGAGCCGTACGAGAACGCGAAGAAGACCTTGTCCGTCGGGCGGATGCCGAAGCCCCAGAAGCCGTAGCACCACATGTCCGCGATCCACGACCAGTCCTTGCGCGAGTCGAGCACGCGCAGCGGTTGGCGGCCCGACGTGCCCGACGTGAGGTGGTAACGGATCGCGTCGGACTCGGGGCGCGTGATCAGGTCGCCGAACAGCGGCTTCTCCGCCTGATTGGCCATCCAGTCCTCGCGCGTCATGAACGGCAGGCGCTGGATGTCGTCGAGCGTCTTGATCTTGTCGGGAGACGCGCCGGCCTTCTCGTACAAGCGGCGATGGAACGGCGATTCGTGCCAGGCGCGCTGCACGAGCCGCTGCAGCTTCGCGAGCTGCAGCGCGCGGAGCTGTTCCTTCGGCAACGTCTCGGTCTTGGGATTCCAGTACTGCGAAGCGGTGGCGGGCACGGTGGTCTCCGGCGGCGAAGGGAGCGCGGAGCGTAGTGAAAGGCGCGGATCGGGGCGAGGTCACGGTGGGCCGGTATCGTGGCTGCTCGTAGCCGGCGCCCTCTCCCCGGAACCCGCTCCCATGCTCCGAATCCTCGCTGCGTCGGTGTTCGTTCTGCCGGTCTGCGCGCAGTCGACGACGTTCCCTTCGCTGACGTATGCGACCGTGACCGTCGGCGGTTCGCCGCTGAACCTGCTGCTCGACCTGGTGGTGCCGACGGGAACCGGCCCGTGGCCGGTGGTGGTCTGGGTGCACGGCGGCGGGTGGCAAGGCGGGAGCCGGCTGCCGATCCCGAGCCAGGTGACACGACTCGTGGCGCGCGGATACGCGGTGGCGAGCATCGACTACCGGCTGAGCGGACAGGCGATCTGGCCCGCGCAGATCCAGGACTGCAAGGCGGCGATCCGCTACCTCCGCGCGAACGCCGCGACCTGGGGGCTCGACCCGAACCGCATCGGCGTCATGGGTTCGTCGGCGGGCGGCCATCTCGTCGCCGCGCTCGCGACCATGGGAGACGTCGGCCCGGTGACCGCCGGCGCGTTCGCCGTCGACCTCGAAGGTACGGTCGGCCCGCACGTCGGCGTGTCGAGCCGTGTGCAGTGCGCCTTCGACCTGTTCGGGCCGACGAACATGCTCCTCGCGAACGACTTCCCGACGTTCGACCACGACGCGGCGGCCTCGCCCGAGTCGCAGCTGATCGGCGGCGCGATGCAGTCGAACCCGGAGAAGTGGGCGACGGTCGATCCGATCTCCTTCCTCACGCCCGACGATCCGCCGCTGCTCGTGATGCACGGCACCGACGACACGACGGTGCCGTTCCACGAGAGCGAACTGCTCGTGAAGTCCGCGGCTGCGATCGGGCACGACGCGACGTTCTTCCCGGTGCAGGACAACGGGCACGGCGGGCCCGGCTTCAGCGCGGCCGACGCGACGGCGGTCAGCGACGCGTTCTTCGACCGCGTGCTGCGCGACCTGCCGGACGTCGTCGTCGGCGTCGCGGCGACCGACGCACTGGGGGACGAGAGCGGCGACGCCGCGACGTTCACGATCTCGCGCACGGGCCTCACGACCTCGCCGCTGCTCGTGCGGCTGTCGTTCGCCGGCGACGCGCGCATCGGCGACGACTACGCCGTGACCGCGCTGCTGGCGACGATCCCCGCCGGCCAGGCGAGCACGACGGTGACGATCGTCCCCGGGCAGGATGCACTCGTCGAAGGCGACGAGACCGTGGACCTGCGTCTCGTGCCTGCCGACACGTACCGGATCGATCACGGAGCGAACCGCGCGATCGCGACGATCGTCGACGACGACGCGGCGGTCGGGCTGCCGGTCGTCACGCTCGTGCCCGTCGACGCGGCGGCGACCGAGGCGGCCGGCAATCCCGGTGCGGTGCGCTTCGTGCGCACGGGTTCCACCGCGGCGCCGCTGACCGTCGGCTACGAACTCGCGGGCACGGCCGCGTCCGGCGTCGACTTCGTGGCGCCGACGGGCACCGCGACGATCCCCGCCGGCAGTGCGACCACGCTGGTCGTGGTCACGCCGATGCAGGACTCGCAGCGCGAGCCCGGCGAGACCGTCGTCTTCACCCTCGCGCCCGGCACGACGTACTCGCGCGGTACGGCGCGGTCGGCACACGTCGTGATCGCGGACGACGATCGTGCGCTGCCACTACCGGTGGTCGGCGTGATCGCGACGGACCGCAGCGTCGGCGAGCCGGACCTCGACGGAGCGTTCACCATCACGCGCACCGGCGGCTCACTGAACCCGCTGACCGTGACGTTCACGGTCGGCGGCAGCGCGACGAACGGCGTCGACTGCGCGGCGATCGCGGGTTCGGCCGTGATCCCCGCCGGCGCGGCCTGGGTGCGGGTGCCCGTGACGATCGTCGACGACGCGGCGCAGGAAGGCCCCGAGAACATCGTGCTCTCCATCGTCCCGAACGCGGCCTACGTCCTCGGTGCGGGGGCGATGCAGCACCTGTGGCTCGACGACGACGAGGCTCCGCCGCCGTCGGCCAGTCCGGTCGCGTTCGCGATGAGTCCGCTGCAGGTCGGCCGCACCGCGGTGGCGACACTGACCGGCGGTCAGCCGCTCGGTTACGTCGCGCTGTGGTTCGGGCTGCGCCCCGCGTATGCGCCGCTGCCGCCTCTCGGCACCGTGCAGTTCGATCTCCTGCTCGGCGCGCCGTTCGTGATCGCCGCGTTCGATGCGAACGGCACCGCCGCGCTGCCGATGGTGTTCCCGCTGCTGCCGTCGCTCACCGGCCTCGAGTGCTGGTGGCAGTGTGTCGCCGAGACTCCGGCCGCGCCCTTCCTGGTGCTCAGCGACGTCGCCTTCCGTGCGGTGGTCGGGGCGCCCGCCTTCTGAGTGCGCACCCCGGCGTCCGTCACCGGACGCCGGCCGGATTGCCGTGCTTCGCGTAGTTGCGGTCGACGCCGAGGATGTGGCTGCGCAGCCAGAACGAGAGGAAGTCGAAGAACGCGCGGTCGACCTTTCCGCTGCCGTTGCGGAACGAGGTGTGCAGCGTCGCGAAGCGTTCGAGCAGGTTGTCGTGGATGCGTGCGTGCGTGCGCCGATCGGGAAAGCCGATCGACTCCATGTGCCGCTCCTCGTCGGCGAAGTGCTTCGTCGTGAGGTCGGCGAGTTTCACTATCGCCGCGTCGATCGTCGCCATGCCTGCGTTCGCGGCGTCGAGGTCGTGCACGTGGTTCATCGCGGCGATGAGGCCCTTGTGTTCGGCATCCATCGCGGTGACTCCGAGTTCGAAACGCTGCTCCCACTCCATGAAAGTCATGTGCGGTCTCCTTCTCGTCTCCGCCTTCGTTCGACGCGACGACCCTCCGAACCGCACTCGAAGAAGTCGTAGGGGATGTCACCAGCCCCCGTGACCGGGCGTCCGCGACGTCGGCGCGACGGCGAACGCGCAGGCCGCGTCACGCCAGCGCGCGGTGCGCCAGTGCGTGGAACTCGGTGTCCATCGCCTCTGCCGTCGGCCGCGGCTCTGCCTCGAGCCACCACTTCAGCATCTCGAGCATGGCGCCCGCGAGGAAACGCGCGACGACGGGCGATTTGGCGACGGGGGCCACGGTCCGTGCGAAGTGCGCCCCGGCCAGTCGCCACATCGTGGGCAGTTTCCCTGCGTCCTCCAGCATGCGCAGCATGCCTCCCGTCCCGCCGACGTGTTCGAAGAACTCACGGACCGGGAGCACGCGGCGTGCGTCCGGCGGATCGGCAGCCAGGCGAGCCGTCATCGCGTCGAGCATTCCGCAGAACGACGCGAGCAGCAGGTCGTCCTTGTCCTGGAAGTGTTCGTAGAAGGTCGCGCGCCCGATGCGCGCGCGAGCCAGCAGGTCGCGGACCGTGATCTCGTCGAACGGCCGTTCGTGCAGCATCTCGGCCATCGCACGGCGCAGTGCGGACTGGGTCTTCGCCACACGGTTCGCATGACGCTGAACGAATCGGCGGCTCCTGTTCGGCGTGGTGCGGGGAGAGGTCGGCTTCATGCTGGTCGCATCATGGCCTTGCGCGATCCTCGTGCCCATGACCAGCATCGAACCGAATCGCGGCCGCGAACCGTTCGCCGCGTCCTGCCTCCTCGTCGGCGTCGTCGCCAGCATCGTGGTGATGGTGTTCCACCCGACCGGTCACGATCTCGTGAACGGCACCGATCGTGCGGGCGCGATCCACCGCGATCAGTGGGTCCACGCGGTCGCGATCGGAGCGATGTTGCTGCAGACCACCGGCATGCTGGCGCTCACGCGACGGCTGCGCCGATCGGTGGTCGGGGCGGCGGATCTCGCGATGGTGCTGTGGTGCGCCGGCGTCGTCGCGGTGCTGATCGCGGCCGTCGCGAGCGGATTCGTCGCGCCGGGGCTGCTTCCGCCGGAAGGCCCGCCCGACGCGTCGTGGCGCTGGAACCATCTGCAGAACCAGTCCTTCGCCGCAGTGTTCGTCGTCGCGAGCTCGGCCGCGATCGTGGCGTGGTCGATCGCGGGCTGGCAGAGGGGACTCTCGCGCTGGCTGCGAACGTTCGGTGTGACCGTCCCCGTCGTGCTGACGGCGTTCGTCGTCGCCGGCCGCCTCCGTCTCGGCGTGCACGGCTTCTTCGTGGTCGTCCTCGTCGAGGCGGTCTGGGCCGTGGGTGCAGCGATCGAACTGCGACGCTCCGCGGCGTGATCCGTCGGGGTTGTCGGCGACGGCGCGACCCTGCATTGTCCCGGCGTCCATGGCTGCGACGCGCGTTCTCGTGGTGATCGGCACACGACCGGAGGCGATCAAGCTCGCCCCGGTCGTGCTCGCGATGCGCGAGGCGGCATGGGCCGAGACACGCGTCGTTGCGACGGCACAGCACCGCGAACTGCTCGACCCGGTGCTGCGGTTCTTCGGCATCGCGCCCGATCACGACCTCGACGCGATGCGTCCGGACCAGTCGCCGGCCGAACTGGTCGCCCGCACGACGACGGCGCTCGACGCGGTTCTCGCGGCGGAGAAGCCCGACTGCGTGGTCGCGCAAGGTGACACCGCGACGGTGCTCACTGCGGCGCTCGCGGCGTTCCATCGCCGGATCCCGTTCGCGCACGTCGAGGCCGGGCTGCGTACGGGCGATCTCACGCAGCCGTTCCCCGAAGAGGGGTATCGCCGCATCGTGTCGCAGCTCGCGGACGTGCACTTCGCGCCGACACAACGGGCGCACGACAACCTGCTGCGCGAAGGCGTGCGCGCCGACGCAGTGCACGTCGTCGGCAACACGATCGTCGACGCCGTGCGGTTCGCCGCGCCACGCGTCGATGCACGCTCGTTCGCGCCGCGGAACGGGCGACGGCTCGTCTTCGTCACCGCGCACCGCCGCGAGAACTTCGGCGCGCCGCTGGCGAACATCTGCGCGGCGCTGCGACGCATCGCGGATCGCGGCGATGTCGACCTGCTCGTCGCGGTGCACCCGAATCCGAGCGTGCGCGACGTCGTGCGCGGCGTGCTCGGCGACCACGCGACGATCCGATTGGCAGCGCCGCTCGACTATCCGGATGCGATCGCGGCGATGCGCGCGAGTTCGTTGATCCTCACCGACAGCGGCGGCATCCAGGAGGAGGCTCCGGCGCTCGGCATCCCTGTCCTCGTGCTGCGCGACACGACGGAACGGCGCGAGGCCGTCGACGTGGGCGCTGCGCTCCTCGTGGGCACTGCGACGGAACGCATCGTCGCGGCGGCCGACCGGCTGCTCGACGACGCGGCGGCGCACGCCGCGATGGCAGTCGTGCGATTCCCGTTCGGCTCGGGCAACAGCGCCGCGGCGATCGTGCGCATCCTCGAGCGCACGTTCGCGTGAAGGTCAGCCGCCCTTCGGCTCGGCGGGCGCGCCGCGCGAGGCACCGCCCGCCGCGATCGTCGCGAACTCGACGATCCACGACAGCAGGTCACGCGGCAGGCGACGGTCGGAGCTCGAGTTCACCATCACGGCGACCGCGACCCGCGCCTCCGGGAACCAGCGCACGATGCTCATCGAGCCGGGGAACCAGCCGTCGTGGCCGAGGGCGCGGCCGAGCGGCGTCTCGTTCACGATGACACCGAGGCCGTAGCGGGTCTTCGGCCCGAGCGGCGCCTCCGGCGCGTCGAGCGCCAGGTCGCGAACGCCGTCGAGCACGTCGCCGTCCCACAGCGCCTTCGTCCAGGTCGCGAGGTCGGTGGCCGTCGACGCGAAGCCGCCGCCCGCGCCTTCGAACCCCGGATCGAACGGCAATTCGCCATCGACGAGCATCGCGTCGCGACCGCCGAACGGGTTGTTCGCACCGGCGTAGCTCTGCAGGAGGCCGGCGATGCGTCGGCCGCGCGCGGGGATCGTGTCGCGAAGACCGAGCGGCACCAGAAATCGCCGGTCGATCTCCGCGAAGCACGAACTGCCCGAGATGCGTTCGAGCACCAGTCCGAGGAGCACGTAGTTGGTGTCGGAGTACTCGAAGCCCGCGCCCGCCGCGAAGCGCGGCTTCTCGTCGAGCACGAAGGCGATCTCCTCGACCGGCGTGAACAGATGATCGGGCCGCTCTGTGAGAGCGCGAAGGAACCCCCGACTCAGTTCGTACCTCATGACGCCGCTGCGATGCTGCATCAGGTGGCGCACGGTCATGTCCTTCGCGTTCGGCACGCGGGGGAACCACGGCTCCTCGCCGAGGGTCGTCGCGACCTTCGTGTCGAGATCGAGCTTCTTCTCGCGGACGAGCTGCAGCGCCAGTGCGGCGAAGAAGGTCTTGCCGGTGCTGCCCGCCAGCAGCCGTCCCGAAACGGGCATCGGCGTTCGCGTGTCGCGATCCGCTACACCGCTCACGAGCGCGATCGCTTCGCCGTCGGCCAACAGGACCGTGACCTGTGCTCCCGGTACGCGGTCGCCGCGCAGGCGGTCCAGCGCTTCCTGCAGTGCCGGGCGCAATCGTTGCGCGGTGAGACCAGCCGCGGTCTGGGCAGTCGACGGAGTCGCGAGGAGGAGGAGCGCGGCGAGGTGGCGGAGCACAAGGGTGCTACGGCGTCCGGCACAGCGGTGTTGGCGGACGGGGCGAGGTGTCGATTCCACCCACACTTCGTGTCGCGCGTGTCGGATCACGAGACGCTCCGGAACGTCCTCAAGCCGCCGAGCCGAACATCCATCATCCATGCGGCGCATCTTCGCACTGCATCAGGGGAACTCGGACCGCGGCAATGGACATCTTCAGTGTGATCGGGCTGGTGCTCGCCTTCATC
The DNA here is from genome assembly GCA_964538915.1 of uncultured candidatus Brocadiaceae bacterium. Taxonomy (GTDB): domain Bacteria; phylum Planctomycetota; class UBA1135; order UBA1135; family UBA2386; genus JAEUHQ01. The sequence continues at coordinate 145,271 of CAZIFB010000004.1, read as the reverse complement.
GGCGTCATCGGCGGCATGGTCCTGGAAGGCGGGCATCCCACCGCGCTGCTGCAGGTCACGGCGTTCATGATCGTCATCATCGGGTCGCTCGGCGCGACCATGGTCGCGACGCTTCCGTCGGACGTGCCGTTCGCGATCAAGTCGCTGAAGCGGATCTTCCTGCCGGGCAAGTACGACTTTCACGGTCTGATGGAGAAGATCCTCGAGCTCGCGAACCTCGCGCGCCGCGAAGGCCTGCTCGCGCTCGAGACGTACGCGAACAGCGGCAAGGGTGATCCCTTCCTCGTGAAGTGCCTGATGCTCGCGATCGACGGCAGCTCGGCCGAAGCGATCCGCGAGACCGTCGAGATCGACATGCACATCGAGGAGGAGGATCAGAAGGCGGGCATGAAGTTCTGGGAGACCTGGGGCGCGCTCGCACCGACGGTCGGCGTGCTCGGCGCGGTGCTCGGCCTCATGCACGTCATGAGCGTCCTCGACCAGCCCGCGTTGATCGGACCCGGCATCGCCGTCGCGTTCGTCGCGACGGTCTACGGCGTCGGCTTCGCGAACGTCGTGTGCCTGCCGATGTCGTTCAAGCTGAAGCGGCACATCGAGCACGACCAGCTGCTGAAGAGCATGGTGCTCGAAGGCGTGGTCGGCATCCAGTCGGGCGCGGCACCGGGCGCGTTGCGCAGCAAGCTGAAGGTCTACCTCGGCAGTCACGGCGGAGGCGCCGCCGACAAGAAGCACTGATCGACGCGTAGCGCGCCATGGCGAAGAAGCACAAGCACGAAGAGCACGTCAACCACGAACGATGGCTCGTGTCGTTCGCGGACATGATGACGCTGCTCTTCGCATTGTTCGTCGTGCTCTATGCGCTCGGCCAGGCCGACCTCACGAAGCTGAAGCAGCTGAAGGAATCGGTGCAGTGGGCGTTCCACATCGCCGGCGAGGGCAAGACGAAGGACACCGGCATCTTCGACCAGCAGACCGGCGGCGGCGACGTCAGCGTCGCGGCACCGCTCGTCACCGCGCAGGACGGCGAGATGCGCGAGTTCCTGAAGAACGTGCTGCCCGACTACGAGGAGATCGCGGGCCGTTCGCTCACGATCAACCAGACCGACGACACCGTGTCGATGACGGCGCCGCTGTCGGACTTCTTCGAGGCGAACAAGAAGTTCCCGATCAAGCGCGAGGTGCAGAGCTGGCTCGGCCGCACGCTGCAGGCGTCGCTGACGTTCACGTCGGACATCCGCCTCATCATCGAGACGCCGGACGTGACGATCGGTCCCGATGCGCAGGGGCGGCCCGTGACGTCGCTCGACCTGTGCATCGCGCGGCTTCAGGCGCTGCGCCGCGTCGTGCTGCAGAATCCCGAGATCCGCCAGCACATGGTCACGTGCGAGTGGCGCGTGCAGAAGGCGGAGCCGGGCCGGGGCCTCGGCAACTGGGAAGACGACGCGCAGGTCGTCATCGCGCTCTCGAACACGCGCGGCAACCGCTGACCGAGCGGGTGCGTAGACGCGCTGCCAGCGTCACTCCGCCGCGAGCATGCGGCCGAGAATGCCCTTCTGGATCATCGACGTGCCTTCGTAGATGCGCAGCGCCTGGATGTCGCGCCACAGCCGCTCGGCTGGGAACGCCGAGCTGTAGCCGCGCGCGCCGTGCAGCATCACGGCTTCGTCGGTCGCCTTCGCCGCCGCTTCGGTCGCGTACAACTTCGCCATCGCGACGTCCGCGTGGGTCTCGGTGCCGGCCGCGCGCCGTGTCGCGCAGCGGTGCACGAGCCCGCGGCTCGCGTGCAGGGACGTGAGCATGTCCGCGAGCCGTTCCTGCACCATCTGGAACGACGCGAGCGCCTGGCCGAACTGCTTGCGACCCGTGGTGAACCCGACGGCCGCCGCGAGCGCCGCGCGGTGGATGCCGACCGCACCCGCCGCGACGGAGAGCCGGCCCGCCGCGAGTCCGCCCATGGCGACGCCGAAGCCCTTGCCGATCGGCCCGAGCACTTCGTCGCCGGCGATCGCGAAGCCGTCGAAGTCGAGCACGGCGTGGTCGCTGCCGCGGTGACCCAGCTCGATGCCGGGCATCGGGGAGCGCGCGAGACCCGCGCGCTTCGTGTCGACGAGGAACGCGGTGATCCCGTTCCGTCCCTGCGCCGGGTCGACGGTCGCGAACAGGATCATCACGTCGGCGATGCCGCCGTTCGTGATCCACCACTTGCGGCCGCGAACTCGGTAGCCGCCGCCGTCGCGCTGCGCCGTCGTCTGCATGCCGGCGACGTCGCTGCCCGCGTCGGGTTCGGTGAGGGCGAAGCAGCCGATCGCTTCGCCGCGCACGAGCGGGTCGAGCCAGCGTGCGCGCTGCGCGTCGTTGCCGAACTTCGCGAGGCACTGCGCGACGAGTCCGGTCTGCACCGCGCAGAAGCCTCTCGCGTTGCCGCACGCGGCGCCGAGTTCTTCGTGGGCGAGCGCCAGCTGCAGCGGTGTCCAGCCCTGGCCGCCGTGTTCACGCGGCAACGGACCGCCGAGGATGCCCGCGGCGGCCAGGTCGGCGACCATCTCGCGGCGGAACGTGCGATGTTCGTCGATTGCGCGGGCGTGCGGTGCCAGCTTCTCCTCGGCGAATGCACGGATGCGCTGCGTGAACTCGCGGTGCGCCGCGTCGAGGTCGCCGTCGGGGAGCCAGAGAGAGTCGTTGGTCGCCACGCTCACCTCCCGAGGAATCGCGGGTCGCGCTTCTCCATCCACGCGTTGTAGAACTCGCGGTGGTCGTGCGCGCGGAGGAGCAGCGCCTGCGCCTGCGCTTCCTGTTCGATCGCGGCGTCGAGCGCCATCGGCCACTCGTTCCACACCATCTTCTTCGTCATGCCGAGGGCGAGGCCCGGCCCGGTCGCGAGGCGGCGCGCGAGCGTCATCGCTTCCGACAGCGCCTGGTCGGCGGGCACCACGCGGTTCGCGAGCCCGATGCGCAGGCACTCTTCGGCGGAGACCTTGTCGCCGAGCATCAGCAGTTCCATCGCGCGGCCGGTGCCGATCACCTTCGGCAGGAGCCACGCGGCGCCCATGTCCGCGCCGGTCAGGCCGACCTTGGTGAACAGGAACGCGAACTTCGCCGTGTCGGCCATCACGCGGATGTCGCTCGCGAGCGCCAGCACCGAACCCGCGCCGGCGGCGATGCCGTTGATGCACGCGACGATCGGCTTCGTGAGGCGCAGCATGTTGCGCACGACGGCGCCGGTCATGCGCGTGAACGCGAGCGTGCTGTCCAGTTCGCTCTCGAGCAGCGGGCCGATGATCTCCTCGACGCTGCCCCCGCTGCAGAACGCGCGGCCGTGCCCCGTCAGCACGACGACCTTCACGGTCTCGTCGTCCTCCAGGTCGTGGAAGAGGCGTTCGAGCTGCCCGTAGATGTCGAACGTCAGCGAGTTCAGCGTCTCGGGGCGGTCGAGGGTCAGCAGCGCGATACCGTCGGCGCCGCGTTCGAAGCGGAAGTCGTATTCGCTCATGGGAGATTCAGTCGAGGAACGCCGGGTCGGCGCGGTCGAGCTCGTAGACGCAGCCGGCGGGCCGTTCGCGCAGCAGCATCGCGACGGTCGCCGCGACCTCGTGCGGGAGGTGCATGCGGCCGATGCGATTCTGCGACGCCATCCGGGCGAACGCCTGGTCCGCGGTGGTCTTGCCCTTCGCGGCGACGGCCGCGGCGGCTGCGCGCGTGATGTCGGAATCGACGAAGCCAGGGCACACGGCGTAGACGCGGATTCCGGCCGGGCCGAGTTCGGCGTGCAGCGCGCGCGACAGGCCGACCATGCCGTGTTTCGCCGCGGTGTAGGCGGACGTGAACGGATAGCCGCGCAGGCCGGCGGTCGACGCGAGGTGGAGGAGGCACCCGGCGCCCGCCTTCTTCATGGCCGGCACGCACGCACGGGCGAAGCCGAGCGGCGAGGCGACGTGCAGGTCGAACGTCTCGCGCAGGATGGCGGGCGTGGTGTTCTCGATCTTGTCCGCCGGTGCCGTGCCCGCGTTGCTCACGACGTTGGTTGGCGGGCCGAAGCGCTGCTCCGTCGCCTGCACGACCGCAGACGGTGCGCTCTCGTCGCGCAGGTCCGCGGCGATCGTGTGCACGTCCGCCCCGCGTGAACGAAGGTCGTCCGCGAGTCGTCTGAGTGCGTCGTCGCCGCGCGCGACGAGGACGAGCCGGTGTCGGGCGGAGGCCAGCGCTTCCGCGATCGCGCGACCGATGCCGCGGCTCGCGCCGGTGACGATCGTGATCGGGGATGCGGGTTGCGCGTCGACCATGGCGGCCCGGCATGCTCGCCTGGACCGAGGGGCGCGCGCAACCTTCGCGCGCGAGATGGCGACGAACGTGCGTTGGCAGCGGCTCAGGTCGCGCCCGTCTTGCAGCCGATACGTGGGCGGGAAGGGAAGCAGGTGGAGTCGAGTTGCGGACGACCCCGGAAAGGGCCCGGCCAGGACCGGGCCCTTTCTCTTTCCCGGCGACGTTTCCGGCCGAATCCAGGCTGATGCATCGAGTGGATCGCCCCGCTGCGCGGCGGCGGCGCTCCCGCGGCCGGCACCCGTGCTGCAGTCCGCCGCCGCGATCTGCCGATGCCATGGGCACCCGCGCGGAGCACTCCCCATGGTCAGGTTCCTCTCGTTGTCGTTCGTGGTTGCGCTGGTCGCGATCGCTCCGGCGCAGTCCACGACGACCGTCCCCGCGGCCTGCGCGACGTTGCCGGGCAATGCCGCGTTGTCGCTGCCGTTCCGCTGGAGCCACGGGCTCCTGCAGATGCGCATCGCACCGGCCCTCCTGCCGGCCGCGCTGCAGGGCCACTCGATCACCGGCGTGCGCTTGCGGCGTCCGACGATGCTGAGCGAGCCCGCATACCCGGCCGTGCAGCGCACGGTCACCGTGCGCGGCTCGTTCCAAAGCGACTCGCCGGCCCAGATGACCTTCGACGCGACGGTGAACCGCCTCTCCGGCGTGCAGACGCTGTTCGGACCCGCGGTGGTCAACGTGCAGGCGACGCCGCTGCCGGGGCCGCAGTCGGTGTTCGGCCAGGAAGTCGCGAACTTCGTCTTCACCCAGCCGCTGCCGGTCCAGCCGGGCACGTTGTTCCTCGAGTTCGAGACCAACGACCCTCCGCTGCAGGTCGCGTCGACGAACTGGGTCGACGCCGTGTGGTTTCCGGGTGGCGTCGAGACCGGCTACGTGGTGAGCGTCGGCGACGGTTCGTGCACCACGCGGCCGGAACCGACGGTGCTGCGGTGGAACGATCCGGTCGGGCCGCAGGCGGGGGCGACCGCGAAGTTCGAGGTGCTCGGGGCGCCGCCAACGAGCGGGAGCACCACCGGCCTGCTGATGCTTTGGATGGGCATCGACCCGCAGGGGCAGGTGCCCGGTCCCGCCTACCTCGGTTTCGGCGGATCGTTCGGCCTCGTCGACGCCGGGCTCACCGGGTGCTTCCACTGGGCGCCGCTCGACGTGCCATGGACCGGTCTCACCGACGCGGCGGGCAAGTTCACGACCACGTTCCCGCTCAACAACGTGCCCGCCGGCATCCGGATCGGCGTGCAGGCGCTGTGGTTGGACTCGAATCGCCCCGGGCTGCCGTTCTCCTTCAGCAACGGGCTCGTCATGGTGCTGAACTCGGTGGCCGTCGGGGGCAATTGTGCGACTGCGTTCTTTCCCGCCGGGGTCACCGTGTCGCCGTGGCAGCCCTTCCTCGGGCAGATGCCCGTCCTCACGCTCGACTATCAGTGACGACGGCTGCTACGGGAGCTTGCAAGCCGAGGGTGCCTCGCTACTCTCCTCGGCCCTCCCGGTACCGCCATGGCCAAGCCCAAGAAGAAGAAAGAGATCGTCTTCCTCGTTTGCGAGGAGACGGGTGATCGCAACTACACGATCATGAAAAAGCCCGGCACCAACAAGCTGGAGCTGTCGAAGTACAGCCCGCGGTTGCGCAAGCACACGAAGCACGTCGAGAAGAAGAAGTAGTCGCTGCCGCCTCAGCGTGGCGTGCCGGACTCCGAAGACGGCGCACCGCCCGGCAGGCTGCGGGCGAGCAGCGCTTCGAGCGCCACGCGGCCGGACTCCGACAGCGCCATCGTGCGCAGCCGCCGGCCCAGCCGGTCGATCGCGTTCAGGTCGCGGCCGGCTTCCAGGTTCTGCATCGCGAGCACCAGCGCACCGAGGTGGTTCGGGTCCTTCGCGATCCGCGGGTCGTCGAGCAGCTCGGAGATCGCGCGTTCTCCCGCGTCGGTGTCCGTGGCGCTGATCGCGAACACTGCCTGGACGCGCACGTCCGGCGACGGGTCGTGGCGGAGCGCGAGGTCGGCGACGGTCCGCCCCTCTTCCGTGCCGGAGAACCCCACGCCCGCCACCAGGTCCTGGCGCATGCCCGGCTGGGTGTTCGACGCGAGCAGGTCGCGGTAGGCGTCGGCCAGCACGGTCGGCGCCCGCGCCGCCAGAACCATGTAGGCGGCGGGCGCACGCGGCAGGATCGGGCCGAGTTCCCGCAGCACGTCGAGCGCCGCGGCCGGCTCGAGTTCGCGCGCCGCGAGGCCGGCCACTTCGATCGCGGTCGCGCCGTCCTGCTGCTCGCGCAGCCAGGCGAGAACCATCGGCCGGTAGCGCGCATCGGCGAGCAGGTGCCGCGTCGCGGCGATGCGTTTGCTGGGGTCCGTGTCGGCGAACAGCAGCAGCGCGAGGCGCGCGAGTTCGTCCGATGAACGCTCGCCGGAGCGCTGGAGGTTGTCCCACAGGGTCAGCAGGAGGCGCGTCGCGATCTTCCGTGGGATCCGGTTCTCGCTCGCGAGGCGGACGATCCCGAGCACGGACGGTTCGTGAGGAAGGCGCAGCCAGGGGCGGTCGCCGAGAACCTGATCGCACAGCTCTGCCGTCGCGGTTGCGATGGGAGCGAGGTCGAGCAGGTTCTGCACGAGCGCGTCGCTGCGCGAGTAATCGCCGGCGGCGACCGCGGCGGCGTGCCGGCGTTCGCAGTCCGCGACCGTGATCAACTGGAGCACCAGGCGGCGGCCGTGCAGCAGGGGGTCGATGGTCGCGACCGGCGGCGCGGCGACGATCTCCGCGGGGAGGTTCGCGGCGAACGCAGCGAGCGCCCGTTCGCCCGCGTCCGGGAACGCTTCGAGCAGCTCGGCGAAGCGCTGTCGCGCGATGCCATCGGCCTCCTTCGCGGCACCGAAGTCGTCGCTGGCAGCGAACGCCGCCGTGCGCACACCGAGGTCCGCGAGTTCGTCGACGCGCTGCTCGAACGTCGGCGGGGTCGCCGGCGGAGGAGCTGCGTACGTGCGCTGCGGAGCCTCGACCTCGGCTTGCGGCGACGCGGGCACGACGGAAGCCGGGGCTGTCGGCGCCGCGATCCTTGCGGCCGGGTCGTCGGTCGCGGCGGATGCAGCCGGGGCTGCGAGCGGCGCGACGAGTGCGGCGAGCGCCCCGGCGAGTGCCAGGACGGCGAAGAAGACGACGAGCCCCGCGCGCGAACGCTGCGCGGGGCCGGATGCGACGTCAGGCATGTTCCTCCGGCGGTGGCGCCGCGGCGCGCACTGCGCCGCGGACTCAACTACCTGTGGCCGTGCGGGGGCATCACGGGCGCGCGGATGGCGCGACCGGCGGACACGGACGCGTCACCAGCTGCGGCACCTGCCCGACGACGAACGTCCGGTCCGCGATGCACGTCGACCCGATCGGCAGGACCAGGAGCCACTCCGTCACGCACCGGAACGTCACCTTCGTGATCGGCATCTGGGCGGCCACGTCGACCATCGTGCGGTTCGGCGACGGCACGGCGAGATCGTGCGGCGGCGTGTAGACGACGAACAGCGGGCACGCGTCCCGCAGCGTCGACAGCTGCAGGTTGCCGAACGTGTAGGTGAAGCCGCCGCAGGTCTGAGGCGGGCCGTACGTCACGTTCTCGTTCACGTGCTGGGTCGTCTGCATCGGGCAGTCGTCCTGCGCCGCGGCGGGCGCGATGCAGAGCAGGAAGCTGAGTACGGAAGCTCGGTGATCCATCGGACTCTCCTCGGGTCATCCCGATCGTGCGGGCCGGAAGCGGAGGCGGCGATGCACGGCCCGCGGCGCATCGACGCACGGGAGCCATGTGCTCGGCGAGGACGAACGGTTGCACCCGTTCGCGCGAATCCGCGGGCGGTCAGTGCCGTTCGCGCAGTTCGTCGCACGCTGCGGCGATGCCGGCGTCGACCGGTTGAGGGCGGTAGCCGAGTTCGCGCTCCGCCTTCGCCGACGAGAACCAGAGGAAGCGCGGCGCGAGGCGCAGGATCTCGCTCGTGAGCGGGCCGCGGCACCCGAACCAGCGCTCCTTCGCCGCGAGTGCGCCGGCCGCGGCACGCACGATCGCCGGCGCCAGCACGCGTCGCGGGGCTCGTGCGTGCGCGATCGCGGCGACGCGTTCGAGCAGCTGGCGGCCCGTCAGGTTCTCGCCGCCGAGCACGTAGCGTTCGCCGGTGCGGCCGCGCTGGATCGCCGCGACGATGCCCTCGCAGACGTTCGCCACGTCGGCGACGTTGATCCCGCCGGGCGGCGCCATCCCGATGCGGCCGTCGAGCAGCGCGGTGATCAGGGACCCGTCGCCCTTCCGGCGATCGCCGCGGCCGTACATCGACGGCGGGTTGACGATCACGGCGTCGAGGCCGCGCTGCACTTCGTCGAGCACGCGCCGCTCGGCCGCGAACTTGCTGTCGCAGTAACCGATCCGCAGCCGGCCGAAGTTGAACGGCGCGGTCTCGTCGACGACCTCCGGGCGATCTCGGTACGCGATGGCCGAGATCGTCGAGCAGTGCAGGAATCGGCGCACGCCGGCGTCGCACGCCGCGGCGGCGAGTCGGGCGGTCGCGTCGGCGTTCGTCGCGAACATCGCGCCCCGGTCCTGCGGGCGGAACGAAACGAGCGCCGCGAGGTGCACGACGACGTCCGCACCGGCGACGCCGCGGCGCAACGCGTCGTCGTCGCCGAGACGGCCCTCGACCCGCTCGTGGTCGTGGTCCGCGAGCCACGGCAAGGCCCGATCGTCGCGCACGAGCACACGAAGGCGGTGCGTGCGCAAGAGCAGCGGAGCGAGATGTCGGCCGACGAAGCCGCTCGCGCCGGTGAGGAAACAGATCGGGGACACCGGCTCAACGTAGCGGTGGCCGCGGGAGTGCGCACCGCGTCCTTCTGTGCGGCTGGTGCGACGCTACTGTGCGACTCGACTCCATGGGATTCACCGACGTCCTGTTCTTCGTCTTCGGTCTCGGTCTCCTCGTGCTCGGCGCCGAGTGGCTCGTGCGCGGCGCCGCGCGCCTCGCGGCAGCAGCCGGCGTGTCGTCGCTCGTGATCGGCCTCACGGTCGTCGCGTTCGGCACGAGTTCGCCCGAACTCGCCGTCAGCGTGAAGGCAGCCTGGCTCGGCCAGGCCGACATGGCGGTGGGCAACGTCGTGGGCAGCAACATCTTCAACGTGCTGTTCATCCTCGGCGCGTCGGCGGCGATCACGCCGTTGGTCGTCGCGCAGGATCTCGTCCGCCGCGACGTGCCGCTCACGATCCTGATGTCCGCGGTCGTGCTGGCGCTGGCGTGGGACCAGAAGATCGGCCGGATCGACGGCGTCGTGCTCTTCGCCTGCCTCGTCGCCTACACGATCTGGGTCATCCGCGTGAGCCGCCGCGAGAAGGCGGAGGTCGTGGCCGAGTACGAGGCCGAGTTCGCGCCGAAGAAGAAGCCCTCGGTGCCGGCGAACCTGGGTTTCGTCGTGGCCGGGCTCGCGCTGCTCGTTCTCGGTTCGCAGTGGCTCGTCGAAGGCGCGGTGAAGTTCGCGCAATGGATGGGCGTCAGCGAAGTCGTCGTCGGTCTGACGATCGTCGCGGCGGGCACGTCGTTGCCCGAAGTCGCGACGTCGATCCTCGCCGCGGTCCGAGGCGAACGCGACATCGCGGTGGGCAACGTCGTCGGCAGCAGTCTCTTCAACCTCATGGGGGTGCTCGGGCTCGCCGGCGCGGCGTCTCCGTCGGGCCTTCCCGTGGCACCCGCGATGCTCGGCCTCGACATGCCGGTGATGATCGCGGCGGCCGTGGCGTGCCTGCCGGTCTTCGCACGCGGGTTCCGGATCCCGCGATGGGAGGGCGTCCTGTTTCTCCTCTACTACGGCGCCTACACCGCGTACCTGGTCCTCGACGCGACGAAGCACCAGGCGAAGGAAGGCTACGCGCACGTCATGTTCACGTTCGTGATCCCGCTGACGGCGTTGACCCTCGGTGTGCTGGCGTTCCGCGTGTATCGCAGCCGGCACCCGACCGCCGCGTGACCTCAGGCCGTCGCGGCGCCGCCGCGCACGACGCGCAGCCCGAAGAGCCGGTGCGGTTCGCGGCGCATGAGGGATGGAGCGCGCCACCAGGTGGGGTGCAGACACTCGAGTTCTGCGGTGCTGTTCGCCGTGCAAACCAGCTCGAGCAGTGGCGACGTGCACCAGTCCATCGCGATCTGCACACGGTGCGGCCCGGTGCTGACGAGCAGCCGCGCGGTCTCGCCGCAGCGAAGGCTCGCGCGCTCCACGCCGTCGACCAGGACGCGGAGCCGCCGCCAGCGGCCGAACATCGCGCGCGGCCGGGTCACCACGAGGCGTGCCGTCGGTGTCGTCACGGCGTGATCACCGCAGTTCCTTGCGTACGACGAGGCGCAGCCCCGACCACACTTCGTCGACCGCGCAGACCTTGACGTCGACGAAGCCGAGCGGCAGCGCGACGTCGCGGATCACGTTCTCCGTCACGTCCGTCTCGATCTTCGCCGCCTTCTTCGGCCACGAGACCCACACCGCCGCGTCCGGCCGAAGCTGCTGCCGCAGGCCGGTGAGGTGGCGGGCGAGATCGGCGGCGCTCTTCGTGAAGAGATGCACGATGTCGACTTTCGGCCCGACGCTGCGCGCGAACGTCACCTTCGGCGGCAGCGGTTCGAGCAGCGAACGGAAGTGCGCGGGAGCGCCGATCGGCAGCACGGTACCGCCCTCGGTGATGCCGAGCTTCTTCGCGAGCGGAGTGCCGGAGTAGCCGGCGGGACGTGGGGGAGTCTTCGCCATGTTCGAGCGGCGGGCTGAAGACCTGGTCGCTTCGCCGGCCAATCCCGCCGAGTCTACGCGCCCCGAGGATCGTGCGGGTTCATGCACGAAGAACTCCTCCGTGCCGGCGCGGGCCCTGCTACCGTCGTCCGGCATCCGCGTCGTTTCGCACCATGCGTCTCCTCCACACCGCCGACTGGCACCTCGGCCACACGCTGCGTGAACACACGCGCGAGGCGGAGCACGCGCACTTCCTGCGCTGGCTCGTCGACACGGTCGTCGAGCGGCGCGTCGATGCACTGCTGATCGCGGGCGACGTGTTCGACAGCGCGAATCCGCCGGCGAACGCGTGGCGGGCGTGGTTCCAGTTCCTGGGTGAGTGCAAGCGCGCACGCCCGTCGCTGCAGGTCGTCGTGATCGCGGGCAACCACGACTCCGCGGCGCGGCTCGAGGCACCGCGCGATCTGCTTGCGGCGTTCGACGTGCGCGTCGTCGGCGGACTCGTGCGCGGCGCGGACGGCAGGCTCTGCACCGACGACCTGCTCGTGCCGCTGCGCGACGCGTCCGGCGAAGTGCGTGCGGTGTGCGCGGCGATCCCGTTCCTGCGGAGCAGCGACGTGCTCGCGCTCGTGCCGCCGCGACCGGAGAGCGGCGGCGAAGTCGACCGCTCCGACTACGTGCTGCCGCGGCCCGCCGACCCGGTCGGCGCCGGCGACACCGATCCGCTGATCGACGGCATGCGCACGCTGCACGGCGAAGTGTTCGCCGCAGCGAGCGCCATGCGGCGGCCGGGGCAGGCGCTGGTCGCGATGGCGCACGGTTACCTCGTCGGCGGCGCGCTGAGCGAGCTCAGCGAGCGCAAGGTGTTCGGCGGCAACCAGCACGCGCTGCCGATCGACCTGTTCCCCGACGACTGTGCGTACGTGGCGCTCGGCCACCTGCACCGTCCGCAGTCGCTCGCCGCGCGTGAGAACGTGCGCTACAGCGGCTCGCCGATCCCGCTGTCGATGCCCGAGCGCGAGCATCCGCACCACGTCGTCTTCGCCGACCTCGACGGTGAACGGCTCGGGAAGGTGTGGTCGCTGCGTGTTCCCCGCCTCGTGCAGATGATCCGTGTTCCCGAACGTGGCGAACTCGAGCCCGACGCCGCGCTCGCGGCGGTGCAGGAGCTGCCGCCGCGCGATCCGGATCGCCCCGACGAACTGCGGCCGCTGCTCGAGGTCGCCGTGCGCCTGCCGCAACCGGCGCCGGGCATCGGCGAGCGCATCGCGCGTCTCGTCGCGGAGAAGGACGCGCGGCTCGTGCGTGTGGAGGTCGTCGTCGCCGGCGGCGGCGACGATCCGACGCCGCGCGGCGCCGAACTCGCGTCGCTGACGCCGGAGCAGGTGTTCGTGCGGCGCTATCGCCGCGACCACGAGGGCGACGTTCCGGCGCCGCTGCTCGCGGCGTTCCGCGACCTGCTCGACGAAGTGCAGCACGGGGGCCCGCAGTGAGGATCCTCGCGATCCGCGGCCAGAACCTCGCGAGCCTCGCGCGTTCGTTCGCGGTCGAACTCGGCGCCGGGCCGCTCGCGGCGGTCGGACTGTTCGCGATCACGGGGCCCGTCGGAGCCGGCAAGAGCACGCTGCTCGACGCGTTGTGCCTCGCCCTGTTCGACCGCACTCCGCGACTGTCCAACCGCGGCGGCATGCCGATCGGCGACGACGTCGCCGCGCGCGAGGACTGGCTGCGCAGCAACGATCCGCGCACGCTGCTGCGCCGCGACGCCACGGAAGCGCACGCCGAAGTCGACTTCACGGGCCGCGACGGGGTTCGCTACCGCGCGCGCTGGTCGGTGCGCCGGGCGCGGCGCAAGCGCGACGGCCGCGTGCAGGACACGGAGATGTCGCTCACGAACGTCGATTGCAACGTCGCCGTCGCGAGCGGCCGCAAGACCGAGGTGCTCGCGGCGATCGAGGCGCGGCTCGGCCTCGACTTCGGCCAGTTCTGCCGTTCGGTGCTGCTCGCACAGGGCGACTTCGCCGCGTTCCTGCGCGCGCCGGCCGACGAACGCGCCCGGCTGCTCGAGACGCTGACCGGGGCCGACGTCTACCGCCGCCTGTCGCGTGCCGCGCACGAGCGTCGCAAGGCGGCCGGTGCGCAGGTGGAGCTGCTGCGTGGACAGCTGGACGCACAGCCTCTGCTCGACGACGCCACGCGCACCGCGCTGGAAGCGGATCGTGCCGCGCTCGAAACGTCCCGCAGCACGTGCTCCCTCGGCGTCGAGATCGCGCAGAGATACGTGGCGTGGCACACCACCGCGCTCGTCCGGCAGGAAGAGGAGTCGAGGGCCGCTGTCGACCTGCAGGCCGCCGTGGCCGCAGACGAGCGGGCCGCGGAGCGTCGTCGTCTGCACAAGCGGATGGCCAAGGCGTCCGCGCTCGTGGCGCACCGGTCCCTGGTCGTAGCGGCCGAGCGCGAACGCGCCGCCGCCGCCGCGTCGGCACGGATCGCCAGCGAAGCGGCTGCGAACGCGACGCGCGAAGCGGGCGCAGCGCGCAGCAGATTCGTCGCGGCGTGGCAGGCGGTGGGCGGCGGCGACACCGTGCCGCGCATCGTGCACGAACTGCCCCAGTGGGAAGCGATGGCCGGGGAACACGCCGCGACCCTGCGCCAGGCTGCGGCATTCGCCGGCCGGGTCGCGACGTGCGACGCCGACGAGCGCAGCACGGCGGCGGCGCTCGAGACGGTCGCCGTTCGCCTCGCTGCCGCCGAAGCGGCGCGCGACTCGGCCCACGCGGCGATGGAGTCGGCCCGCGCGGCATGCGGGGTTCCGGAGGTCGTGGCGGTCGGGGCGCGACGGCGGCACCTCGACGCATGGCGTGACGCGACGGCGCGGGCGCACGATGCCGCGACCGCGGCGGCGGCGGCGGAGAGGGCGTTCGCCGCGGCGGAGGGCCGTTGTGTGGAGTCGGCGGCGACACTCGAAGCCGGACGCGTTGCCCGGTCGGCGCTCGTCGACGCATCGAGCGGCGCGGCCGAAGCGTTGCGCGGCGCCCGCGAGGCCGCGGACCGTCTGCGCACCGAGGCCGGTCTCGCCGCGCTGCGCGCCGACCTCGTCGCCGGAGAGCCGTGCCCGCTGTGCGGATCGCGCGAGCACGCCGTCGACGAGGTACACGGCAGTGACGCGGCGAAGGCGGCGGAGCGCCGGGTCGAAGTCGCGCAGCACGGCGCAGACGACGCGGCTCGACGCCTGCTCGAACACGACGCACTGCTGCTGGCGGCGGATCGGCAGCTGGCTTCCGAACGGCGCGCGCTCGATGCGGCGGCGGCGGCGCGCAACTCGGCGTTCGCGGCGTGGAGCACAGAAGCGCGGGCTCACGACGACCTCCTCGCGGCGGCGGACGACCCGGCCGCGGGACTCGCGATCGTTCGGCAGCGGATGGTCGAGATCGGGCGCGAACAGGCGGCGATCGCCGAGCTCGAGCGACGGGCCGCGGGACTCGCCGCGGCGTTCGACGCCGCAGCCGGTGCGTTCGCGAAGGCTGCGCAGAACGTCGAGGCCGAGCGTCGTGCGGAACGCGAGGCGACGATGCGGCAGCGGCGGGCGGCAGAGGCTGCGGCGGCAGCGCGTTCGAGTGCGCGCGAGAACGATGCAACGATCGCCCAGCAGCGGCAGGCACTCGCGGTGGCGTTCGCGGGCGTGGAAGAGTGGCAGGTGGTGTGGGACCGCCTCGCTGGCGACGTCGCCGGCAAGCTGCGCGAACTGCACCGGCTCGACGCGGGCGTTCGCGACGCCGACGCCGTGCTGGAGCGCGCGCGGCGCAAGTGCGACGACCTGCAGGTCGCCGCGGCGCGCGCCGCCCGCAGTGCGAACGAAGCCGCGGTCGGTCTGGACCACGCCTGTGCCGAAGCCGGGGTCAGCGGCGACGAAGTGGCGGCCGCGATGCGGCTCGGCAGCGCAGCGATCGAAGAGGAGGGATCGGTACTCGCGGCGCTCACCACTGCGGTCGAGAAGGCACGCGTCGTGCTGCGCGAGAGGATGGAGCAGCGCAAGAAGCACGAAGCGGCCGGCCGCCCCGAGCTCGACGCCGCGGAGGCGAACGCGGCGTACGAGGACGCCCGGCGCGCGCGCAAGGCGGTGGAGGATCGGCTGCTCGACGTGCAGGTTCGTCTCCGCGCGGACGACGACGTGCGGCGTCACCGCGGTGAGATCGCACCCCGACTCGCGGAGGCGGAGGCCGGGTTCGCGACGTGGCAGGCCATCGACGACCTGATCGGATCGAGCACCGGCGACGCATTCGTCGTGTTTGCGCAGGGGCTCACGCTGGACCTGCTCCTCGTCGAAGCGAACCGGCGCCTAGCCGACCTCGCGCGCCGTTACCGGCTCGAGCGGAACACGACCGGCGAGATGGACTTCGTCGTCGTCGACCTCGACCTCGGTGGCACGCGGCGCGGGGTGCAGACCCTGTCGGGCGGCGAGTCGTTCCTCGTGTCGCTCGCGCTGGCTCTCGCGCTGGCGACGCTCGCTGCGCCGAAGACGCGCGTCGAGACCCTCCTGCTCGACGAGGGCTTCGGGACTCTCGACGCGCAGCATCTCGAAGCGGCGTTGGGGGCACTCGACACGCTGCAGGCGACCGGCTGCCAGGTCGGCGTCATCTCGCACGTCGACGGCATCGCGGAGCGCATCGGCGCGGTCGTCGAGGTGAGGCCCGAAGGCGGCGGCCAGAGCCGCGTCCTCGCGCGCGTGCGCTGATCCGAGCGTTCGGCCCGAGCCCGGGCGATCCGGGCCCGTTCGTTCCGACCCATGCGGGATCCTCTTTGCGCTGCAGATCCGTTCCCCGCGATCGAACGACAGTCGGGCAACCGTTGGCGACGACGCGAGGGCCAGCCGCTAACGTGCGCCCCGCCATGGAACACGCCTCGCCTCGCGAACGCGGACTGTCGCTGCCGACGAAGATCCTGCTCGGCCTGCTGCTCGGCGCGGCGCTCGGCGTGACCCTGAACCTCCTGTACGCGCCGGAACTCGGCGCCCCGAAGTCCGCGACGTACGCGGGGATCGAGTGGTGGGCCGATCGGGTCGTGAAGCCGGTCGGCGACGTGTTCCTCCGGCTGCTCTTCATGGTCGTGGTACCGGTGGTGTTCTGCTCGCTCTTCCTCGGCGTCGCGGGGCTCGGCAGCGTGCAGAAGCTCGGGAACCTCGGGGCGCGTACGCTCGCCTGGTTCCTCGGCACCACTGCGCTCGCGGCATCGCTCGGCATCTTCCTCGTCGCGACGATCCAGCCCGCGAAGCAGATCGATCCGGCGTCGGCGGAGCGCGTGAAGGCGCAGTACCTCGGCCAGGCGCAGGAGAAGATCGTCCAGGGCAAGGGTGCCTCGGCGTCGTTGTCGGCCGACGACGTGCTGCGGCTCGTTGCGGGCTTGCCGGCGGAGCGTCCGCTCGACCCTGCGACCCTGAAGGCGGCGAAGGCGACCTACCTGCGCGAGACGGAGAAGGCGCTCGAGGGGCAGACGAAGAGCTGGATCGAGATGCTCGTCGAGATCGTGCCCGACAACGTGGTAGGCGCTGCGGCGGACAACAAGAAGCTGCTCGGCCTCATCTTCTTCGCGCTGATCCTCGGCGCCGCGTCGACGCGCTTCCCGCCCGACCGGACCCGCGTACTGCGAGAAGTGCTCGAGTCGATCTACGAGCTGGCGGTCAAGGTGCTCGGGTGGGCGATGCACATGGCGCCGCTCGGCGTGGCATGCCTCATCTTCCACTCGACGGCGAAACTCGGCATCGACGTGATGCGGCTCGTCGGCTGGTACTTCGCGACCGCGATGGGCGGGCTCGTCGTGTACCAGGTCGTCGTGATCACCGGTCTTGCGTGGGTGTTCGCCGGCTTGTCGCCGGGCCGCTTCTACCGCGGCTGCCGCACGCTGATCCTGACCGCGTTCTCGACGTCGTCGTCGAATGCGACGATGCCGACGACGATCCGCACTGCAGTCGACGAGTTCGGAGCGCCGAAGGAGGTCGCCGGATTCGTGATGCCGCTCGGCGCCACGATGAACATGAACGGCACCGCGCTGTTCGAGGGAGTCTCGGTGCTGTTCCTCGCGCAGGCGGCCGGCATCGAGCTGTCGCTCGGTCAGCAGGTGACCGTCGTCGGACTTGCCGTGCTCACCGCGATCGGCGCCGCGGGTGTGCCCGGCGGATCGTTGCCCCTGCTCGCGATCGTGCTGACGCAGGTCGGGGTCCCGCCCGAGATGCTCGCGCTGATCCTCGGAGTCGATCGCCTCGTCGACATGACCCGAACGATCCCGAACGTCACCAGCGATCTCGTGTGCAGCCTGTGGCTGACGCGCCGGGAAGGCCACTCGCTCAGAGCCTGAGGCTCGCCGGAGAACACGCGATCTCGGGCTGGTCGATCACGTAGCCCATCGCGCGTACGTGCACCGGGACGACGGGCACGAGCAGCAGTCCGGTGCACTGGTACGCCACGAGCACACGCTTCCGCTCTTCGGCGCTGCCGGGATCGAAGCCGGTGTGGACCGCCGGTTCGCGGTGTGCCGGCGTGAACAGGTGCCAGTACGGCCACGTCGGGGCGGCGGGACAGCCGAGCGGGAACGGGCTCGCTTCGACCGAGGCGGGCACGGGCCGTGACCCGCGGTGGTGGCATGGGCCCTGGGCGGGGGTCGCAGCGCCGATGAGGAGGGCCGCGACGGGGGTGGCGACGGCGCGCGTCGCGCGGAGGAAGGAGGCCATGCGAGCAGTGGCATCCACGGCCCGCATTCCCGCCGAAAATCCGCCCGACGCAGACTGATGCTTTGCGTGGATACGCGCTTTCCGGCGCGTCCTGCACCCCGCTCCGCGCAAGGCGATCGGCTGGGCGAACGTGGTGGATCGGCGTGATCCACGCAAGGCATCAGTTCGGGAGCTTGTTGTGAGAGCCGTCGCAGAACGGCTTCGTGCAGGAGTGTTTGCAGCCGCACCACGCGACCTTCTTCGCCACGTCGATCGTCTCGATCTTCGGAACGAAGGGAGTGCCCGCGTGCGAGCCGTCGCAATAGGGCTGCTTCTTGCTCGCTCCGCATGCGCACCACGCGTACTTGCCCGGCTGGACATCGAGCACGTAGGGCGTCTTCGACGCGATCTTGGGCTGGCTCATCGGGTCACTTCGCGCCCGTGGCCTTGGCCAACGCGGCCTTCTTGTCCGCGTCGTCCATCTTCTCCCACTTGGCTTTGCACCTGTCGCAGCAGAACGCGACGTGGCCGTCGCCGTACTCGGCGGTGGGGGAGCCGGCTTCGAGCGCTTCGCCGGAGATCACGCAGACGTTCGCGAGCAGAGTGCCCTTCGTGGGAGCGGTTTCCGCTTGCTGGGCGCAACCGCTCAGCAGCGAGAACGCGAGGAAGGCGACGAACGGTACGAGTTTCTTCATCGCCGGATTCTGTTCCCGCCCGCGGCCGGCGCGCAAGGAATGCCGGCAAGTTCGCGGTGTCACCGGGGCTTGACGCCCGGGCGGGTTCGTCTGGATCGTGTGCCGCCATGCGTCCTGCCCTCTTCGCGGCGATTCCCCTCTTCGCTTCCGGGCTGCTGGCCCAGAGCAATGCCATCCCCGGCACGGATCTGCGCGTCTACGACGTCGGCTCACCCACGGTCTACGGACGACGCGGTCCGGCCTACCCCGCGGGAGAAGCGGGCGTCGGCTTCGGACACTCCTACTGCAACAGCGGAACGGTGCCCGTCACGTGGCTCGGCTGGGTCGGTGGCAGCAGCTCCCAGGTGATGCTCGACACCTACCCGAAGATCGCGTTCCTGCTCGCGCGGGAGAGCGGTGGTCGCATGGTGCAGGTCTCGGGCGAGAGCTACCTGAAGCACTCGCGCGTTCCGTTCAACTTCTCGAGCGGCCCGTGTGCGCCGTGCCAGGCCGGCCCGTCGAACACGATGCGCGTCGGGTGCTCGGACACGTATTCGACCGGCTTCAACGGCGACCGCTACAACCTCGGCCCGACGACCGAGATCAACCCGTGGCTCGGTTCGTGGAACTCCGTCGGCAGCTACTTCGACGTGGGTGACCCGGCGGTGTCGGGTGCGGCGGCGACCGACGGCATCCAGTCGCTCACGTCGCAGCAGACGTTCGCATTCGACGCGGTGAAGAACCGCCTCGTCGTGCGCGAGACCGAGCTCGCGACGGCGGGCTCGTTCTACGGGCAGGTGCACCTGATGGTGAAGGGTGAGCCCGTCGCCAACCGCGACAACAACCTGATGTCGCGCGGCCTGTCGTTCACGTGGAACGGCAGCTCGTGGTCCACGACGTTCTCCGGCGCGGCGAACCTGCAGGGCTCGGTGCTGACGCGCTGGACCGGTGCGACGACGGCGATGGCGGGCAACGGGCCCGACGACGGCCGTTTCCTGGTCGCGGTGAAGGTCACCGGGCCCGTCGAGGGCATGTGGCACTACGAGTACGCGGTGCACAACATCGACAACGACCGCGGCGGCGCGTCCCTGCGCATCCCGATCTGCCCGACGGCGCGCGCGAGCAACTTCGGCTTTCGCGACGTCGACGGCGATGCGTTGAACGAGTGGACTGTGAGCCGGACGGCGAACGAGATCGCGTTCCTCGCGTCGGCGACCAACGCGCTGGACTGGAACTGCATCTACAACTTCTGGTTCGACTCCGACGCCGCGCCGGTCGCCGGCAACGTGTCGATCGACGAAGCGCGCCTCGGCGCGGGCAGCCTGTCGGTGGCTGTCGCGTCGCAGACGCCGACGCTGCTCGGCACGGAGTACCTCGGCGACGGTTGCGGCGCACCCGCGCCGCGCGCCTGGTCGAACAGCCTGCCGACGTCGCCCAACGCGGCGTTCGCGGTGCAGTTCAAGGCGGCGCCGTCGGCGTTCCTCATCGGCGCGTTCGGCCTCGGCGGTGCGAGCGTCGATCTCGGTGGCGGCTGCACGTTCTTCCTCGACGAGCCGCAGATGGTGCTGCTCACGCTGGTGCAGGCGAACGCCGCCGGCATCGCCGAGTACCCGCTGCCGCTCGCGCCCGGCCTGTCGCCGATCGACTACTTCGCGCAGGGCTTCGAGATCGTGGACGGGGGACCGTTCCTCGGCTTCCTCGCTCCCACGAACGGGCTGCGCATCCGCGTCGCGGGCACCGGTTGCCCGTGACCTGACGGGGCGATCCACGCGCGGGCGCACGAGGTCGTGCGCCCGTTGCGTTTCCGGCGCGCCCCGTTGCTTGCGGCGCCGTCGCGACGGTGTTCTCGTTCGCGCCCAGGAATCGAGGAAGCATGCATCGACACGCACAGCGGCGCTTCGTCGCCCTCACCGTCGCGGTGGCGCTCCTGCCGCTCGCGGCACGCGCGCAAGAAGGTCCGCAGGAAGGTGTCGTCGAGAGGGTCGGCAAGTTCGCGACCGTGCACTGTCACGGATTCGACGAGGCGGTCGCCGACGAAGCGGTCGCGGTCGTCGAGAAGGTCTGGCCCTTCGCGGCGCCGACACTCGGCGCCGACGGGACGAAGCCGCCTGCGGCGCCGCTCGTGGTCCACCTCTATCGCACGATCGCGGACTACGAAGCGGCGGAGCAGCGGCTGACGAACGGCAAGTTCCGGCGCAACCTCGCGATGTTCCATCACGCGAGCCGCACGGCGCACGTCGCGCTGCAGCCGCCGTGTTCGGACGAGACTCTGCGCGCCCTCGGGCTGCCGGCGATGACCGTCGAACTGCTCGCGTGGGAGGCGTCCCACATCGCGCGCGCGAGGGTCTTCGCGAACTTCGAGGTGCACCCGATGTGGTTCGTCGACGGCTTCGCGTCGACGAACGCGCGCAAGGTGCTCGACGCGCTTCGCGGCGGCGGACGCACCGGGATCTCGGTGATGGGGCAGGACCAGCAGCGGCTCGTGCTGGATCTCGCGCGCGACAAGAAGCTGCCGAAGGCACGGGCGATCCTGCGCGACGGCATCGACGACCTCGACTTCCACCCCCGCTACGCGGCGCGCGCGGTGTTCTACGGGATGCTGCAGACCCCGGCCCACGCGGATCGCATGAGCGCCCTGCTGCGAACGGTGGGCGGGCTCGCATCGGAGGACGCGTGGGGGAAGAGCTTCGACGGAGCCGGCCTCGACAAGCTCGACGCCGCATTCGCGAAGTTCGTCCAGGAGCTGCAGCCTACGTGGTCGGAGGTCTACCGCTCGCTCGCGCTCGACGAGAAGCGGATGGTCCAGATCGCGTTTCCGGACCGCAACGCGATCGCCTGGTGCCGGCAGCCCGTGAAGGGCAAGGAACTGAACGCCACCGGTTCGCTGCGCATCCTGCCGGCCGAGGCGAAACAGATGAACTTCCTGTTCGGGCGAACGGAGGCCGGCGACTTCTATTCGGTGGCCCTCACCGCCGACCGCGGCGTCACCCTGTTTCGCTACCGTTCGAAGGGCGACGAGTGGACGAACCTCGGGTTCAAGGAAGTCCCGGCGCTTCGCCTCGGCTATTCGACGGCCTTCAAGATCGCCGCGAAGCGCGACGCGGTGTCGATCGTCGTGGACGAGGTCGTGTGCAAGTTCGCGCTGCCGGATGCGATGCCGGACCCGGTCGTCTGGGGCATCGGTGCCCAGGCCGGCCCGAAGGATGCCGCGACCGGCAGTGCCGGCATCTGGGAGGACCTCGTGGTGCGCGGGAAGGGCTGAGGAACCCGTTCCCCGCGCTTGTCATCCGCGCGCACGGCGTGCTCTGCTAACCGGCATGAAGCTCGGCCCGACCGAACGCATGAACCTGCTCCGGTTCGTCACGTCCTTCGTGTGGACCGACCTGAAGGTGACGCAGACGGAGCGCGATCTCGTGATGCGGATCGCCGGTCGCCTGAATCTCACCGACGCCGAGGTGAAGCAGGTCGCAGCGTGGCTCCAGGTGCCGCCGAACGTCGAGGACCTCGATCCGGACTCGGTGCCGCGCGAGCACCGGCAGCTGTTCCTTCAGGCGGCCGAACTCGCAGTGAAGGCCGACGGCCGCGTCGTGCCCGCCGAACGCGACTCGCTCGCGTTGTTCCGCGACCTGCTGGCCGGCTGATGCACTGCGTGGATCGGTGCGACCGGATCGGCCGCGCCAGGGCCGCTCAGCGCACCACCATGCCGGCGGTGCCGTCGACGACGTCGACGCTGGTCGCCAGGAGCTGGAGCCCGCCGTCGAGCTGGCGGAAGAAGGTCCGGATGCGGTCGTTGCCCGCGTCCAGCACGAACAGGTAGCGGCCGTTCGGCGAGAACTCGAAGTCGATCGGCTGCGCGCTGCCGCCGAGGTCGCCCGTGATGCCGTTCGCGTCCAGCGGGGTGAGCTGTCCCGCGCCGTCCAGCGCGTAGCCGGTGATCGTGCCGCTGCCCGTGTTGGTGGTGTAGGCGAAGGTTCCCTGCTTCGGGATCGCGACCCAGCAGGCCGCCGTCTCCTCGGTGGGCACCGCACCGCTGATGGTCAGCAGCGTGCCGTCGTTCTGGATGCGGTAGGTCGACGTCACGCTCGCGTCTGCCGTGCCGCCGAGCGCTTCGCTGACCACCAGTGTGCCGTCGTCGCGGAACGAGAAGCCGAACGGCGTGTTGCCCGCCGACGCGTTGAAGGTCACGGCGCCGAGCGTGCCGTTGCCGTTCACGGCGAACACGTCGATGCGGTTGGTCGCCCGTTCGGTCACCACCAGATGCTTGCCGTCCGGGCTGAAGCCGACTTGCGCGCCGGCTGCTGCCGCCTGGCTCAGCGGGTAGCTGGCGCCGGCGATCGGTTGCAGCTGGTAGCCGGTGCGGCGGAAGCCGCGCACCGTGTCGTCGCCGGCGTTCAGGACGTAGACGAGGTTGCCGTGGGTCGCGACGCTGGTCGGCCGATCTCCGGTCGCTTCGGTGTCCGTGCGCAGCAGGAAGATCCCGAAGAGCACGTGGAACATCGTGACCTGATCGCTGCCGGCGTCGACGGCGTACAGGAACTTGTCGTTGCCGCTCATGGCGAGTGCTCCCTGCGAACCGAGCCCGACGCCGGTGCCAGTGCCCGTCGTGTCGAAACTCGCGAACGGCAGCAACACACCATTCGGCAGGCGCAGGGTCACCTGGACGGCGTTGCCGGCCGGCTCGTTGGTCAGGGTGTAGACGGCGCCGAAACCTTGCGCGTTGGCGGCGGCGGCAAGGGCGCAGGAGAGCAGCAGGGAGGTTGCACGCATCATCATGGGATCTCTCGGAAGTGGTCCGCGGGGCTTCTGGGTGCCGGTGATTCGTGGTTGGCGAGGGAGCGTTCCTGGCCCTTCCTCGAATCAGCTGTTGTCGAAACCGCAATGAACGAACCCCGCCTCCGCGCCCTGCTGCCGCTGTGGACCTGGCTCCCGTCCTTCCGCGTCGTCGCCGAGACCGAGCATCTGCCCACCGCGGCGAAACTCGCGGCCACCACTCCGTCGTCGTTGTCGAGGGCGATTGCGCTGTTGGAGCGACGGCTCGGGCGGCCGCTGTTCCGGCGGCAGGGCCGACGCCTGCAGCTCAACGAGGCCGGTCGGGAACTGCTGACGGCGGTTCGCGACGCGATGCGTCGGGTCGACGACGGGCTGACGGAACTGCCGGAGTCGGGTCTGCGCGGGGCGCTCACGATCGCAAGCAGCGGCGCCGGCACGACGGTGGTCGTCGCGCCCGCGGTGCAGCGGCTGCTGGTCGGCCATCCGGACGTGCAACCGGCGATCGTCACGCCGGAGGGTGACCTGGCGGCGGCGCTGCGGACCGGCCGCTACGACGTCGTGTTCCAGGAGCAGCCGATGCACGCGCGCGACTTCGAGACGAGGATCGCGGGCGAGATCACGCGGGGCGTGTACTGCGGCCGCGAGCACCCTTGGTTTGCCGCAGAGCATCCGGGGGATCTGGCCGATGCGACGTTCGTCGCACCGCCGTGCGGTCCGAACGGGCAGTGTCCCGACGGCTGGCCGGCCGAACGGCCGCGGCGGGTCGTCGTCACCGTCGACCAGTTGCGCGTCGGCATCGACCTGTGTCGCACTTCGCCGTGGCTCGCCGTGCTGCCCGACGCGCTGGCGCAACGCTACCCGGCCGAGTTGCGGCGCTTGCCGTTCGACTTCGTGCCGCCGAGCACGTTGCACGCGATCTGTCGCCGACGGTTGACGCCGAGGCCGAATGGGGTCGCCGCGCTGCTCGCGGCCCTGGCGTGACCGCGGTCGTCGGCGCGTCGCTTCGGTTCAGAACTCGCTGCGGTAGCGATCCCACATCGCTTCGGCGAACGGGCTCCACGAGCGCTGGTACGTGCCCGGCGACTCGGTCTGCATGTAGCGGTCGACGTAGTCGAACAGGGCCGGGTGAGCCCAGTCTTCGCGCAGACCCATGATGCGCGTCGCGAGTACGAAGCCGTGCCACGCGTTCGCGGTGCAGCAGCGGCGGAACGGGTCGGCCGTCCACGACTTCTTGTCGAACGCCGGGTCGTCCGCGTGCTGGTTGCCCCACTCGGCGAGGCCCGCATCGTCGGGGCCGTAGTCGCCGTGGCCGCGGTTCCACACGCCAGGCGACGTCTGCTCGACGTGGAACGTCTGCGCGTCCTCGGCGAACGCGAACTTCCGATCGCGCACGAGCGCCAGCAGGTCACGGTCGCGCAGCACCGTCGCGGCGAACAGCACCGGGAACTTGCGTCCGCTGCCGCTGCCGCCGTCGGCGACGAAGCGCCCGCCGCTCTGCACGATGCCCGCGAGATCGATGCCGACCTGCGCGAGCGCGATCGCGAGCGGCCGCTTCTCCTCGTCGGGATGGTCGAGCTGCAGCACGAGCGCGGCGGTGCCGACCAGGTCGGCGATGTCGCGGCCGTAGTCGGGCATGTTCTCGCGCGGGTGGAGGAAGCGGCCGGTCCAGCCGCCGACGTGGTCGAGCCAAGGGCGTTCGAAGCGCGGCAGCAGGTCGGCCGGCGACGGCCCGTCCCTCGGCGGCGCGAGCCGTGCCAGCTTGCTCAGGTCGAGGCTCGACGCGAGCCATCGGCACTGTTTGTCGCGACCGCAGTACGGCGGGCGGAACGCGTCCTCCGGCGGTGTGGTCGGCAGACAGGTGAGCACGGCGCAGGCCTCGAGCTGTGGCAGCTGTCCGGCCTGCGGCGCGCTGATCGTCGACACGAGCGAACTGCCTGGCTCGAGCCGCAGGCTGCGCGCCCGCGACACGTCGCGTGCGACGTTGCGGCTCGCGTCGTACAGGCCGGCGCCGTCGGGCCCGAACATCGCGCTGTCGTACGCCTGCTGCGCCGAACGCGGATCCGGGTTGATCGCCGACCCGTTCGTCGTGCGGCCGTCGACGGTCGTGCTCGGCGGCTCGATCGCGACGATCTCGCACGGTCCCGCGACCCACCAGTCGCCGGTCACGAACTGACCGCTCTCGACCGGTCGTGCGAACGTCCACGTGATGCCGAAGCGTGTGATCGACGTGCGGCCGCCGGGCCGCGCGGGTTCCGGTGCCGCGACGGACACCGGCGCGGGCTCCTTCGGCGCCGGCGCGGGCGGTTCCTCCTTCGCGACGACCGGAGGCGGCGTCTCCGGTCGTGTCGGTTCCTTCCTGGCTTGCGGTTCGGGTTCGGAGGGACGTGTCTCGGTACGTGCGGGTTCGACGGGCCGCGGCTCCGTGCGCGGCGGTGGCTCCGCACGGACGGGCGGCTCCGCGCGCGCCGTCGAAGGCACGCCGACGACGAGACCGTCGGTCGTCGCGGTGGCGCTGGTCTTCCCTGCCCGATCGGTCGCGCGCACGCTCGTCCAGAGCGTGACCCCGACTGGCAGATCGAGCCCGGTCGCCGCGGCCCGCTCGGCGCCGCCGACGTTGGTCCAGGGCACCACGTCGTCGCTTCCCGCGGTGCGGCCGACGCACCATTCGTAGGTGACCCAGTCGCCGTCCGGGTCGACGAACGGATCCCAGTTCGCGAAGAGCGCCGATCTCTGCTCCTGCACGTCGATGTCGGTGCTCATGCCGTCGCGCACTTCGCCGATCGCTGGCGGGCGGTTCGCCGGGCCGGGGTCGGGGCCGGAGCCGCAGGCGGCGAAGGCGAATGCGGCGCTCGCGAGGAGCGCGATCCTGTGGTCTCGAAACGGGACGACCATCCGCGGAGCCTAGCCGTTGTCGTCGCAGGAAACCGCAGTCGGTCCGCGCCGCGAACGAACACATCACGTGCCTGCGCGCTCGCGGCCGAAAACAGGCGGGATCCACGACGCGGTGGCGATGACCCGATCGGTTAGCATGCGCCGCCCGGCACTCGGGATCCGTCGCCACGCGAGCGCCGGTCCCACCGACAGCGATCATGACGAAGAACCTCGCCGACGAACTGCAGCTCACCGCGCGACAGGCCATGGCGACCCTCGCGCCGGTGGCGCAGGGCGACGAACCCGGCGGCCTGCCGTTCCGCCGCCTCGTCGCCGCGGTGTTCCGCGCGCGCTACCTCGTGTTCGCGACGACCCTGTTCGGCATGCTGATCGGCGCGTTCCTCGCGCTGACGACGCCGAACTCGTACGTGAGCGAAGGCAAGTTCGCGCTCGCCGCGAGCGGCGCCGAGTCCATCGGCGTCGACCCGACCAGAGCGACCGACACGAGCGCCGAGACCATCGCGACGACCGCGACGTACATCCTGAACAGTCAGGACCTCCTGCTGCGCGTCGTCGAACGCGTCACTCCGGCGCGCATCCTCGAGCCGTACCAGCCCGGCACCGGCGCCGATTCGGGCGCGAAGGGCCTCTTCTACCGGATCCAGCGCGACTGGAACGCCACGAAGGACCTCGAAGCGACGCCGCAGGAGGCGCTCAAGCGCCTGATGCGCACGATCGTGATCGATCGCCCGCGCTCGGCCAACGTGCTCGTCGCGACGTGCACCGCCAACAACCCGCTGCTCGCGCAGGAGATCCTGAACGTCTTCATGCAGGAAGCGGTGCAATGGCACATCAAGCAGTACGAGAACGTCGGTGCGTACGAAGAGGCGAAGAAGCGCGCCGAGGAGACGCAGCTCGCACTCGAGACGGCGCGGAAGGCGATGCGCGAGTTCCTCGACCGCAAGGCGCACGTCACGGCGTTCGACATCGAGAAGGAGCGCCTGCAGAAGGCCCTCGCCGACGCGGTGAACAAGGAAGCGCAGCTGCGCAGCGACGCCGAGGGCAAGCGCGAGAGCCTGGAGCGCCTGTCGAAACAGCTCGACGAGGGTGCGATCAAGAAGGAGCTGCCACAGAAGCGCCGCGTCGACACCACGAGCGGCGTGCAGCGCAACCTCGAGGAGGCACTGGGCCGTGCGCTGGTGGAGCTCGAGGGGCTGCGCCGGGTCGTTGCGAACCCCGACCAGGACAGCGACTTCCGGGCGAAGGAAGCGGAGATCAGTTCCTACCGCGCGGCTCTGCAGAAACTGCGTGAGGACGCCCGCCTCGCGCCGGAGGAGACGTTCCTCGTGCCGAACGCCGACTGGGTCGAGGCCAACCGTCTGCGCACGCAGCTCGCACTCGAGACGCCCATCGCGGTCGGGCAGCTTGCGTACGCCAACAAGCTCGTCGAGGAATCGCGTCGTGAACTGAAAGAGCTCGTCGACCTCGAGCCGGAGTTCGCGAGGCTGCGTGACAACGAGGCGGCAGCGGAGGACAGCGCGCGCGCCGCGCAGGTCACGTGGACCGCGGCGCAGGAGAAGCGCACGCTGGCACAGGGCCGGTTCAGCGCGCTGCGCGACATCCAGGGCGCCACGTTGCCGCTCGACAAGGAAGGGCCGAATCGCAGCAAGCTTCTGCTCGGCGCGTTCTTCGGCGGCCTGTTCTTCGGCCTCGCGCTCGTCATCCTGCGCGCGCTGCCGGACAACGTGGTCCGCACGCGCGACGACCTCGAGAAGGTCGAAGGCATCCCCGTTCTCGGCGTGATGCCGCGCCTCGACGGCGGCAACCTGCGCCGCCACGTCTCGCTGCGCGAACAGGGCTGGTGAGGTGGCCATGCGCGACACGATCCAGAAGCACGCACCGAAGAGCCGCCGGTCCGAGGTCATCGCGACGGAGCTCGGCTACCTGTGGTCCAACCTGCTGCAGCGCGGCGTCGGCGACACGCACCGCACGGTCGGCCTGTGCGCCATCGGCGACGACGAGGGTTCCAACACGCTCGCCGCGAACCTCGCGTTGTTCCTCGGCAGCAAGGGCAAGCGGGTCGCGCTCGTCGAGGCGTCCTTGCGGCGCCAGGCGCTCGCGTCGGTGTTCCAGGCGACGCCGTCGCCCGGACTCGCCGACCTCCTATCGGGCAAGGCCGTGATGCGCGACGTC
Organism: uncultured candidatus Brocadiaceae bacterium; assembly: GCA_964538915.1. GTDB lineage: Bacteria > Planctomycetota > UBA1135 > UBA1135 > UBA2386 > JAEUHQ01. Next base: position 117,014 of record CAZIFB010000004.1, on the reverse strand, counting down.
GTGCGCATGCAGGTCACGACCGGCGTCGACCTCGTGCCCGCGGGCGAATCGACCGACCCGTTCTGGGGTTTCACCGACGAGAAGTTCCGCGGGATCCTGCAGCAGATCCTCGTCGACCGCGACCTGTGCCTCGTCGACGTGCCCGGCCTCAACCGATCGCCGGAGGCGAGCCTCGTGATCCGTTCGCTCGACGCCGTCGTGCTCGTCGTGGAGGCCAACCGCCACCGCGCCGACGTCGTCCGCCGCAACGTGGGCCACCTGCGATCGCTCGGCACGCCGGTGCTCGGGTCGGTCGCGAACGACATCGTGCACGAAGTCCCGATCCTCGTGCAGAAGCTGCTGTAGCCGCGGCTCTGCGCTCGGCTACAACGCGCGCGTGCCGGCACGCAGCGCGCTCCTGATCGACGCCACCGAGTGGTTCCACGACCCGGCGTGGCGCGAGCACCTGTCGCGGCGGCACTGGCGCCGCCTCGATTCGCGCGCCGGGCTCGCGATCGAACGTGCGGCCGTGCTCTGCGAACGGCGCGGTGCGCGCGCGACGTTCTTCGCGAGCGGTGCGTTCGCCGAACGCTGCCCCGACGTCCTGCGGCATCTCGTCGGGATGGGGCACGAGGTCGGCAACGCCGGCCACGAGCCCGTCGACCTCGACGCCGTGCCCGTCGAGTCGCGCGCGGCGGTGTTCGCCGCGTGGGAGCGCAGTCGCCTGGCGATCGAAGCCGCGATCGGGCGGCGGGTGCGCGGCTTCCGCGCGCCGTGGCCGCCGAGCGGGGCGCCGTGGTGGCGCGAGGGTCTGGCCGCGGCGGGCTACGCGTACGACGCGACGATGGCGGGGGGTGCCGCGAAGGAGGGCGTCGAACTCCTCTCGGCTTCGCGCGCCGAGCCGGCGTCCGCGGTCGCGTCGTTTGCAGCGTGGGAACTCGACACCGAGCAGCCGCGACTCGGCGCACTTCCGGTCGCGGCGCAGCGCGCACACTACGACCGGCTGCGCGACGCCGAACGTCGCCTCGGCGCGGCGATCGTTGCAGGTGCGGCGGCGCCGATCGCGGACGTGTTGCGGTTGCCGACCGAACGTGTGCAGGTCGCGATGCCGGCGCGCGAAGCACGGCAACCGCCCGCTCCCGTTCCGGGCGCACCGCGGGTGGCGATCGTCGTTCCGATGAAGGACGAGCAGGACGGTGTGCCGACCCTGGTCGACGAACTGGATCGCGTCGCCGTGGACTTGCGCGACCGCGCTGCGTGCGAGTTCGTCTTCGTCGACGACGGCAGCGCCGACCGCACGTGGGAGCTGCTGCAGCAGCGCATCGGCGGCCGCGCCGACTGCAAGGCCGTGCGGCATCCGCAGAACCTCGGCGTCGCCGCGGCGATCCGCACCGGCGTCCTCGCGACGGATGCGCCGACGGTCGTTTCGATCGACGCCGACCTCTCGTACGACCCCGCGGAGATCGCGCCGATGCTCGCGCTGCTCGACGGCTGCGACGTCGTCACCGCGTCGCCGTACCACCCGCGGGGATCGGTGCGCAACGTGCCCGCGTGGCGTCTGCTGCTGTCGCGCACGCTGTCGGCGTTCTACCGCGTGCTCGTGGGCCGACCGGTGCAGACGTGGACCGCGTGCTTCCGCGCCTACCGCCGCGCCGCGGTGGTCGATCTTCCGCTCGCCAATCCCGGGTTCCTCGGCACCGCCGAGCTGCTCGTCCGCGTGCTTCGCCGCGGCGGCGTCGTGCGCGAGCATCCGTGCGAACTCGAAGCTCGCCTCTTCGGCCAGTCGAAGATGAAGCTCCTGCGCACGATCCGGCAGCACCTCGGCCTCCTCTGGCAGGTGGCGTGGCGCCGCATCAACTGAGCTTCGGCACCTCGCGCGGGCGGCGGCAGAGTTCTCCGACGAGCCCCGGCCGCACCAGCATCGCGAACGCGGCGGCGTAGAGGGGCACACGGCTCCTCTTGCCGACGAGCGCGAGGGCGCACCACATCACGAGACGCAGCGTCACACCGAGCAGAAGGCACAGGCGCACCCATTCCGTCGCGGCGCGGCCGTGCCACGCGGCGTGGTAGAGCAGGCGGCTCTCGCGGAACGCGAGAAACGTGCGCCTCGCGGCCTGGCCGGCCGACAGCCCGCCGACGTGGACGAACGCGGCGTCCGGCAGCCAGCGCACCCGCTTCCCGGCGGCGCGCACCCGTTCGCAGAAATCCGCCTCTTCGTAGTACATGAAGAAGCGTTCGTCGAAGCCGCCGACCAGCGGCAGCACGTCGGCGCGGATGAGGAACACGCAGCCGCTCACGCAGTCGACGTCGGCGGCCGCCGTCGGCTGCGCATGCGCGACGAAGCGGTCGAGGAACAGCGCCTCGGCGAGCGCGTGTCGCGGCAGATGGCGCCGCCACGTGCTCGCCTGCGTGTTGCCGTGTTCGTCGGTGATCCGCGGCCCGAAGACCGCGGCGTCGGGGCAGCGTTCGGCCGCCGCGAGGAACGCTTCGATGTCCGGCCAGGTCGCCTCGGCGTCGGTGTTGAGCAGCATCACCCACTTGCCGCGCGCCCGCTCGAGGCCGCGGTTCACGCCGTACGCGAAGCCGCCGTTCTTGGGCTGCGGCAGCACGATCGCCTGCGGGAACGCGGCGCCGGCCGCGGCGACGCTGTCGTCCGCGCTCTGGTTGTCGACGACGATCACTTCGCACCGGACGCGCGGGCTCGGCAACAGTCGGCCGAGCAACACGAGCAGCAGGTCGCGCGTGTTCCAGTTGACGACGACGATCGACAGTTCGGGTCGACTCTCGGACTCGCGCGCGGCAGCACTCATCGGCGGCGCGGATGATGCAGGAGCGGGAGCACGATGTCTCGTGTCGCGTCATCGCGCGGTGGCATCGCGCCGAGAGCCGAGATGCCAGGCACGTCCGCCGGACCGGGGTAGTCTCCGTCCGAGACCCCATGCCCCGCTTCGCCCTCACGTCCATCGCCCTGTTCGCGACGCTCGCCGCGTTGCCGGCGCAGGTTTCGACCACCGCCGTCCTCGTCGGCGGCAACGTCCAGGCGGGGGCCGCATCCGCGCCGATGCCTCTCGGCAGCGCGGTGGCGACGGGGCTCGTGCGCAGTTGCGCTGGCACGACCGGTTCTGCCGGGCTCTCCTTCGGCCAGGTCGCGACGATGACCGCGCTCGACATCGGCTGGTCGCTGTCGTGCCAGGCGAACAACACCGGGGCGTCCGTCGCCGAGGCGACCGTGCGCTACACGTTCGTGTCGCCGTTCGCCTTCACCGGCCGCTTCGTCGTCGAATGGAATCCGACGTCGAACGGCACCGGCGCGTCACTGCTGGAACTCGACCTCGGCGCCGACGGCACCGTCGACGCGAACGGAGCCGCCGTGCTGCCGGTCACGTTCGGGCCGAACGCCTGCCAGCTCGACGTGCACGTGCGCTGCGACGCGACCGCGGGCGTGGTGACCAACCCCTTCGGCGGGCTCCTGCCGTTCTTCGGCGCGGCGAACGGCGTGCTGACGATCCGCCTCGAGCCAACGCACTGTGTGTCCCAGGTCGTTGCGTCCGCGTGCGGCCAGGCGACGTTCATGGCGTCGGGCACGTTCCTGCGCGGCGTCGAAGCGCGCGGCAGCGTCCCCGTGGGCACCGAGATCGCGATCCTCGCACTCGGCTTCGCGCCGGCGGTGCAGACGATCCCGCTGCCGCCCGGGTGCACCGTCAACCTCGATGCGGCGGCGCTCTACTGGCAGCCGCTGAACGGCGTGCCCGAGGGTGTGTGGACGATGTCGCTCGGGCCGTCGCTGCTGCCCGTGTCGTTCCGCGCCCAGCAGTTCGCCCTCGACGTCGAAACGGCGTCCGTGCTGGGCAGCCCGACACTCGCGATCGACTGGCACTGAGTCCTGGGCTTCGCCGGGCCCCTGGCTATCGTGCGCCCCTCCCCGAGCGCCCGATGACCGAAGTACTGCAAAGCCACGTCAAGACCGCTTCGCCCGAATTCCAGCAGAACCGCGAACACCACGTTCGCACGATCGACGAGATCAAGGGACTCGTCGCCAAGGCGCAGCAGGGCGGCGGTGAGGAGGCGACCGCGCGCCACCACAAGCGCGGCAAGCTGCTGCCGCGCGAACGGATCACCGCGATCCTCGACCCGGGCGCACCGTTCCTCGAACTCTCGCCGCTCGCGGCGCACGGGCTCTACGGTGGCGACGCACCGAGTGCGGGCATCGTGACGGGAGTCGGTCTCGTGCAGGGCCGCGAAGTGATGATCGTCGCGAACGACGCGACCGTGAAGGGCGGCACGTACTTCCCGATGACGGTGAAGAAGCACGTGCGAGCGCAGGAGATCGCGCTCGAGAACCGACTGCCGTGCGTTTACCTCGTCGACAGCGGCGGCGCGTTCCTGCCGCTGCAGGCCGACGTGTTCCCCGACCGCGACCACTTCGGCCGCATCTTCTACAACCAGGCGCGGATGTCCGCCGCGCGGATTCCGCAGGTCGCCGTCGTGCTCGGCTCGTGCACCGCGGGCGGCGCGTACGTGCCGGCGATGAGCGACGAGAGCATCATCGTGAAGGGCAACGGCACGATCTTCCTCGGCGGTCCGCCGCTCGTTCGCGCTGCGACGGGCGAGGTGGTGAGCGCGGAGGACCTCGGCGGCGCCGACGTTCACACGCGCCTCTCCGGCGTCGCGGATCACTTCGCGGAGGACGAACCGCACGCGCTCTCGATGTGCCGCGAGATCGTCGCGCACCTCAACACCACCAAGCCGAGCCAGCTCGCGATGCAGTCGCCGGAGGATCCGGCGTACGACCCTGAGGAGCTGCTCGGTGTGCTGCCGCGCGACACCCGCACGCCGTACGACGTCCGCGAGGTGATCGCGCGTCTCGTCGACGGCAGCCGCCTCCACGAGTTCAAGACGCGCTACGGCACGACGCTCGTGACCGGCTTCGCGCACGTCCACGGCATGCCCGTCGGCATCGTCGCGAACAACGGCATCCTGTTCTCGGAGAGCGCGCAGAAGGCGGCGCACTTCGTCGAGCTGTGTTCGCAGCGCAAGGTGCCGCTGCTCTTCCTGCAGAACATCACCGGCTTCATGGTCGGCAAGAAGTACGAGACCGGCGGAATCGCGAAGGACGGCGCGAAGATGGTGCAGGCCGTGGCATCGACCAACGTGCCGAAGCTCACGGTGCTGATCGGCGGTTCGTTCGGCGCGGGCAACTACGGCATGTGCGGCCGCGCCTACCAACCGCGCTTCCTGTTCACCTGGCCAAACTCGCGCATCTCCGTGATGGGCGGCGAACAGGCGGCGGGCGTGCTGGTGCAGGTTAAGAAGGATCAGCTCGAGGAGAAGGGCCAGAAGCTCTCGGCCGACGAGGAACAGAAGATGAAGGCGCCGATCCTCGAGAAGTACGAGACCGAGGGGCACCCGCTTTACGCGACGGCGCGGCTGTGGGACGACGGCGTCATCGATCCTCGGCAGACGCGCAGCGCGCTGGCGCTCGCGCTGTCCGCGAGTCTCAACGCTCCGATCGAGGATTGGCGCGCTCCGGTGTTCCGGATGTAGACGCCGCGTCGGCAGTCGTTTCGCCGCCGAACACGTCGTCGCCGGCGATGTCGATGCCGACGAAGCCGAGCAGCAGGTCCAGGAACTCGCCGGGGCTGAAGCCGACTCCTGCGCCCACGACGGCGGCTGCGCTCACACCGATGTCGGCCACGTGCAGGCCGCGGCGGGCGAGGGACCAGTCGGGCGCGTGTTCGGTCCCCAGCAGCGGGACGAAGAACATCTGACCGGGGACGAGGTCGTGGTCTCGGGAGTAGGACGACTCACCGCCGAGCAAGGCGTCCGATTCGGGATGCAGCGTGTCGCCGAGCATCACGGGGCCGAGACCGAGGCTCACCGTGCCGTGCCGGACCACGAAGCGGCCGTGCACACCGACGACGGTCCCGCCCTTGACGCCCAACCCGAGCGCGGCGAAGTCCGTGGCGCGAGCCTCGACGTGCAGGCCGGGCGTGAAGCCGACGTCGAAACGGAACGGATCGAGCAGGTCGTTCGTGCGGTTCTTCAGGTAGGTGCAGCCGCAGAGCGCGAACATGCCGAACAAGCCGATGCTCCGCCATGGGCTGCGCATGGGCGCAGGCTAGCGCCGTGAGGCCCGGGCCGCGACGATCGGGCGATGCGCGTCGAAGTCCCGGGCAAACACATTCATCGCCTCCTCAACCACGGCCCGACCACCCTGGTGACGACGGCGCACGGCGGCCGGCGCAACGTGATGGCGGCCGCATGGGTGATGCCGATCGACTTCGAGCCGTGCAGGCTCGCTGCGGTGATCGCCGCGGACACGTTCACGCGCGGGCTGCTCGAGGCGTCCGGCGAGTGCGTGCTGCACGCGCCGACGACGGCGCAGGTCGACCTCACGTACGCGGTCGGTTCGCAGTCGGGCAGCGGCGGCGACAAGTTCGAACGCTTCGGCATCGCGACGTCCGCGGCCAGCAAGGTGGCGGCGCCGCTGGTCGACGGCTGCGCCGCGTGGCTCGAGTGCCGCGTGATCCCGGAGCCCACGAACCAGGAGCGCTACGACCTGTTCGTGCTCGAGTGTGTCGCCGCGTGGGCGGACGACGCGCTGTGGCGCGCCGGCGAGTGGCACTTCGCCGCGAACGGTCCGCGCACGATCCATCACCTGAAGGGCGGGTTGTTCTTCGCGACCGGCGAACGGCACCAGGCGGCGCGCGGCTGACGTCAGCGCGGCAGCGAGGCCACGAAGCGCTGCATCACGGTGAAGTGCTCGCGCGCGCGCACGCGGACACGCTCGAAGTCGAACCCGAGCTGGTGTTCGGCGGCGCCCGCCTCGCAGAGCGGGAAGTCGAGCGATTCCGCGATGCCCGCCGATCGAGCGTCGACGGGGACGAGCCAAGAACGCTTCGCGAGCGACAGGCAGAGCAGATGCGCATGCAGGCGGCTGCCGACGTGCAGGTCGACGCCGCGGTAGAAGGCGATCGCCGCGTTCGCGTCGGCAGGGGCGACGATCCGGTAGCCCGCGCGCACGGCGTGGCGGCGCAGCCGCTGGTGCGGATCGAGATCGGCTTCGCGGGCGGGCAGCCACCGGTGACGGAGGTTCTCGAATCGGCGGGGCGGCGACCAGTTCTGGTGCAGCACGAGCGTGCGGCGGGCGCGGGGGAAGAGGCGAGCGACTTCGTCGAGGATCGCCGTCTCGCGCGACCAGAAGTCGCCGCGGTCGGTGACCGTGACGGCGACGTGTGCGGTTTCCGTCGAGAACGGTCGTCCGCCGAGCAGGGCCTCGCCGTGCACGACGGGGCAGCTCGTCATGAGCAGCTGCGGCGCGAGGCTCGGCAGTTCGCGCGCGAGCCACGCGACCGTGTGCGGGCAGCGCCACGACGAGAAGCGGATGCGTTCGTGCATCGCGAGCAGGATCGCCTTCGTGTTCGCCGACATCGCGCCGAAGTGGCCCGCGTCACCGTGCAGACCGACGCCGAACGGCACGAGCGTCAGTTTGCGCGCCCGCACTTCGTCCGCCGACAGGCCGGGCCACACGCTCCAAGCGTTGCTGAGCTGGTTCGCGCCCGCGAGGATCGCCGCAGGGCTCGCCGCGACGGCGTCGACTTCGGCCGCCGACAACGGAACGCGGGGCGAGAAGGTGCGCGCGGCGGCGAAGCGGCCGACGAGGCGTTCGATCGCACGCAGGATGAAGCCGTCGCCGACGTTCACGACCTTCTTGCCGCGCAACGCGTCGGGGATCGGGTACGGCGTGAGCGCCGCGTACGGCGTCTCGCTCATCCGTCGTCCAGCGCCTCGGCGGTGACGTCCGGATCGTGTGCGGCGTCCATCGCGAGCCCGGGCGCGTCCCATGTCCTCGTCTGGTGGTACATGCCGAGTTCGGCGCGGTGCGCGGAGCGGACGGCGACGCGGACGTCGTCGACGACGGCGAGGATGTCGTGCAGCTCCGTGCGCGAGACGCTGATCTTGATCCGGTAGCTGCCGGTGAGCAGGCCGAGGTTGGGCATCCTGAGGCGCACCGTGCTTCGCCCGGGCGGGAGGCGCATCCACCCAGCGTCCTGGCTCGACATCATGACCAGCACGGCCTCGCTGCCCGGTGCGGCGAGGTCGAAGACCATCACGTTCACGCTGGCGTCGTCGATTGCCTCGTCGTTCGCGACTTCGACGTCGAGGAGTGCCGTGCCGCCCGTGGCCCATTCCGCGTCGGCCCCGCCGAACGTGACGCCCGTGATCCGCAGCGCGCCGTCCGCCGAGGAAACCGCCGTCTTCGGTGCCGTCGCAACCGCCGGTTTCGTCGCGATGTCGGCCTGGTAGGCGAGCAGCACGTCCCTCGCCGACCCGAACGCCGCCGTGCGGCCGCCGCGGAGGAAGAGGCACTCGTCCGACAGCGTCTCGACCAGTACCGCGCTGTGCGACACGAGCAGCAGCGACGTGCCTTGCCGTCGCAGGTCGTTGATCTTGTTGCGGCACTTCACGCGGAAGCGCGCATCGCCGACGGACAGCACTTCGTCGACCACGAGGATCGACGGATCGGTGTGCACGGCACACGCAAAGCCGAGGCGGGCCTGCATGCCGGAGCTGTAGGTGCCGAGCGGTGCGTCGATCGCCTCGTGCAGCTCCGCGAAGTCGACGATCGAGTCGAAGCGTGCGCGGATGTCGCGTTCGGCGACGCCGAGCAGGGCGAGGTTGAGGAACACGTTCTGACGCCCTGAGAGCACCGGCTTGAAGCCCGCGCCCAGGGCGAGCATCGGGGCGATGCGGCCGTGCACTTCGACCGAACCGAGCGTGGGTCGCAGGATGCCGCAGATCATGCGAAGCAGGGTCGTCTTGCCGCTGCCGTTCTGCCCGACGATGCCGACCGACTTGCCGCGCCGCAGTTCGAACGACACGTCGCGCACCGCCCAGAACTCGGTCGGGCGGAGCGAGTCGTCGGGCGGGCGACGCAGAAGCACTCGGCCGATGTCGCGCGCGCCGTAGACGAACGACCGCTTCAGTGAGCGGGCGAACTTCTTCGACAGCCCGCGCACCGACACGCACACGTCGCTGCCGGTCATCATCGCCCTCCGAGCAGCATGCGTTCGATCACGATCGGGGCCACTGCGCGGAGCAGCAGGAGGCCGGCGGCGGCTGCCGCGGCACCGCCGCCGAGCGCCACTGCGAAGCCGATCGGCGTCGACAGCGGCATGCTCGCGGCGAAGTCGCGTGCAGCGTTCATCAGCGGCGACACGGGGTTCGCCGCCACGATGCGGGCGAACACTCCGTCGCCCTGCGGCTGGTAGAAGGCCGGCGTCAGGAACAGGCCGTACGTCACCACGAGCTTCAGCGTCTGATGGAGATCGGCGAACAGCTGGGTGAACGGCATCAGCAGCGCCCCGAGCCCGAGGCCGAGCAGCACCGCCCCGTAGAAACACACGATCAGGCCGAGGGCGCCGCCGATCGTGAAGTGCGACGCGAGTGAGAGCCAGAGCAGGATCGTCGCGAGCCGCACCGCCGTGGTCAGCAACGACTCGTAGAGTTGCGCGAGCACGATCGCTTCGCGCGGGAAGTGCACGCGGGTCAGGTAGCTGCGGGCGCCTTCGAACGCCTGGTGCGGGACGTCGAGCGCTTCTGCGAAGACCTGCCACAGCAGCGTGCCGATGCACACGAAGAGCCCGTACGGCAGCGTCGTCGACCCGGGATTGGTGACCCCGGCCTCGTTCGCCAGCATCGCTGCGCCGGTGATGAGCAGCGCCGGCGCGATCATCCAGAAGTAGCCGAGGAACGACTTCCGGTACTTCGCGCCGATCGTTCGCTGGAAGATGCGCCACGACAACGCGACTCCTCGCACGAAGTCCGCGGCCCGCGAATGCGAGGAGCGGTGGTCTGCGCCGCCCTCCGTCATGCGTTCGCCTTCGCCTCGGGCTTGGCGGTGACGCTTCGCGCGGCGACGGCTTCCTCCGCGGCGATGCGGGCTTCGAGTGCCTCCAGTGCGCGGCGGCCGCGTCGGGCCGCCCACGGCAAGAACGACTCGCGCCACTGCAGGAACGTGCTCCAAAACGGGTCCATCAGCTGCTTGCGCTGGCCCTTGAAGTGGAGGACGACCTTCGTCGGCAGCCCGTCGCGGATCGCGGCGAGCTTGTTGTCCGGTGAGAAGTTGTAGACGTCGCAGGGGAGCAGCTTGATGCGGCAGCCGTCGCGCTCGACGACGTCGCGGCCGTTCATCTCCTCGTGCGTCATCCCGACGACGTCGCGCAGGGCGAGCTGGTCGCCGTACCAGGACGCGTTCGTGTCCGCAGTGTGCACCTTCTCGTAGAGGTCGACGAAGCGGCGGACGAACGCGCGGGCGACCTCGGGGCGCCGGTTGTTCAGCACGATCAGGCCGCCGTTGATCGGCATGGTCCGGCTCGCGCGCCACGTCACACCGACGTCGAAGTCGGCGTCGAACAGCCCCTGCAGCGACCCGTTCAGCAGGATGTCCGAGTCGAGCAGCACCATGGGCCGGTCGAGCGGACTGGTCTCGACGTAGGCGCGCTGTGCGCGCGATCGCGACAGCATCAGGGCCGAGTGGTCGATCGGCTGGTCGAAGCGACGGACGTTGCCGCGGATGCCGGCCACCCGTGTGGTGGGGTCGGTCAGCAGGGTGCACGCGGCGCCGGGGTGGGCGAGGCGGGCCGACCGGTAGAGCAGGTCGAGCATGCGCATGTAGCTCGACGAGACCAGGTTGGCGTTCGGGTGCGCTTCGCGGGCCCCGGCCGGGCGGTCTGCGTGGAAGCTCGTGAACTCCGGGGCTCGGGCGCGGGCGTGCAAGGCGGACACGATACCGACTGGCGTGGTGTGCTCCACTGCGCGGCGGTCGCTGCTCCGAGGGGCCGGGCGGAAACCCGGGGTGCCGGGGGTCGTGCGAAGCCCTTGTGGCAAGGGCGGATCCCGCGTCGGTCGCCTCGCTTCCCCGCGGGCTTTCTGCAACACTCCCGGCGGCCGGGGCGTTCCCTTCGCCTCGAACGACCCACCCAAACAAGGACGACGACAATGGTTTCCACCATCTTCTGCAAGATCGACGGCATCAAGGGCGAGAGCACGGACAGCAACCACAAGGACGAGATGGAGCTCCTGTCCTTCAGCCACGGGGTCAGCCAACCTCGTTCGGCGACGGCCAGCACGGCCGGCGGCGGCACGACCGGCCGCTGCAATCACACGGACTTCTCGATCGTGAAGCAGCTCGACAGCTCTTCGCCGGTCCTGAACGCGCAGTGCTGCTCGGGCAAGCACATCGCCAGCATCGTGATCACGCTGCGCCGCGCGGACGGCGACAAGAGCGTTCCCTACATGATCTACAAGCTGACCGACGTCGTGATCTCGAGCGTCAGCATCGGCGGCTCGTCGGACTCCGTGCCGACCGAGAGCGTGACCTTCAACTACGCCAAGATCGAGTGGGAGTACACGAAGCAGGCGCGCGCTGGCGGCGCCGGCGCCGGCAAGACGAACGGCACCTGGGATCTGACCAAGAACACGGCCTGATCCGAGCCCGGTCCCCCGAAGCGGCGCCCCTTCTCGTGCGAGGAAGGGCGCCGCTTCGCCGTACGGGCGGTCGTCGTGCAGACCGCGCCGCGATGTGGCACATTCGTGCGCATGCGTGAACGGTCCGACCAGCTCACTCCGGCCCAGCGCCGAGCAATCGACGATGTCGAAGAGAACGGCGTGCACGTCGTGCGTGTGCCAGCGAGCGAGGACTGGCCCGAGCACTGCTACTCCGTCGGCCTCTGGCACTCGTTCGAGCAGCCCGAGGTGGTGGTGTTCGGCCTGCCAGCCGACATCGCGAACGAACTGATCGAAGCGATCGCCGACGAAGCCGCGGAGGGCGCGACCTTCGCGACGAACGACCGCCACGACGGTCTCCTCCACGCGTACTCCGTGCGGTTCGAGGCGGTGCCCAAGGACATGGTCGCCGACCGCCTGCCGATCGCGGCCTGGGCGAACGAAGGCGCCGAGTTCCCGGTCCTGCAGATCGTCTGGCCGGACAAACAGGGCCACTGGCCGTGGGACCCGGGTGTGCGCGACGGTTTCCGCGAGATGCAGCCGGTCCTCGGCCGGATGGAGTCGAAGTGACCGACGCGCCGGCGGTGCCGCCGCGTCGCGTCGGCGCGGCGTGGTTCCTCGGCATGGTGGCCGTGGCATTCGCGGTGTTCGCGTGCATGCGGGGCGCCGGGCGGATCGTGATCCCGCTGCTGCTCGCGTTCGGCGTCGCCCTGCTCGTCGCGCGGGCGCTGCGGGCCGTCACACGGCCGCTGCCGTGACCGATCCGTTCCGGCCGGCGTGGTGGGCGCGATCGGGGATCGTGCAGACGGTGGCCTCGGTGCTCGCGCGACCGCAGGCGGCGCCAGCGCTGCGGACGGAGATCGTCGACACGCCCGACGGCGATTTCCTGCGGCTGCACTTCGTCGACGCGGAGCCGGGGGCGCCGACGGTGCTCCTGCTGCACGGCCTCGAAGGGAGCCGCGAGTCGCCGTACGCGATCGAAGCGGCGCGGCTCTGTGCCCTGCGCGGGGTGCGCTGCGTGGTGATGGAGTTCCGTTCGTGCGGCGGCGTGCCGAACCGTGCGCGCCGCACGTATCACAGTGGGGAGACGAGCGACCTCGACTTCGTGGTGCAGCGCCTCACCGGCGACGGCAGAGTCTCGCCGCTCTTCGTCGTCGGCTTCTCGCTCGGCGGCAACGTGCTCCTGAAGTGGCTCGGGGAACGTGGCGAACGCGTGCCGCAGCGTGTCCGCGCCGCCGCGGCCGTGTCGCCGCCGTTCGACCTCGAGCAGGCGGCGCGGTGCTGCGACAGCCGGTGGGGCGGGGTCATGACGAGGCACTTCCTGCGCACGCTGATCCCGAAGGCGCTCGCGAAGGCCGCGCAGCATCCCGGCGTGATCGACGAAGGCGCAGTCCGGCGGTGCCGCACGTTCGCCGCGTTCGACGACGTGGTGACGGCGCCGTTGCACGGGTTCCGCGATGCCCGCCACTACTGGAGCGACTCGAGCTGCGTGCGGTTCCTGCCGGCGATCCGCCGGCGCACTCTCCTGCTCGCCGCGCACGACGACCCGCTGATCCCTGCCGCCGCGCTGCCGACCGCCGCCGCGACCGCGTCGTCGTTCCTGGTCGCCGAGTTCCTGCCTCACGGCGGTCACGTCGGTTTCGTCGAAGGCGGCTCGCCGTGGCGGCCGCGCCGCTGGGCCGAGCGCCGCGTGCTCGACTTCTTCGCCGCGTGCAGCTGAGGGTCCGCCTGCTACTGCGTTGGCGCCGGGTTGCGGCTGCGGGCAAGGACGCTGTTCGCCGCGACGGCCCCGACGATCAGCACACCGCCCGTGATCGCGAGTGCGTGCGGCCGTTCGCCGTGCGCGAAGAACGCGATCGTCGGGTTGAGCGCCGGTTCGATCATCAGGAGCAGTGACGCGCGGACCGCAGGTACGCCGGCGAGCCCGCGGACGAGCAGCGCGTACGCGAGGCCGACCTGGAGCGTGCCGAGCACGGTGATGACCAGCCAGTCCTGCGCGCTGCCGGCGATCGGCGTCTGGTCGAAGGCCGGCATCAGCGCGAACGCGATCGGGCACGTCAACGCGTTCCCCCACGCGATCGCCGCCGGCGCTTCGTCGTGTCCGGTGCGTGCGAGCCAGCGCAGGCCGAGCAGCAGGAGCGCCCAGCTGACGCCGGACGCGATCGCGACGATGTCGCCGAGGCGCGGGTCGGGGGCGGTCGCGGCCGTGTTCGCCGGCGCGACGAAGAACAGCGTCATGCCGATGCCCACGAAGAACAGCGTCCAGAGATCGCGCCGCGTCGGCGTCTCCTTCAGGAGCCACGGCCCGAGGAGAACGAGCCAGAGCGGCGCCGCGGACTGCAGGAAGATCGCGTTCGCCGCGGTGGTGAGGGAGTTCGCGACGACGAAGAGGCACGTCGAGCCGAAGTAGGGTGGCACGAGCCGCAGGATGCGTGCGTTCGGCAGCCGCCGCGCGCTCGGCAGCAGCAGGAAGATCGTGATCGCGGCGATCGCGGCCCTCGTACCGGCGCGCTGCAGCGACGGGAAATCGCATGCCTTCAGCAACGCGCCGCCGGTGGCGAACAGGGCGGCGGCGAGCAGCACACGCAGCGGCGGGGGCACGCGCACGTTGTCGCATCCGCGATCGTCGGCGTCCATCGTGCGGCGCTACGATCGCGCGCCGCATGAGAACTGCGTGGAAGCTGGTGCTCTCGTCGTTCCTGCTCCTGCCCGCACTCGCCGCCCAGGAGGAATCCCCGAACGTCGGGAGTGCTTTCTGTCGGGTTCGCGCCCGCATCTGCGACGAGGACGGCAAGCCGATCGCGAACGCGGGCGCCGTTGCCGGCGCGCCGGGCACCTTGACGACCGCGGACGCGCTTCAGCGACCGCAGGCGCGCAGCGACGAGAACGGTTCGATCTCGATCGACGTGCCGATCCCCGAGGGATTGCTCGAGTCGACCTCGGTGCTGATCGCTGCTCCCGGTCGAGTCAGCATCGTGTGCCCGGATCCGCAGCGCGGCGGATTGTGGCGCAGGCAGAGACGCGACGCGGATCTCGGCGAACTGCGTCTGCCGAAGGGGCTCACGTTGACCGGCCGCGTGTGCGACGCGGATGGACAGCCAGTCGCCGGGGCGAAGGTCGCTGCGTTCGACGGGCTCGCCAAGTACTGGTGGCTAGGCCCGTGCTACGCATGTCTGGCCACGACGGGCGCCAACGGCGTGTTCACCCTGCGCGGCGTGTTCTCGCGCGCCATGCGACTCGAAGTGGCCGCCGATGGTTTCTACGCCCGTACGTTGGACTCCGTCGAGTTCGGCGCGCCGCTCGACATCCGTTTGCAGCCGAGCGGGTTCGTGGAAGGCCGGGTCGTCGACGCCGACGGCAGACCCGTCACCGGGTGCGTCCGGCTGACCGGGGAGAGGGTGCGTGCGACGTACGAGTCGACGAGAGTCGAGTCCGATGGGCGCTTCCGCGCGCCCCTGTGCTTTGCCGGGCGCTACCGCGTCACCGCGTACTCGGATTCCGGCAGTGTCCTCGGTGAGAGCGAAGTGCTGGAGGGGCCTCGGACCGAACTCGTGGTTCGAGCTGCTCCGGACGACGGCGAACGCCTGATCGTGCGCGCCGTGGATGCCCGAACCGGCGCTCCGGTGCGCGCCATTCGTGCCGCGGTGCTCTGGTACCGCGGCGAACGAGATGCGAACATCGATGCGTGGCTCGAGGCCTCGCTGGCGCCGGCACGGCCCGACGGGGCGGTCTCCCTGGATCCGCCGGGGAACGGCGCTGCCGGGCCAGGAGTGATGCTCGTCACCG
This sequence comes from uncultured candidatus Brocadiaceae bacterium, assembly GCA_964538915.1. Lineage (GTDB taxonomy): Bacteria > Planctomycetota > UBA1135 > UBA1135 > UBA2386 > JAEUHQ01. The sequence continues at coordinate 101,741 of CAZIFB010000004.1, read as the reverse complement.
CCGCCGGCTACGCCCCGTTCTTCGAGGACAAGGTCGAGGGGTCGACCCGCACGTTCGAAGCGAAACTCGCCGCCGCCTCGCGCATCACCGGCAGGGTGATCGATGCCGCCACGGAGCAGCCGATCGCTGGGGCTCTGGTCACCATCGAGCGGAAGGCGGCGCGCGATGGCGGTTCCACCCGTCCTCGCGGCGCATCGGCACGCAAGACGACGACGAACAACGACGGGTCGATGGTTTTCGACGAGCTCGGTGCGGACGACTACGTCGTCGAGGCTCGACACACGATCGGCTCGGTCGCCGCGCGCCGCTTCGTCACCGTCGAGCCAGGCAAGGACCCGCCCGCGTTCGACCTGGCGCTCGCCGCCGGCGTCACGCTGCGGGGTCGCGTGGAAGGCGCGGTGGTCGGGGCGGACTGGCGTGTCGTGCTGAGTTCGCAGCCGCCAACGGAGCGCGACGACGAAGATCCGCTGAGTGGCCTGTGTGTCGCCGCGAACGTCGACGGGTCCGTGTCGATCGTCGACGGCACGTTCGAGTTGCCGCACAGGGCCGCTGGCACGGAGCACCTGAGTCTCGTCGTGCCCGCGGCGCCGCGGCGGGGTGCGGCTCTCGTCGTTCCCCTGACGTCGTTCCGCTTCGAGGCGGCCGACATCGATGCGAAGGTGGATCTCGCGGGTCGTTTGCCCGGCGTCGTGCACGTGGAACTCGCGGCGTCCGACGACAAGGTCCCGATCGGGCGGTTCGCCGTCGCCGCGATCGAACGGGACCGGGTTTCGAGCCAGGGACGTTTCGTGACCGAGTGGACGCGGTGGGTCCTCGTCGAGCCCGATGGGAAGTGCGAGCTGCGCCTGCCGCCGGGAACGTTCCATCTCGCCGTCGTCGACTCGGCGACCGGAGTCTGGCTCTTCGGAGAGGAGGTCGTCGTCGCGGGCGGCCGCGCTACGGCGTGGCACGCGAAGTTCGAGGTTTGCCAGTTGTCCGTGCGTTTCGACGGCGGTGAATCGAAGGCGGTCACCGCATCGCGCCTCATGTGGATGCCGGCGGATGCGCAGCCGTTCTCGGTGCGCGCCGCGTTCGGTGGCGGCACGTGGGGAGCTCCGGGAGCCGACATCGTGGCGCTCGACGTGCCGATCACGCTGTGGGTGCCGCCCGGCGAGACGGGCCTCCGGCTCGACGGCGTGGTGTCGACCATCCGCCGGGGATCCATGCGCTTCGTCCATCGACAGGCGGCCGACGCTCGCGTCACCGCCGAGCCGGGCCGCGTGAACGAAGTCACCATCACGATGCCGCCGCGGCACGACCTCGACGGCAAGTAGCGCGAGCTGCGAAATCCGTTGCGGCACGCGAGGCGTTGCGGGTCGTGGCCCCGTACAGTCTCCGCCCCCATGAGCCGCTACCAGACCCTCGAAGTCACCGCCGCTGGCCCCGTCCTGCACGTCCGGCTGAATCGCCCCGACGTGCGCAATGCGTTCAACGGCGCGGTGGTCGAGGAACTGCAGGCGGCGTTCGCGGCAGCGAACCAGGACACGAACGCGCGCGTCGTCGTGCTGTCCGGCAACGGCAAGTCGTTCTCCGCGGGCGCCGACTTGTCGTGGATGCAGGAGCAGGCGTCGTTGCCGCAGCAGGCGAACGAAGTGGGCGCCGATCGCATGGCGCGCATGTTCCTCGCGATCGCGCGCTGCACGAAGCCGGTCGTCGGCCGCATCCACGGTCACGCGCTCGGTGGCGGCACCGGCCTCACCGCTGCGGTCGACGTCGCGATCTGCACGGAGGATTGCCAGTTCGGACTCACCGAGGTGAAGCTAGGCATCGTGCCCGCCGTGATCTCGCCGTTCGTGATGCAGAAGATCGGCGCCGGGAGGGCACGCACGCTGTTCCTCACCGGCGAACGCTTCGACGGGCGCGAGGCGCAACGCATCGGTCTCGTGCACCGCGCCGTTCCCGAAGCGGAGCTCGACGCGGCGGTCGAGAAGAGTGTCGGCGAGCTGCTGACCGCGGGACCGGCCGCCGTCGCCAGCGCGAAAGAGTTGATCCGCAGCGTGGCGTCGCTGAGTCTCGAGGAGGCGATCCCGGTCACGTCGAAGTGGATCGCCGCGCTGCGCAGCACACCGGAGGCGCGCGAAGGTTTCGCAGCGTTCCTCGGCAAGCGCAAGCCGAACTGGATCGCCTGATCAGCGGATGCCGCGCAGGCGCAGCAGCGCCTCCGCGAGCACCGTGTCCTCCTCCGCGAGTTTCGCGGGCGTTGTCGCCACGTGGATGTGGGGCGTGATGCCCTCACCCTCGAGCGGAGTGCCGTCGGCGCGCAGTGCCTGCCAGCTCGGGAGCATCACCGTCAGCCCGGGAGCGAGCGTCCACGCCTGCGGGTTGCCCGAGCTCCCGTACGACGTGTCGCCGACGAGAACGGCGTTCGGCGCCTGCTTCATCATCAGCAGGAAGGCCTCGCAGCTCGACATGTTGGCCTGACCCATCAGTACGGCCACAGGCTTCTCGAACAGTTCGGGCGGCTCGTTGCCGCGCAACCGGCGGTCCTGGCGCGTCTGGAAACCGCCTTCGGCCTTCGGGTCGCGGATGCGGTGCGCGGCGTAGATCTTCTCACCGGGAACGAACCACGCCGCGAGGCGGCGCGCGATGAGTTCGTCCCCGCCGGTGTTGGTGCGCACGTCGAGCACGAGCGCCTTGCAGTCGAGCATCCCACGCAGCGCGTCGAGCGCCGCGTCGAAGTCCTCGCGCTGGTCACGGGAGAACGAGCCGACGAACAGGTAGCCGATGCCGTCGTCGGTCTTCGCCTGCATCCCGATGCGGCCGATGCGACGGAGTCCGGTCAGCGCCTTCTGCAGTCCGCGAACGTCGAAGTTGGGCGCGATCTCGCGCTGGCACGTCGCGAGCATGCCGTCGCGCCAGGTCACGGTGACGTGCGGATCCTGCGCCGACTGCATCAGCTGCGCGATCGACAGCGCCAGAGCTGCTCCGTGCTTGTTCGCGAGCAGTTCCTCCTGGTGCGTGCGCTGGATGTCTCTCCAGTCGATGCCGAGCCGGTCGCGGTACGAGTACCGATCGCCGATCGCGGTGAAGAGCGTCGCCACCGCTCTCGCGGCGGTGGCCGGGTCGAGGGCGGGCCCTTTCGTCGCGATGCGCCAAGGCACCAGCGGCAGGCGGTCGCCCTGCTTCGAGCGGAACCCGTTCGACGACGCACAGGACAGGTCGATGGAGTAGATCCGGTCCTCGCCGAGCTGGGCCTCGAACACGAACGTCCGGTCGTTCTCCCATTCGGTTAGGGTGATCTTCGGGAACGTCGGCCCGGCGCCGCAAACCGAGTGGGCGGTCGTGTCCATGTCGCGGTCGAAGACGACGGTGAACCGCGTCGTTCCGTGCGGGTCGACGTTCGCCGACAGGTGCGGCGGATCGAGCGACACGACCTTCGGCGGTGTCTGTGCGAGCGCGAAGGGCGTGGTCACCGCGAAGGCGACTCCTGCAGCGGCGATTCGTCGGATCATGTCGTCGCTCCTTTCGCGGTGACGCCGTAGCGGGCGATCTCGTGGCGCCCGACCGCGGTCGCCAGAGTGGCGAGTCGCACGGCATCGACGCCGATGCCGGCAGCTCGCGCCAACAGCTCGCGCGGTGTTTCACCGGCCGACCACGACAGCCCGGCAGCGCGCACTGCACGTTCGAGTTCGACGATCGTGGCAACGGTCGGTCGCCGCCGCCGACGGTAGACCAGGCCTGCGATCGAAGCCAGCGACAGCACTGCGGCGAGCGGATGGTCGACGAAACCGCGCGCGACGGCGCCGGGGAACTCGGTGACCGAACGCAGCCACTCGGTGCGACTGCCTGCGTCGAACTCGACGACGCGGCTCCATGCGTTCGACAGGCCCTGCGTGACGTCGTGCCACCACGACGTCTTCTCGGTGGCAGCTTCGATCACGTCGCTCGAGGGCGTCGGGTCCAGCGTCAACCACGAACCGTCGGGCCGAAGGACCTCGACCCACGCGTGGGCGTGCCGGCTGCGGGCGACGAACGCGCCCGTCGTCGCGTCGCGTTCGTGGACGAGGTAGCCGCCGACGAGGCGGCACGGGATCGCCTGTACGCGCAGCAGCAGCGCGAGCGCCGTCGCGAAGTACTCGCAGTGGCCGGCGCCGGCGCCGACGAGGAAGTCGCCGAGGTTGCGCGCGAAGCCCGGACGGCCCGGCAGTTCGTAGCGCCGGTGGTGCTGCAGCCACTCGCAGCAGGCCTCGGCGACCCGCGACTCGTCGGTCGCGGCGGGAAGTTCCGATCGCAGGCGGCTCGCGAGGTCGCCGACCATGCGCGGAACCGACGGCGGCAGGCTCGTCATCCGACGGCGCACGGAAGGCGATGGTTGCACCGCGCCTGCTCCTGCGCCGAGGTCCAGCGTGTAGACCACGTCGTGACGCCTGCCTTCGCCGATGCGGACGATGCCGAGTACGCCCCACGACTTCGGGTCGACCAGCACGTTGTCCCTGTCTTCGACGCGGACGCGTTGCGCCTCGAGCGGCATCGGCAGGCGTCGGCCGCTGCGGTCCTGCAGGCGCACACGCACCGTCGTGTCGCCCGGTTCGATGTCACGCACGAACGAACCACCGCGCTCCCCGGTCCACTCCGGGTCCGTCACGAAGCGCGCTGCGCGCCGGTCGGTCTCCTGCGGCGACCACGATGCGCCGTCGAACTCGGCGAACGCGACGGCGCGCCAGTGCGACGGCACCCGATCGGGGGTGCCTTGCGTGACTTCGATTCGCAGCGCGACGTCGTTCCCGAGGGCGATCGGGAACTCCTTGTCGAGCTGGATCCGCTCCGCGATGCCGGCTTCCGCGGGCGAAGCGTTCATTGCGTCGCCGAGCCAACCGTGCCGCTCGAAGTCGCGCGGGAGCAGCACGAACGCGGTCGCGGTCGCGACGCCGACGACGAACGTGAGGCCGATCGAATCGCGCAGCACGGTCCCGAGCGCAGCGCCGTCGAGGCGCACGCCGCGCCGCGCGAAAACGTTCACCTGGAGCGCCGGTACGAGCACGAACGCGTGGACGACGAAGAGCAGCGACCAGGTCAGGTCGGGTGCGAAGAAGCTCGTGACGAAGGCGACGAGGAAGGAGTTGAAGAACACCAGGTCGGGCCGCTGGCGTTCGCCGACGTTGTTGAGCAGGTGCACCTGGCAGAGCACGGCGAGCAGCAGGCCGTCCTCGAGCATGTAGAGCAGGCCCGTGGTCGTCGCGTGGTGCACGAGCAGCGCGAAGACGACGAGCACGGCGGCGTTCCAGGTCGCGCGGCACCAGCGGCGCCGCTGCAGGCGCCGCAGCCACGGCGCAGCAGCCGCGAGGAGCCACAGCGCGACGATCTCGTTGCCGGTGACGACGCCCGTCGCCTGCACGAAGGCGAGGTCGAGCAGCGTCAGCAGGAGCAGGAACGGCAGCAGACGCTCAGACACGGGCCACTCCCCGCGCTTCCGCAGCGGCAACGACGCCGGGTGCGGTCGGCGGCAGCGTCGAGGCAGCTGCGAGACAGCGCAGCGCCGTCGCGGCTCCGACGCCGTTCGAGGCGACGCTCTGGGTCCAGTCCTGGCTGTGGAGGACGACTGGAGCACCGCCGTCCCTGGCGCGCATCACGAGTTCCGCCGCTGCGGCGAGCCGCTCTTCGAGTTCGTCCGACGTGCAGCGGCGGTCGATCACGACGTCGATTCGCTCCGAGCCCTCGGGCTCGTACTCCTTCACGACCGGTTCGCCGCGGCGAGCGGTCGCCTTCCAGTGCACCGATCCGAGTGCGTCGCCGGCCCGGAACGGGCGCAGGCCCGCGACGACCTTGCCGCGGTCGTGTGCGCCTGCCGACTGGCCGACGTGCCTCCGTGGTGCGCCGTCCTGCGGCTCGGGCGACGGGTGCGTGACGACTTCGAGGTCGACCCGGAAGCGGCGGCTCGCCTGGAACAGGCCGAACGGGTGGCGCGACGACACCCTCACCTTCGTCGCGCGCACGATCCCTCGCGGCAGTGCGGCCAGGGTCGCCGTGTGCGCGCCGTTGCCGGTCGCGATGGCGATGTGGCCGGCGTCCATGGTGCGACCCTCGCCTTCGAGGGCGAGTGCGAGGTCGAAGTGTCTCCGGCGGCTGCCGGTGTGCAGCACGATGAAGCGCGCCGAGCCCGCGGCCGCGAACGGTACGGGTTCGACGCCGATGCGCAGACCGCGCAGGTTCGCGAGTGCGCCGATCGCCGCCACGCCGCCGATCACGCCGCAGAACGTGAGCAGGAGGAAGAAGAGGTTGCTGTAGCTCGTCGCGAAGAACGCGATCTCCAGCGCGGCGACGAGCGCCACACCCTTCAGTCCGAGTTCGGTCGGTCGGAGCGGCACGTGGCCAGTCCTCTCACAACGGCACCGCGGTCGTCCGCAGCAGTTCGCGTACGAGCGGTGCGGCGGGCGCGCCGTCGCGGCGGAACACGCGGTGGGCCAGCACCGACGGACCGAGGGCCTTCAGGTCGTCGGGGAGCACGAACGCGCGGTCGTCGAGCAGCGCCCGCGCCTTCGCGGCGCGCAACCACGCGAGCGCAGCGCGCGGGCTCGCACCGAGCTGCACGTCGGGATCCTGCCGGGTCGCCGACACGATGCGATGCACGTACTCCGCGACGGGAGTCCGCACCTGGACCTCCTCGCACGCGGCGCGCAGCGCCATCAGGTCGTCGCACGAGAGGACCGGCTGGATCGCCGCGAGCCGCGCCTCCGGATCGCGGCCCGTGTAGAGCGCGAGTTCGGCTTCGCTGTCCGGGTAGCCGAGTTCGACGCGCACGAGGAAACGGTCCAGTGCGGCTTCGGGCACCGGGTACGTGCCGTGGAACTCGATCGGGTTGCGCGTCGCGAGCACGAGGAACGGCTTGCCGAGCTCGACGGTGCGGCCTTCGACCGAGACCTTGCCGTTCTCCATCGCCTCGAGCAGGCACGACAGCGTTCGCGGACTGGTGCGGTTGATCTCGTCGGCGAGCACCAGGTTGGCGAACAGCGGCCCGCGCACGAAGGCGAACTTGCCCACGTCGGGGCGCCACACGGCGGTGCCGACGACGTCGCTCGGCATCAGGTCGTTCGTGAACTGGATGCGCCGGAACTCACCGTCGATGCTCTGCGCGAGCGTGCGAGCGAGCAGCGTCTTGCCGATGCCCGGAATGCCCTCGACGAGCACGTGGCCGCCGGCGACGAGAGCGCACAGGATCGGTTCGATGGCGTGGTCGGGAACGGCGACGACGGCCGAGAGGTTGGCGACGAGGCCGTCGCGCGCCGCGCGGGCGCTCTTCGTGGATGGCTGCGCTGGCAACGGTGCGATCTCCGCGGCCTTTTTCGACTTCCGACGCCGCGGCGGTGAGGCGCGGCGCGGGCCGGCCGGTGCCAAGGCGGCCTCGCCGTGCTCGTGTCAGTTGCGATCCGGTGAGTCGTCCTCGTCCGTGCCTTCTCCGCCTTCGTCGTCGAGTGGATCGTCGTCGTCGTCACCGGCTGCCGCGGTGTCCGAACGGCCGCCGTCGCGCAGCAGGGAGCGGAAGCGCGGGTCCGCGCGCAGGCTGTCGAGATCGGGCTCGTCCCGCAGGTGGTCGCGGAACGCAGGGTCGAGGCCGCAGGCGAGCGTCACTTCGTCGATCGCGCGGGTTGTCTCACCGGCGAGTGCGAGGTAGCAGCCCAGGTTGAAGTGGCCGATGTCGGAGCGCGGTTCGCGCGCGAGCAGTTGCTCCATGCAGCGGATCGCGCCGGGAAGGTCGTTCGTGCGCTTCCGGCACCATGCTTCCGTGAGGTCGATCCAGTCGAACGGCTCCTGCGTGCGGCGCAGCTCGGCGAGGTCGATCAGCGCGTCGGCGTGTCGCCCCTGGCGCACGAACGCACGGATTCGCATCGACAGGCCCGCCGGGCGGCCGGCCGGATCGGCGAGCATCGGGTCGAGCAGTTCGAGGGCGCGTTCCGGACAACGCAGGTCGAGCCAGCCGTCGATCTGGTCGGCGAGGCGCTGTAGTCCGGGCGGGACGGGGAGCATCCGCGCGATCCTACCGCCCCTCGCCCTCCACGAGCCGGTCCAGGCGCAGCCACGTTTCCGCGGCGTGGTCCACGAGGCGGTGGTCGCCGCCCGGGACGATCCAGAGCTCCTTCCGCGCATGCCGGATCGCCGCGCAGAACCGCTCGCTGAAGAACGGGGGGATCACGTCGTCGTTCGTCCCGTGCACCACGAGCGTCGGCACGGCGAGGTCGATCGGCAGCGACGGCTCGTCGAGAGCGAGGGCATGCGCGTCGGCGAGCACTTCGGGCAGCACCGGGAACGACAGGCCGTTGCTCGTCTGGAGTTCGCCGCGGGCGTCGAGGCGGGCTTGGAGGTTCCCGAGGAGGCCGAACGCCGGCGCGATGAGGCAGAGGCCCCGCACGCGCTGCGGCTCCGCGACGGCGGCGAACGCGGCGACGAGTCCGCCGAGGCTCGATCCGACCAGCACGCACGACTCCATGTGCTGCACGACGCGGCGCACGTCGTCGACGAGCGCGCTCACCTTGACCCGACCGATCCTGCCGGAGGATTCGCCGTGGCCGCGCTGGTCGATGCGGAGGAAACGCCGTCCTCGCCGCGCTGCGTGCAGGAGCAGGGAGTCGCTCTTGAGACCCTTGCGCACGGAGCCGAGGCCGTGCACGAACAGGTAGACCGGCGCGGCGCCGGGCAGTTCGTCACCGCGGATCTCGCCGCCGGCGACCGGCAGCGCGAATGCGCGGGTCGGGGGCAGATCGGCAGACGCGCCGCTCACACGATGCGTTCGATCGCGTCGATGCGGACGCGCACCGGGCCGCGTGCGGTGGGCATCTCGCCGCTGTCGCCGATGGTCTTGCCGAGCAGGCCCTGCGCGATCGGCGCGAGGTAGTTGACCGTGTGGTCGTCGACGACGTCCCAGGGGCCGAGGATCCGGTAGCTCGTGCGCGTGCCCGAACCCTCCTCGGTGACAGTGATCTTCGTGCCCGGTGCGACCCGGTCGTTCGGCACGTCCTGCTCCTCGATCAGGCGCGCGCTGCGGATCAGCGCGTCCATGTCCTGCGCGCGACCCGTGAGGTTGCGTTGCTCCTCCATCGCGGCCTCCCACTCGCTGTTCTCGCTGAGGTCGCCGAGCGCGGCTGCTGCCCCGATCGCCTTGCTGTTCGTGGGGATCTTGTCCTCGACGAGCACGCGGTAGTCCTCGCGGATGCGGCGCAGGCCTTCGCGCGTCGTGTAGATCTGGTCGCGCTCCCAGAACGGCAGCTCGGGCTTCGCGTGGATGTCCGGGTACTTGTCGGCGACCACGCGGTCGATCATGTCGACGATCTCCTGCGCGAAGTCCTCGCCGGCGCGCTTGCAGATGCCCACGTACTGCGTGAGGTCTTCGCGCGAGATGCCGTCCAGGGAGCGGTTCAGCAGGCCGCGCTTGCCGGTCAGCAGGCTCGTCAGGCGGCCGAGCAACCGGCTGTGCATCTGGTTCTTCTTGCGGTCCGCGTTCAGGATGCGGCCGAGGTGCAGCAGCACGCGACCGACGGCCACCGGGCCCGGGCACTGCTCGACACCGTCGAAGATGCCGTCGCAGTACAGCTTGCCCAGCAGGTAGGTCTGCAGCGGGAAGCGCTTCGGGTACGGCGCGACCTTCTCCCACGTCGGCAGGCACAGCGCGCCGTTGTTGGTCGCGGCCAGCTTGTCGACGACGTTCTCGAGGACCGAGTTCGGCCACTCCGTCAGCATCACCGCGCACTGGTCGGCCCAGTTGTCGCCGAGCGCTTTCGGCAGGAGCTCGATCGCGTGTGCGCGCGACGCCTGCGTCGCGAGCCGGTCCACCGCGGTCGGGTTCAGGGAGCCGTCCGGCTTCACCATGAGCGCCCGCAGTTCGTCGGCGGCGGCGACCGAGGCGCGGAGGCCGTGCTCTTCGAGGAAGAGGATGCCGTCGAGGATGTGGGCGTGCGTCGCCTTCTTCTCCTCGATCGCCTGCTCGACGGTCTTCGCCGCGAGGTCGAGCACCTGTTTGCGGTACTCCTCGTCGGGCGCGCGTCCGAGGAACTCGCGCAGCACGCCGATGCGCTGGCCGAGGTCGTTCTGGTGGCCGAGCGCGGCGGTCGCCTCTTCGACGATGCCGACCGGCTTGTCACGCACGACGAACGTCGGCCTGGTCGACGAGCCCTCGACCCGGAGCCACGGGTCCTTCGCCGTCGCGGCCTTCGCGCGCTTCCAGAACGACGGCCAGTCCTTCTCTCCGATCACGGACGGGCACAGTTCGTTCTTCACCTGCAGGCTCGTGATCGTGCCGCGATACAGTGTTGCCGTGCGACGGATCAGGGCGCTCGGGTCCTTCTCGGCTTCGGCGCGCAGCGCGTCCATCGCCTTGATCTTCATCGCGCGAAGGTCGTTGCCGTCCAGCGGCTTGAACCGCGACAGCAGGGTTTCGAGCGGGAACGACTCGCGGCGGCCGGTCGCGAAGTGGACCGCGATCTCCTGCGTCGCCGCCGTGAACCCCTCGATCTGGCCCTCGCCCCATCCGGCGGCGTGGTAGACGACATAGCCGCGCGTGTAGCGCCGCAGCCGTTCGAACTCGAGGATCGCGGCGACGGTCGAGCCCGTGTGCAGTCCCGCACGGGTCTTGAACACCGGGAACCACTCTTCCTCGCCGTAGCGCTTCTCGATCAGCCCGGCCACGGCCTTCGTCAGGGCGTCGTTGTGCGCGCTGCGTCGCATGACGCGGAAGCCGAGTTCGAGCGCGGCGTCGAGCTCGTCCTTCTGCGAGAGCGCGTCGATCATCACCGACGCGAGGCCGAGTGCCCGGCTGGCCATGTCCTGTTCGCACAGGAGATCGATCGCCGTCGCGTATCGACCTGCATCCTCCGCGCGGGGGGCTTTTGCTGCCTGGCCCCAGGCTGCTTCCAGGGAGTCCAGTTGAAGGGAACGCGCGAGATGGACGAGGTCGGTCGTCAACGGCGTAGCTCGGCTCGTGGGGGTAGGGCGGTCAAAAGGGCGAGGAACGGTAACCGCCTCCGCGTCGACCTGCCAGAGCCAACCTGGGCGGTTGATCCGCGACGGTGCGCAGAGAGCGGCCGTTGGCCGACGGGGCTGTCGCCGCTCGTCTGCGCGCTGGGACCAGCGGTCCGAAGGCGCCGTCGGCCGTCGCCGTCCCAGGATCCGGTCCCCGCGCAGCCGTGGGGCGGAAGGTCGCGGCCCGATCGGGGGCCGCGGTGGGTGGCGTTCGCACTCCGGCGGGCCACTGTCTCTGGGCGTCGTGCGCCCAGCGCGGCGAGCCGGTTCCGTCTCCCGAACGCCGGCCAGCCAGCGTGCCTCGTGCTACTCGGCGAGCCGGGCGATCAGCGTGTTCACGTTCGTCGTGGCGCAGGACTCGTCGAACGAGGCCAGCGGGACGGCGTCGAGGATGTCGTCGGCGGCGACGAGGATCACGTAGAACTCCTGGCCGTACTGGCTGCGGAACGCCGTCACCTTGCGCAGGATCGGCGCGTTGGTCTCCTCGACCGCTTCGATCACGACGCTCTTGCCTTCGCGTCCGCGACCGCGCAGGACGATCATCGGCGCATACGCGGCGACCTGACCCTCGGGATAGCGGACTTCGTAGTGGCGCGGGCTGTGGCTGTGCACGACCCCGGCGAGGCCGAGGCGGTGGCAGAGCTGCTGTTCCGTCCGGCTCGCGAGCAGCCGGCCACCGCAGCGACCGAAGCCGCCGCCGCCGCCGCCGTGTGCCATCAGGACGTCGTCGTCGTCGAGGTTGGCGACCGCGCGCGGGACGAACGCAGGACGCGACGGCAAAGGAGCGCGCAGCGGAGTGCGTGCCGCGTCACGCGCCCCGGGCTTGCCTTTCTTGTTGTTCTTCGTGGCCTTCGCCGCGGGTTTGCGGGCGACCTTGGTGGTCTTCGTCGACTTGGCTGGCGTAGCCTTCTTCTTGGCGAGTTCTCGTGCGGGCATGTCTCTGGTCCTGGTTGCCTGCGACGCGCGTCATGCGGTTTGGCGCATCCGCGGCACACGTGTGTGCTCCTGGCGGAGTCGCGGCTGACCGGTTGCGCGCGGCGTCGAGGCGGTGGGTTCTTTGGCTCCGAAGTGCTTCGGAGGCGGCGATCGGGGAAACCGCGACTCTACCAATTTCTTTCGCCCTCGAAAGCCCCGGTCGCCCGCGCAGGGACTGATGCCTTGCGTGGATCTGCAGGCGAGAGCGCTGTAACCGCCGTGGTTGCGCAGACACATGGTCTTCGCGAGCAACCGGACCCGGTCACCGGTTCCCAGGGCGGACCCTGGTGCCGCATGCCGGGGCCGCGTTTTTCGCTGCGTCCTCCGGGGGTGATCCACGCAAAGCATCAGTGGTGTTTCGGGCCCTGGCGGGGAGACTGCGTTGGATGGCAAGTTCCGCCCCCCCGAGCGAGCCTCGCCGGCCGCGGATCCTCACCCCGGCGCTGGCGGTTTTTCTCGCGGCGGTCGTGACGATCGACCTCGTGGCCCTGGTGGTGCGGTCGATTCCCCCTTCACCCGAAGAGGCGGTTCGCCTGCTCGCGGACGGGGATCTCGACGGAGCCGAGCGCCGCCGGGTCATGCAGGTCCTCGTACGGGCGGGGGCCGAACCCGCCGACGTGGGACGGCGCTGGGCCGCGATGCTCGCGGCGGTTGCCCTCGAGGACCGGGCCGCGTTCGCCGATCAGGTTGCTGCGCTCGGGGGCATCGGCAGCGCCATGAAGGCGCCTCCGGCCGAGGTCCGCGTCTTCCTCGATCTCGGAGACCCCATGCTGGGCAACCTGGCGCAGGCTCTGCTCGCGGAAGCGGAGAGCGACCGTGCTGCGGCGCACCGCCGCTGGCAGCAGGTGGACACGCAGTGCCGGTTGATGGTGCGTCCGTTCGCAGCCGAGCTCGCGGCCGAGGGGCTTCGGCGTACGGGTTGACGGTCGCTTCCGAACCGCCGATCTCAAGGCTCGCGCGGCGCCCGGCCGATGTCCGTCGAACGGAGGACGTCGGCGGATGGAAGACAATCGTTTGGGTGCGATCCTGCTCGATGGCGGGATCGTCGACGAAGCCGGGCTCGATCGATGCCTGGCGATCCAATCCCTCACCGGCGGCACTCGACCGATCGGCCAGATCCTGGTCGAGCAGGGGCTGCTGTCGGCGAACGAGCTGAAGCGGCTGCTCGACCTGCAGCGGGCCCGTGTCGCGATGCGCACGGATCCGCTCGTGGCCGGCGACGTCGGCAGCGCTGCGTTGTTCACCGCCGCGCGCGCGAACGGCGCGACGGAGATGGTCGTCAGCGAAGGCCGCACGGTACGCATCCGCGTCGGCTGTTCGTGGCGGCAGATGACGGAGCAGACGCTGAGCGGCCCGGAGGTCTGGGACTTCGTGCGCGAGACGATGGGCGACGAAGTGCTCGAGGGTCTCGCCGAGCACCATTTCGTCGTCCGGCCGTGGAAGCGCGAAGGAGCGGGCAACGGGTTCGCCGCCGCCTTCCGTCAGTTCGACGGCGTCGCGGTGCGCGTGACGTTTCCCGGCGTGCCGCGCGCCACGCAGGAGCGTGACCTGCACCCCGCGATCGTCGACGCGGTCAAGTCGGGCAAAGGGCTCGTGCTCGTCGCCGGCGAACGCGGCACCGGGCGTGCGGAGGCGCTGGCGCCGCTGATCCGTCTCGCTGCCGCCGACAAGAACCACTACGTCGTGGTGGTCGACGACGAACCGGTCGAACTGCCCGCGGACGGAGCCTTGGTCGTCCGTCGTCGCTACGGCATCGATCCGGAGGAACGCAGTGCATCGCTGCGCAGTGTGGTGCGCGAGGATCCCGACGCGCTGGTGATCGCCGACGTCGGCGGCCCCGGCACGTTCGAGCTGGCTCTCCGTGCTGCGGAAGGCGGTCGCCTCGTGATCGCCTACATGGACGCGCCGACGTCGACGGCGGCCCTGATGCGCGCCATCAACTTCTATCCGAGCTACGACCTGCCGCGCGTCCGTTCGACACTCGCCGCGGTCCTGCGTGCGGTGCTCGTGCGGCACGAACTCCCCGAAGCGAACTGCAACGGCACGGTCGTCGCGAGCGAACTGCTCGTGGTCGACGAGGCGGTTCGCGAGGTGGTTCGCAGCGGCGATCTCGCCGACCTCGGCCTGCTCCTGCGCGTCGACGGGTCGCGCAGCGGCTACTCGCTCGACCGCGATCTGCTCGACCTGCTCGGTGCCGGGCGCGTGCGGATCGAAGACGTCTTCGACCGCGTCGAGGAGAAGGCGTGGCTCCTGGATCGCACCAAGGACCTCCAGACCCAGGCGAGGTGAACGTGGACACGACTCGACTCGAAACCCTCCTCGCGGCGATGACGCGCGTCGGCGCGTCCGCGCTGCATCTCGTCCCCGGGCGTCCGCCGGCCCTGCGCGTGCAGCGCCGGTTCGTCGGCGGCGACGAGACCGCGCTGCAGCAGAACGACATCGACGAACTGCTGCGTGACATGCTCTTCTCCGACCATCGCGAACGCATCGCCCGCTGCGGCCACGTGGAGGTGCTCTACGTCTCCCGCAGCGGCAAACGCTACCGCGCGACCGTGGCCGAGGTGTCGGGCAGCGCGTCGTTGGTGATGCGCCCGCTGCCCGAGTCCACGCCGAAGCTCGACGTGCTCGATCTGCCGGAGCAGGTCGCGGCCTTCACCCGCTTCCGCAGCGGCTTCGTCACGGTGGCCGGGTTCTTCGGTTCCGGCAAGTCGACGACGCTCGCCGCGCTCGTCGGCGTTCTGGCGCAGGACCCCACGCGCCACATCGTGACCGTCGAGGACTCGATCGAGTTCCTGCACGAGAACGGCGCCGCGCTGTTGCACCAGCGTGAGGTCGGCACGCACGTCGTTTCGGCTCCGGCCGCGATCCAGCAGGCGATCGCTTCCGGCGTGGACACGATCGTCGTCGGCGAGATCCGTTCGGCGGCGACACTCGAGGCCGCGATCACGGCGGCCGAGTCGGGCTGCCTCGTGTTCGGCGGCGTCGAGGCAGGTTCGATCGTGGGCACGCTCACCGAACTCCAGCTGATGGTCGACCCCGAGCAGCGTGATCGCCTGCGCGCTCGCCTGGCGCGGGCGCTCCGTGGTGCGATGGCGCAGAGCCTGTTGCAGCGCTCTCACCGGGCGGGCCACGTGCCCGTCGTCGAACTGCTCGTCGCCAATGCCGCGGTGCGCGACACGATCCGGCGCGGGGACTTCCACCAGCTGCCGGCGATCATGCAGCGGTGCCGCGGTCTCGGCATGCAGACCGTCGACGCCGCGCTGCGCAGCCTGCTCGGTCGCCACCTCGTCAGTCAGGAGGAAGCGCTGCTGCACGCTTCGAATCGCGACGAAGTCCTGGTTCGGCACGTGCTTCCGACCGCGGCGCGCTGAACGCGGCGCTCGGGGAAAACCCCGAGACGCCAATCTCATCGGCTCTTTGCTCAAGTCCGGTGGCAAGGGGCCGATCATGTCGGTCGGGGTGGGCGAGGATCGAACGCCACCCGTCGGGCGAATCATCGGAGAGGGCAGAGGATCATGGGTCTCAGGGTCAACACCAACGTCGCGTCGATCAATGCGCAGCGGAACACCGCGCAGGTCACGACGCGACTCGCGCGGAACTACCAGCGTTTGTCGACTGGTCTACGCATCTCGACGGCTGCCGACGATGCAGCCGGTCTCGCGATCTCGGAGCGTCTGCGTTCGCAGGTGCGCTCGCTGCAGCAGGCCTCGCGCAACGCGAACGACGGCATCTCCCTGGTGCAGGTCGGCGAAGGCGCATTGAACGAGGTGAGCAACATCCTGGTCCGTCTGCGCGAGCTGACGGTCCAGGCGGCGAACGGCTCGGTTTCCAACACCGACCGCGACACCCTGATGGAGGAGTTCGACTCCCTCGTCACGGAGATCAACCGCATCGCGCAGTCGACCGAGTTCAACGGCATCAAGCTGCTGGACGGTTCGGCGAGCACCGTGGTGTTCCAGGTCGGCATCAACACGAACTCCAGCATCGACCAGCTCGGCGTGTCGCTGACGCCGGCGTTGAGCACGACGCTCGGCCTCGCGAGCCTCGACATCGGGTCCGGCGGCAGCACGACCACCGCGATGACGCAGATCGACGGTGCGATCAACCTCGTGTCCCAGCTCCGCGGCAAGTTCGGTTCGGTGCAGAATCGCCTGCAGTCGACGATCGCGAACCTCGGCGTCACCGCCGAATCGCTGCAGGCCGCCGAGAGCCGCATCCGCGACGTCGACGTCGCCTACGAGACGGCCGAGCTCACGCGCAACAACATCCTGCAGCAGGCCTCGATCTCGGTCCTGGCGCAGGCCAATGCGCAGCCGCAGGCGGCGCTGCAGCTGCTGCAGGGCTGATCGGGCGCGGGCGCCTCACTCGAGGTCGAGCCCGCGTTCTTCTTCTTCGGTGATGCCGCCGCCGAACGAGTTGCCGAGGTAGACGCGGCGCACCTGCTCGTCGGCGATGACCGTCTGCGGGTCGCCGTCGGCGATCACCTTCCCCTCGCTGATGATGTAGGCGCGGTGGGTGATGCGGAGCGTCGCGATGACGTTGTGCTCCGTGATGAGGATCGCGATGCCGGTGCGCGCCAGCGCAGCCAGGATCTGCTGGATCTCCTCGACGGTGATCGGGTCGACGCCGGCGAACGGTTCGTCGAGCAGCAGCAGGCTCGGATCGGTCGCGAGTGCGCGCGCGATCTCGAGCCGCCGCTTCTCGCCGCCCGACATCGTCTCGGCGATCGACTCGGCGACGTGGGTGAGCTGCAGGTCCTGCATCAGTTGCGCCGCGCGGTCCTCGCGGTCGCTGCGCCGCATTCCGCGCGCTTCGAGCACGCAGCGGATGTTGTCGATCGCGCGCATCTTCTTGAAGACCGACTCCTGCTGCGCGAGGTAGCCGAGACCACGCCGCGCGCGCCGGTACATCGGCTGCTTCGTCACGTCCTTGCCTTCGAGCAGCACCTGGCCGGCGTCGGGCACCACCATGCCGACGACCATTCGGAACGTCGTCGTCTTCCCGGCGCCGTTCGGGCCGAGCAGTCCGACGATCTCGCCTTCGCGCACCGAGATGCTGACGCGATCGACGACGCGGCGGCCCCCGTACGTCTTGACGAGTCCCTCCGTGCGAAGGACCTCGGCCCCCGTCGCAGGCTCGGGCGTCGCAGGTGTCGCGGCGGTGCTCATCGCACGAACCCGAAGCGGTCGGGCCAGTTGCCGCCGAAGAGCCACGCGATCGGCCGCGACGGATAGAAGACGAGCACCGCGCGGCCCTGGATGTCCTCGCGGCGAACGAACGGCACCTTCTTTTCCGGCGCCACCCAGTCGTGCGAACCGTCCTGGGCCGACGTGTCCTTGAACGACACGCGTTCGCCCCAGTCCGGGCCGACATCCGCCTCGAAGCGGCGGATCTCGCCGAACTCGTCGATCATCACGATGGCGTGTTCAGTCGGGAAGCCGATCGGCGTCTCGTCGCGATCCGGCGGCCGGGTCAGGTCCATCGCGCGCTTGTTGCCGAGGATCTTGCGCGCGCCCGCCGTGCCGGGGCGGACGACGCGGTCGTTCGCGTCCACTTCGATCTCGACGG
Organism: uncultured candidatus Brocadiaceae bacterium; assembly: GCA_964538915.1. Classification (GTDB taxonomy): domain Bacteria; phylum Planctomycetota; class UBA1135; order UBA1135; family UBA2386; genus JAEUHQ01. The sequence goes on along the minus strand of CAZIFB010000004.1, from coordinate 84,212 downwards.
CCGTCCAGTCGCGCGAGTCGATCGACTGCAGCGTGTTGTCGCCCATCATGAAGTAGTGCCCCTCCGGCACCTCGATGACTTCGGGCGCGCCCATCCGCGTCCAGTGCTGGTCGCGGTCGAGACTCAGGTCGTCGAACCGCACCGCGCCCTTGCCCTTGCAGAGGATTCGCGGGACCACGCAGTGGTTCTGCTGTGACGTGCCGTTGCCCGCGAGTTCGCAGCCTTCGCGGCACGACCACGCGCCCGACTCGAAGCGCTGGCGCACGTCGCCGTCCACTTCGACGACGAGCTCTTCGTCGACGTGCGTGAACACGATCCGCGTCGCGGCGCTGGACGCGAGTTCGAGCGCGAACTCGGGCGACTCGCCGGCGATCTGCGTCTCCTTCGTCCGCACCTGCAGCCGTGCCTTGTCGCCGCGCACGACGAGCGCGTAGGTGAGCTTGTCCCTGTTCGGGCGCGAGACCTCGATCTCGAACGCGAGTTCGTCGAGCTTCTGCGACGGCGTCACCGTGGCGCCGAGGCGCACGTCGGGCACGATCTCCTGCGGCCGCTGGTGCGGTGTCTTCGCCCGGATCTCGACCGCGGTCGCCTTCGGGTAGCCGTCCCACACGCGGTCGACGAGTCCGCCGTCGGGTTCGTCGAAGCGGAAGTAGAGCTGCGCGAGACTGCCGTCGAGCGTGCCCGCGAAGCCGGCGCCGTCCTCGTTGAACGTGCGCGACGGAGAACCGCGCCACGAGTCCGTGGCCTTGGTCTCGCTGCGCACGTCGCGCCGCGCCGGGTAGACGTTGCGCCACATCGCTTCCTGCAGGTCCGCGGGCTTGCGCAGCACGGTGAACGTGCGCTTCCCGCCCTCGTCGCTGACCTGGTAGAGGTTGCCGCCGCCGATCGCGAGGCGGTCGCCGGGGATGCCGACGAGGCGCTTCACGTAGTTCTGGTTCTTCTGCAGCGGGTACTCGAAGACGGTGATGTCCCACCGCTTCGGCTCGCGGATCGTCGGCAGGATCTTGTCGACGAGGATGCGGTCCTTCACGTTCGCCTCGTTGCTGCCCATCAGGGTGGGCTGCATCGACGACGTGGGGATCTGGTAGGCCTCGATGCAGAACCACTTCAGCAGCACGGCCGCGAGGATCGCGACGCCGAACGCTTCGAGGTTGGTCCGCACGGGGCCCATCGTGGGCGTCTTCTTCTTGGCGGTCGCGCCTCCCGCGATCGCTTCGCCGACTCCGATCGCGGCGGCTGCCGCGGCTTCGCCCAGGTGCTCAGCCATGGTGTGCGCTCCGCGGGAAGGGAAGACGTGCGGGGTGGTCGGTCGCTGGGCGCATCGGGCGGGCAGTCTCGCCTCCGTGGGACGGCGGCGCCAGCGTCGACCGGCCCGCCGGTGCGGCGGACCGTGCCTTGGGAAGGAGCGGTGGGGAATCCGTCGCGATCCGTGTTCGGTCCGTCCGGGAACGGTGCTCCGGGGGCGGACACCGAATCGAACGGAGCACGACGTGCAACTCACCTCGAACCTGTTCACCAAGCCGCGGCGGAACCCCAGACTGGACAAGTGCCTCGTCGACGACGTCGCGCACATCACGTTGCGCCAGCCGCGCGAGCAGGGGGATCACGTGACCAGGGTCCAGCTCGCCCTGCTGGCGATCATGCGCAACCCGAACCTCGGCACCGAAGTGGTCCGCGCCGAGTACGGCCCGGCGACCGCGGCGGCGGTCCTCCGGTTCAAGCGCGAGCGCAACATCCTCAACACCGCGCTGCACCAGACGGTGCCCGACAACGTCGTCGGCAAGAAGACGATCGCGGCGCTCGACGCCGAGATGCTGAAGAAGCAGCTGCCGCCGGGCCGCCTGCCGCGGGTGAAGATGAGCCCGGCGCCCTTCGTCAAGCTCGGCTTCAACTCCGGTGTCGCGCAGCAGTCGCTCGTGGGCATCGACCTGAACGACGTGCTCGGCCTCGGCCCGGTGCTGGCGACGCTGCCGCTCGACATCTTCGTGCACTTCGACGGCGGCGACGCCGCCTCGGAGGGCCAGCGCCGGCGGCTCGCGGAAGCCGAGTTCGCCAACAAGTTCGCGACTCCCGCGTACCTTCGGACCCACTTCGTGCCGCTCGCGATCTGCTTCGTCGGCGGCCGCGGCGAGAAGAACAAGGCGAAGGAGGCGGCGGCCGAGGTGCTGCAGCTGCGGCAGTCGATCAAGCAGGGCGTCACGGCGATCGTCGGTTCGAGCGTCGGCGGCCTCGCCGCACTCGACTGCGCGAAGTTGCTCGCGGGCAGCGTGCCTCTCGACTACGTCGCGATCAGCGACGGCGCGTTCTTCGCGCCTGGCGAAGTGAGCTTCTCGCCGTTCAGGATCTCCGTTCCGACCGCGACCATCTCGGCGACGACGAAGAAGAACTTCTTCCAGACCTTCGGCCACGAGTCGCTGCGCGACCCGCGCGGCCCCGGCGGGTTCATGCAGGGCACGGAGTTCCACGGACAACTCGACGGCTTCACCAACATCGACGTCGAGGCCCAGCCGAGCGCCACGCTGAGGCAGGTCATCCAGAGCGGCGCGCGCCTCCGCCTGCTGCCGGACATCACGCCGGGGCGGCTGAAGCTGCTGAAGGGCAACTCCGACTCCGTGCACACCGCGGCCGCCGAGCAGGCTGCCGCGGAGATCGAGAAGGACAAGGTCGCGCTGTTCAAGCCGTGACGGACGGCGCCGCCCGCCTTGACCGTTCTCGTGCCCGTCCCTCCAATCGCCACGCGTGGACGCGACCCGCGAGCTGCTGCTGCGATGGCACGGCGGCGACCAGCAGGCGATGGCCGACCTCGTGCAGCAGGAGCGGGACTTCGTCGCCGAGCAGGTTCGCCGCCGGCTCGGTCCGTTGCTGCGCCGACAGCACGACACGCAGGACATCGTGCAGCAGACGATGCTGCACGCGCTGCGGAGCGCGCCCCGGTTCCTGCTGTCCGATCGCGGCCATCTGCGCAGTCTGCTGGTCCGCATGGTCGAGAACACGCTGCGTTCCGCGGCGAGTCATCAGCAGCGGGCGAAGCGCGACGTGCGGCGCGAACGGCCGATGCCCGCCGGCGACAGCGGAACGGTTCTCGATCTCGACGCAGCGGCGAACGTCACGGATCCCGGCGCGGCGGCGGCGCGCGAGGACCTGCGCGCGTGGGTGCGGCTCGCGCTCGAGCTGCTGGACGTGGACGACCGCGAAGTGATCGAGCGGCGCGACTACCACGAAGAGTCGTTCGCGGTCATCGCCGAACAGTGCGGCGAGGCGGAGGACACGGTGCGCATGCGCTACCGGCGCGCGCTGCCGAAGCTCGCCGCGGCGATGACGAAGCTGCGCCAAGGCCGGCTCGCGGACCTGCTGTGACCCGATGAGCCGCTCCGCGGATCGTCTCGAACGCGCCCTCGAACTGTTCGTCGCCTACCGTGCGAACGGCGGCGACTGGCAGCACCTGCTCGACGCGAATCCCGACCTCGCGGACATGCTGGCTGCGATGCGCGACGACGACGACGACGACGGTGGCGCCGCCGCCGCGGACGGCTCCGCGACGACGATCGACGCGTCGGGCGACGTGCTCGGCGACTACCGTCTCGGCCGCGTCGTCGGCGAGGGCGGCATCGGCACCGTGCACGAGGCGCGCGACCGGCTGCTCGACCGGCGCGTCGCGGTGAAGGTGCTGCGTCCGGAGAGCGCGGCGAGCACGACCGCGCTCGCGCGCTTCCGCCGCGAAGCGCAGACGCTGGCGCGACTCGATCACCCGAACGTCGTCCGCGTCCTCGGCGTCGGCGAGGACGGCGGGCGGCACTGGCTCGCGATGGCGTTCGTCGAAGGCGAGTCGCTGGCGGCCCGACTCGAACGCATCCGGGCGGCCGGCGGTCACTCGGGCGACTCCCTGCGCAGCCTCGTGCAGGCGATCGCCACGGTCGCGACCGCGCTGCAGAACGTGCACGAAGCGGGCATCGTGCACCGCGACGTCAAGCCGTCGAACATCCTGCTGCGAGCCGACGGCAGCCCGGTGCTGACCGACTTCGGCATCGCGCGCGATCGCGACGACCCGACGCTCACGAGCCCCGGCGCCGTGATCGGTTCGCCGCGCTACATGGCGCCCGAGCAGGTGGTCGGCGGCGGTTCGGCGTGCGACGAACGCTCCGACGTGTTCTCGCTTGGCGCGACGTTGTACGAGTGCGTCACGCTGCAGCCCGCGTTCGCCGGTGCGTCGATCGAAGCGGCGCTGACCGCGATCGTGCATTCGGATCCGCGCGATCCGCGGCGGTTGCAACGCGGCGTGCCCGTCGACCTCGCCGCGATCGTGATGAAGGCGCTCGAGAAGGATCCGGCGCGCCGCTACGCGACGGCGCAGGCGATGGCCGACGACCTGCGCGCATTCCTCGATCTGCGCGAGATCACGGCCCGCGCGCCGTCCCGCGTCCGCCGGTGGATGCGGCGGATGCGTCAGCAGCCGCTGTTCGCGGCGTTCGTCGTGTCCGCGGCGATCGCGACGCTCTCGCTCCTCTGGGTCGGACTCCAGTGGCCCCGCCTGCACGCGGCCGCGGTGGTGAGGGACCGCCAGCGCTACGACGACGCGGTCGTGCGCGGCTTCCTCGCCCGCGACGAACGCGACGCCGGGCGCGCATGGTTCGAGTCGGCAATCGACGTCGATCCGGCTCGCAGCGAAGCGGTGCTCGGCCTCGTGTTTGCGACGTCGCGCCGGCGCGGGGTCGAAGCGGCGCTCGCCGAACTGGACGAACGGACCGCGCGGGTCGACGACGAGAACGTCGCTCGCTGCCGGGCCTGGCTGCTCGACCGCCTGCAGCGGCGCCCGGAGGCCGAAGCGATCCGCCGGACGATCGGTCCGCCGTCGACGTCGATGGGCTTCTGGCTGGAGGCGATGCTCGGACTCGAGGCCCGCGACGCAGCCGGGATCGCCAAGGCGCGCGAACTGCTGTCGCTCGCGGTGCGCATCGCGCCGCAGCCGAACCTGATCCTGCACACGCAGTGGGCGGGCGTCGTGTGCAACGGCGGCAGCTCCGCGGAGCGCCGCGAGGCGGCCGAGGCGCTCGTGCGCTTGTGGCCCGAGCATCCGCGCGCGCTGGCGATCGCGGGCGTTGCGCTGCTCGTGGTCGATCCGGGGCGGGCGGAGTCGACGCTGCTCCGCGCCCGCGAACTCGGCGCCGACGATCCCGAGGTACAGGTGAACCTCGGCATCGCGCGTTCGCGGCTCGGCAAGGTGGACGGCGCGGCGGCCGCGTTCGGCGAGGCGTTCGTGCGGACGGCGGGCCGCGACGCGCTCCGCGCCACGGCGCTGCTCCTGCTCGGTCAGGTCGACGTCGCGGCGGCGGACGAACGCGCCGAGCAGTGGCTGCGCGACGATCCGGCGAGTCCCCACGCCGCTCGCTTCGCCGGTCGCGCCGCGTTCCGTCGCGGCGAGTTCCCGCTCGCGATCGAACGGCTGCAGCGGGCGGTCGCGGCGCTCGGCGCCGACCTCGACGTGCGCCTCGACCTCGCGTTCGCGCAGCTCGAAGGCGGCAACGCGGCGGAGGCGGCCGAAGGGCTGCACGAACTGGTCCGTTCCCACCCCGACCACGAGCGTGCGCACATGCAGCTTCTCGACGCACTCGATGCGACCAGTGACCGGGCCGGGACCGTCGCGGAGTCGCAGCGCTGGGCCGAACTGCGCCCGAACGACCCCGCGGCCTGGCGCGACTTCGCGGCGGCGCTCGCGAACCAGCCCACGCCCGAGCCTGGGGATCGCGACCTCGTCGCGGCCGAGCGGGCCGATGTGCTCGCGGACGGCGGCGACGCAGTGGCGCGCGAACTCCACGCCGCGGCGCTCGAACGGCGGGGCGAGACCGCGGCCGCCGCGCGGGTCCGGGCGCGCCGCGCGGCGTCGGCGAAGTGATCGCCACGCGAGCGCCGGGATCCGGATGACTGCCGCGATGAAGCCCGACGAACGACTGTTGTCCGCCGTGCGCAGCGCCGACCTCGCTGCCGCGAAGGCCGCGCTGGCGGCGGGCGCCGACCCGAACGCCGCGATCCCGTTCGAAGAGTGCGTCGACCGCGACCGCTTCGCGGGCACCGAGTCGTTGCTGCACATCGCGGCGCGCACGGGCGCTGCGGACGTCGTGGCCGTGCTCGTCGACGCGGGTGCCGACCCGGATGCGTGGGACACGATCCGCGGCCGCACGCCGCTCGTCGAAGCGAGCCGTCTCGGTCACTCTGCGGTCGTGCAGGCGCTGCTCGCCGCGCGGGCCGGAACCGTCGCCGATCCGCAGCGCCCCGACCAGGACGTTCTCGCTGCCGCGATCGAGCTCGGCGACTCCGCGATCGCCGATGCGCTCGCGCGCGCCGGTGCGCACGCGACGCCGCGCGCACTCGAGCTGGCCTGCCACCGCGGTCGCCGCGACCTCGTCGAGTTGTGCCTCCGCCGCGGCGCGGTGCTCGCGTCCGCGCCGGTGCTCGTCGCCGCGGCGCGCGGCGGTCACGTCGAACTCCTGCAATGGCTCGTCGCACGCGGCGCCGACCTCGCCGGCGACGGCCCGGAGGCGCTGTGCGAAGCCGCGAACGCGGGGCGCGCGGGCGCCGTCGCGTTCCTGCTCTCGGCGGGCGTGTCGCCTGCGTACCACAATTCGTACCGCTGGACGCCGCTGCACTTCGCCGCGTACCAGGGCGATCTCGCGTCGTGCGAAGCGCTGCTCGCCGCCGGCGCCGACCCGTTCGCCGTCGACGGCGCGGGGCGCACGCCGCGGTCGTGGGCCGAAGAAGCCGCTCGACCGGAGTTCGTCGATCTGCTGGCACGCGCCGAGCGCGCGCGCTGATCGCCGCCCTGCCTTCTTGCGTCAGAAACGGACGCGCGCGGCTGCGTCGACGCGCATCACCGCGTCCTGGCGGAAGCGGCTCACGTACTCGCGCCGGATCGCTTCGATGCCGTCGTCTTCGGCGGCGCTGCCGCGGTGCAGCAGCACGATGACGCGGCTGTCCTCGCGCACGATCTCGCCCTTCGGGTCGCGCCACTGTCCGGCCGCGGTGAGCGTGGTCGCGCCGGCCGGGAAGCGGCCCGTGACCTCGTCGCGGACGAAGTGCTGCCACTGGTCCGGACCGACTTCGCCGCCGCCGGGGATGGCGCATCCGAAGAAGAGTTCGGTGCGCTGCCACGAGTCGGCGTCGTCCCCGAAGACGCCGTGGCGCGCGAGCACACCGCCGGCCGCGAGCAGGGCGAGGGTCGCGGCGATGCCGCCGAGGGTGGTGAGGACGTGGGTGCGGGCCATGGCGCAGTGATCCGGATCCCGAGCGGACCGTGGCGCCGCGCGCCGCGGTTTCCCGGGACGGCGCGCCACGGCGAACGCCGTTTCCGGATGACCCTGCCATGCTCCGCATCGTGGGCACCACCGTCCGTACCGCGCCGCTCCTCCTCGGCGCGTTCTTCGGCATTCGCCACGGCGAGTGGATCGCAGTGGCGATCGTCGCGGCGGTCGCGGTCGTCGTCGTCGCGATCGGAGCCGTGTTGCACGCGTGGGGGCGGGGCCGCATCACCTGGCGAACGGTCCTCGCGGCGTGGCTGCTCCCGTGGGGGCGCACGTTCGGCGGTCCGTCCCTCGGCGGCATCGCCGCGGCCGCGTTCGGCGCGTGGATCGTGCTGGGCACCGCCGGCGCGGTCGGCGTCGCGTCGCCGCAGCTGTTCGTCGCGTGGCTGCTCGACGGCTTCGCGCTGCGTGTGCTCGGCCGTTCGTCGTGGCGTTTCGGCAACCGTTGGCAGCGGCGCGCGGTCGTTCGCCTCTCGGCGATCACCGTCTGCCTCGCGCTCGCGGGCCTCGTCGCACACACCGCCGGTCATCCGTGGCTCGGTGCGGTCGTCGCCGCCGGTCCGATCGTGCTGGTCGGCACGGCGGCCGCCGTGTTCGCCGAGACGTGGGCGTGGTCGCAACGCTCACGAATGTCGTGACGACGGGCGGCCGAGGATCCGGCGCCGCTGGACCGCTCGAACGCGGCGACGCATGCTCGCGCCCGATGGCCCGCGTGATCGGTCGACTCGCCGACCTGGACCGGCGGCAACGGTGCTCCTCGGAGCAGCGCCTCGCCGATGCGCTCGCGCGCTGGTCGATCGGCGCCAACCGCGAATGGCTCGCCGACGGCGTGCGCGCCGGCGAACCGTTCCTCCAGATCTCGCCGGCCGCCGCGGACTCCGTGCTCGCGTGGGAGATCGAGCAGCTGGAGGCCGACGGCTACGTGCGGACCGGGCCGTTCTGGGTGCCGGTGCGCTGGCTGCGTGATCCCGACGGCTACCGGCGCGTCGTGCAGCTCGTCGCCGACCACGTGCTCGCGTCGCCGCCGCACGGCGATGCGGTCTACGTACCGAAGGCCCGTGCCGAACTGCAGCCGCTGCTCGCGATGTGGCCGTTCGTGCTCGTGCTGCCGACGAGCCGCCGCCTGTCGATCGACGACATGATCGTCGCGCGGGCGTGGCCGGTGCACCCGCTCGGCGTCGTCGCGGCTCCGTCGCGCGCCGACGGCGAAATGCGTTCGCCCGCCGAGTTCTTCTTCCACGACGTCGACCATGCGCGCTTCAAGGTGCGCGAGGAGCTGTGCGCGCGCGGTGTCGACGTGCCGGATCCGTACGTCGCCGGCTCCACGTTCGACGAGCGCCGCGGCGAACACCGCGCCGTGCTCGGGGCCGCGGTGCATTACGCCGCGGAAGCGGGCTGGCGTTCTGCGGCCGAACGTTCGGCCCTCGTGCAGTCCTGGCTCGCGGCGATCGACGCCGTCGACGACCGCGATCTCGCCGACGGCGCTCGCTGGCTCCTGTTCGAGATGGTGCACGAGAAGAGCCTGCCGATCGATGCGGAGACGCTGACCCGCGCGCTCGCGACCGCGGCGCACGAAGAGAAACTCGCCGCGAAGTGCCGGCGCGGCTTCTTCGGAACGGACGGCCCGCGGCCCGCCGCGATCGCGCGTCTCGGCGCGGCCCGGCAGTGGCTGCGGAGTGTCGTCGCGGAGGCGCGATGACGCTGCCCGTGGTCGACGTCGCCGCCGTGAGCCCTTCGGACCTGGTGGCGGCGTTCGCCGGACACGGCGCGATCCTCGCGGTCGATCCGGCGGTCGCGGCGACGACGTGCGACACGATGCTGCGGGACACCGCCGCGTTCTTCGGGCTGCCGGACGCCGCGAAGGAGGCGCTCGCGATCGAGCGATCGCCGTGTTTCCGCGGCTACAGCCGCATGCACGGCGAACGCGACTGGCGCGAGCAGATGCACCTCGGCCGCGAACGCGATCCAGCCGCCGGCGACGGCGAGCCGTTCCGCCGGCTGCAGGGGCCGAACGCGTGGCCCGCCGACGCCGCATGGCGGCGACGCGTGCTCGCCTACTGCGAAGCGGTGGAGCAGGTGGGCGCGCGTCTGCTCGCGAAGGTCGCCGCGGCGTTCGGCCTCGCCGCCGACCCGTGGCTCGGCGAGGACCCGTACCTGCTGGCGAAGTGCATCGGCTACCACCCGCAGCTCGCCGCGAACAGTTCCCGCCGCGGCGTGGCCGCGCACCTCGACTTCAGCCTCGTCACCCTCACGCTGCAGGACGACGTCGGCGGACTCGAGACGCGCCGTCCCGACGGGGCGTGGGTGCCGGTGCCGGCGATCCTCGGCGGCTGGCTCGTGAACCTCGGCGAGCTGCTGCAGTTCGCGACGGGCAACCGGCTGGTCGCGACGCCGCACCGCGTCGTGAATCCGTCGACGACGCGCACGCGCTTCTCGGTCCCGGTCTTCGTGAATCCGTCACTCGACACCGTGCTCGTGCGACGCGGGCCGCCGGTCGCGTTCGTGCCGCCCGTGACCGAACACGTGCACGCCGTGCTCGGTCCCGCTGCGACCGCGGACTCGCTGCACTTCGGCCGAGCGGAGTGGGCCAGGAAGGGCCGCGGCGTCTGGTGCGCTCAGTGCGTGGCCGGCTGAACGGCGCGCGGTTGCAGCATGTCGCGGCGCCGCGACGTGTAGCACGCGAAGTGCAGGGCACCGATCGCCGCGACGAACGCCGCCAGTGCGACGGCCGAGTCACCGGCCCAGACGGCGTTCGCGCGGGAGGCGACCAGCGCCAGCGCAGGGGTCGGCAACGCCACGCCGACCAGCAGCCCGACCGTGTTCTTCGCCATCCGGTCGTGCGACACGCCGTCGACGCAGCGTTGGAAGACGACGGTGGACACGATGCCGAGCGCCAGGTGCGCGCCGAGCAGCCACAGGCGTTCGCCGTCACCGCCGACGACCAGGAGGCCGATCGCGATCGCGCCCCAGCGCATCACGAACAGGATCAGGATCGCCGCGAAGCCGCCGAGCCCCGACTTGTCGCGGCCCGGACGGATGCCGCACAGCTCGCCCCATCCCGCCGCGATCTGCGCGCTCAGGAGCAGCGTGAACAGGAGGGCGAGGTCCGCCCCGATCGTCGCCAGGATCTGCACTGGGAGGTCATCCGGAACGGCGCCCGGGTGTGGCAGGGAGGCACCGAAGGGGACCGACGGAATCCCCGCCACGGCCGCCGCGGGCTCCGGATGACCGGGGCATGACCAACACCAAGACCATCCTCGAGTCGTTCGAGGTGAAGGACCTCGAAGACAACTCCGTCATCCGCTTCCTCGTCGAGCACTGCACCGAAGTCGGCAACGAGGGCAAGCCGGGTGTGCAGGTCCACTACATGGGCAACATCGTGTGCTTCGAGCCCCTGATGGCCGCCCGCCTCGCCTACCAGGCGCGCAAGGCCGGCAAGACCGAACTGCTGCTCGAGGACCGTTCGTGGCTCGCGCACCAGGACCAGTTCGTGAAGCTGTTCCTCGTGCTCGGCAACGAGCCGCAGGTGCGCATCGAGGCGAAGACGCGGTCGCGGTCGAAGCCGCTCGTGAAGACGTACGCGCTGCCCTTCTCGCTCGACGAAGAGTGAGCGAACGCCCGAGTCCGCCGAGGTTCCCATGGCCACTCCCGCCCCGATCGTCGACGTCGTGCGTTCGTTCCTGCGCGCGCGTCTCACCGGTGACCGCGATCTGCTCGCGCGGGTCTGCCGGCCGCACGCCGAGCTCGCGTCGCTCGCCGCGGCTCGCCCGCAGCGTGTGCCCGAGGACCTGATGGCCGAGCTCGATCGGCTGCAGACCTCGGTGCACGAAGTGCGCGACGACCGCTGCATCGTGCACGCGTTCTTCGGCGGCACGGTCCATCTGCTCGCGGTCCAGGACGGGCTCGTCGATCCGCGCTACGCGATCGAGGCGCTGCGCCCCGACGACGAGCAGCGCGAGGTGATCCGCCGCTTCTACTACGCGCTCCTCGTCGGGGACGGCGACACGCTGCGCGAACTCGCGTTCGACGCCCGCGGCACCGAGATCCTCGCGCACGAGTCGGCGCCGGCCGGCGAACGCGGGCAGCTCGAACACATCGCCGCGACGATGGGGCTCGTGCGTCTCGGGCAGGGCGAGTCGTTCGTCGTGCCGAAGGGCGTCGAGTTCGTCGGTCCGCGCCATGCCGAACTCGGCATCGAGGTGTGGAGCGCACTCACGCCGGGCGCCGAGATCCCGTTCCTGCTGCGCCGCCGCGACGGCGCGTGGAGGGTGATCCCGTTCCACTTCGTCCAGGCCGCCCTCGTCGCGCGCGGCGGCTCGATCGTCGGCTGAGGTCCACCATGAGCTCGTTCCGCACGTTCGTGAAGGAGGGCGCGCTCGCGCAACTCGACTTCCGCGTCGAGCATCCTGCCGACTGGGTGACGCTGCCCGTGCCCGAGGAGGCGAACGACTTCACCGATCCGCTGCACGTGGCGCCGCTCGTGGGCCTGATGGCTCCCTACGCCGCGATCGTGTTCGCGGTGGGCGCACGGCCCGCGTACGACGACGGCACGGTAGCGCAGTGGCTCGGGTGGATGGCGCGGCAGCGCGGTCTCGATCCCGGCGGCCTCGAAGCGCAGAAGGTCGGCGCGCTCGACGGCGTCGGGTGCTGGGGCATCCAGGTGGACGGGGACGTCGTGATGCGTTCGCGGCTCGTGATGTGCGAAGACGGCGGCCGCATCCTGCACTTCGCGTGCATGGCGCCGGAGTCGCTCTGGCCGAGCGTGAACGCGACGTTCGTGCGCATGCTCGCGTCGTTCGCGCTCGTGTCGCCGCGCGGCCGCACGAAGGACCTCGCATCGGCCGACGCCCCGCTGCTCTCGAGCACGCTCGAGACGCCGCCGCCGCCGGCGCCCGCGAAGGGCACGCTGCCGATGCCAGACCTCGAGTCGGCGGAGGCGAAGGTCGAACCGGGCGAAGCGGTGGCCGCCGACGTGGCGCTCGCCGCGGACCAGGCGACGTTCGAGCCCGAGCATCCGATGAACGTCCGCATGCGCGACGCGGGCGCGGGGCTCGTGCCGAACGTGCTCGACTACCACGACCAGGAGCGATGGGCGACCCTCGCACCGGGGGCGCTGCGTGCGACACTGCGCGTGCCCTTTGGCTGGCACGTGATCGACGACGGAAGGCGGGCGCTGGTCTTCGATGCCGACGGCCAGACGCAGGTCAACTTCCACCTGATGGCGCGCGAGGGCCGCACCGACGACGCGATCCTGGTCGGCAAGGTGCCGGACCTCGAACGGCAGTGGCCGAAGATGCGGCACCTCCGCACGGCGGTGCGGGGCATGGAGTGTCTGCTCGTGCGCGACGCGGTGGTCGACAAGGCGCCGATCGAGCAGGCGTACATCCTGCGTTCCGCCCCGGGCGACATGGTGCTGCAGACGCGCGTGACGTCGACACCATCGCACTTCCGCCGCGCCTGCGATCTCGCGGAAGTGCTCCTGCGCGACCTGCAGTTCCTCGACGAAGCGGTCTGACCGGCACGGCGCTAGCATTCCCGGCCCGATGGACGACCGAACGCGCGCCGGTGCACCCGACGACGATCGTGTGCACGACGCACTCGCCGCGTGCATCGACGCATGGCACGCGGGCGGGGCCGCGGCGGCGGAGCGCGTCGTCGCGGAGCACGCGGACCTGGCGCCGATCCTGCGCGAGCGGCTCGAGAAGCTGCAGCGCGCCGGCCTCCTGCCGGAGTCCGAAGGCGCAGCCGACGACGCTCCGACGACGGAACCGACGATCCCCACCGTGCTCGGCGAGTTCCGCCTGGGCAAACGCATCGGCGGCGGCGGCATGGGTGTCGTGCACCTCGCCGAGCAGATGTCGCTCGAGCGCGTCGTCGCGCTGAAACTCGTACGGCCGGAGCTGCGGTTCTTCCCAGGCGCCCGCGCGCGCTTCCGCCGCGAGGTCGAAGCGGTCGCGCGGCTCGGCGACGCCGGCATCGTGCCGATCTACAGCGTCGGCGAGGACCAGGGCATCGACTTCTTCGCGATGGAGTACGTGCGCGGCGCGTCGCTCGGCGACGTGATCGCCGCGCTGCACGGCACGTCGCCGCAGCGTCTGTCGGGCCGCGACGTCGCCGTCGTCGCCGCCGGGCGCGCGGAGTCACCGGTGCCCGAACCGCTGCCAGACGTGTTCGCCGGCACGTGGGTGCAGGCCTGCTGCCGCATCGTGCTGCGGATGGCGCGCGCCGTGCACCACGCGCACGAGCGCGGCGTCGTGCACCGCGACCTGAAGCCGAACAACACGATGGTCACGCCGGACGGGCGCGTGCTGCTGCTCGACTTCGGCCTCGCCGCCGCGGCGGGCACTTCGCGCATCACGCGCAGCGGCGCGATGCTCGGCACGCTGCACTACATGGCGCCGGAGCAGCTGCAGGACGGCGAGGTCGACGCGCGCACCGACGTCTACGCACTCGGCGTCACGCTGCACGAACTGCTCGCCCTGCGGCCGCCGTTCCACGACCAGAGCCAGGAACGGCTCCGCCAGCAGATCCTGCACGGGCGCGGCGCCGTGCTGCGCCAGCAGAACCCGGACGTGCCGCGCGACGTCGAGACGATCGTCGCCGTGGCGCGCGATCGCGACGCCTCGCGCCGGTACGCGACGGCCGACGCGATGGCCGCCGATCTCGAGCGCTTCCTCCAGCATCGCCCGATCGAGGCGCGGCCGATCGGTTCGTGGCTGCGCAGCGTCCGTTGGTCGCAGCGGCATCCGGCGCTGGCGACCGCGGCGGGCCTCGTGCTGCTCGGCCTGATGACGGCGCCGTTGCTCGTGCAATGGACCCGCGGCGCCGCGCTGCAGCAGTCGCAGAGCAACCTCGACACGGCGCTCGCCGGCGTGCGCGGCCTCATGCAGCAGGCGAGTTCGAAGGTGCTGGCGCGCGTGCCCGGTCTCGATCCCGAGCGCCTCCGCAACCTCGACGCGGCGACCGTGATGATCGGGCGTCTTCGCCGCGAGAACCCCGACGATCCGCGTGTCGCGGTCGAGTTCGTCCGCACGATGAACAAGGTCAGCGAACTGCAGCGGCTCACGGGCGACAACGACGCCGCGCTGCGCGCGACGGCGGAGGCGGAACCGGTGCTCGCGTGGCTGCGCGGCCGCTCCGCCGATCCCGCCGCGAACCTCGCGGAGCTGGTCGGGGTCCGCCTCGCGCGCGGGCTGTGCCTGATCGAACTCGGTCGCATCGCCGAGGCCGAAGCCGACTGGCTCGCGATGATCGATGCCGCCGCGAAGGTGCCCGAGGACCAGTGGGGCAGACAGACGCGGCTCGCGCTGTCGAGTGCGCACCACAACCTTGCACGCGTTCTGCGCGAACGCGGCGACCTCGACGGCGCGATCGAGCACATGAAGCAAAGCTCGGCGATCGACGCCGTGCTCGGTGACGGGGACAAGAGTTTCGACCTCGAACTGAACCGCGCCCGCACGCGCATGAACCTCGGCGCGATGCTGCGCGACAAGGGCGACCTCGCTGGCGCGCGCGCCGAATGGCAGCGTATCCACGACACCCTCGCCGCGATGGCCGCGACCGATGCGAAGGAACCCGAAGTCCGCCGCGAGCAGGCCCGCGTCGACGTGTCGCTGGCAGGCCTCGACGCGGCGGCCGGCAAGCACGACCAGTCGCTGCCGCGGCGCGAGGCGGCGATCGCGACGATGCGCGCGCTGGTCGCCGACTTCCCCGCGCGCGTCGTCTATCGCCAGGAGATGGATCTCATGCTGTACGACCTCGGCGTCGAGCGGCAGCAGGCGGGGGACTTCGACGGCGCGCTCACGGCCCTCGGCGAGGCGATCGCCGGGCACGAACAGCTGGTCGCCGGCCGCGCCGACGGCCTCGAATACGCGTCGGAGCTGGCGATCTTCACGCACCATCGTGGCTTCCTGCTGACGAGGAGCGACGAGGAGGCCGCCGGCGCGGACTTCAAGACCGCGGCGCGCCTCATCGAGGGAGTCGTCGAGAAGCGGCCCGACGACCTGTCGTTTCGGGCGCAGGCGGGCCAGGTGCTCCAGTCGGCCGGCATCCAGGCTGCGCGCGCCGAGCGGTGGGATGAGGCGCGCGACACGATGCGGCGGGCGACCGCGCACTTCGAACGCGTGCACGCGGGCGGCGGCAAGCGGGCGGCCGCGGCGGCTCGTGCGCTGCCCCCGCTGCTGCAGAAGCTCGCCCAGGCCGAGCTGATGTGCGACGACTTCGACGCCGTGATGGCATGTCTGCGCCGCCACCAGGAACTGCGGCCGCTGTCGGCCGGCGAACTGCAGCTCCTCGGCGAAGGACTGCACGTCGACGACCGCGCCGACTTCAAGGCGCTCGTGCAGCAGGCCGCGGCGAACGGCGACAAGCGCTGATCGCGCCGTGCGCGCCGCGAACGATCAGCGCGGCTGCGTGCGGTTCGCGCGGTTCTGCCGCATGACGCGGAACGACACGACCGCCGTCGTGGAGAGCACGGCGATCGCGGGCAGCAGGATGGCGTCGACGTCGGGGGGCACCGGGTCACCGGACACGTGGAAGCCGATCGCCAGCACGATGCCGAAGGCGGCGCCGACGGCGGTGATCACGGCGAGCAGCGGCGCGGTGCGCGTCGGTTCGGGCAGGAGTTCGAGCAGCGGCCGCGCCGTCGCCGGCGGGTCGCGGCGCGGCGCCGGGTGTGCGTACGGATCGACCTCGCCGTCGTCGCCCGCGCCGGACGGCGTTCGTGTGGCGCGCCACAGCGCCCACATCGTGCACGCGCCGACCACAGTGCCGACCGGCAGGACGAGCAGTTCGAGCCGCGCCACGATCGAGACGATCAGCGGCGCCCACCGGTTGCCCATGCGCAGGAGGACGCCGCCGACGAGCGCGGGCAGCGCGATCACGACGGACAGCGAGAGCAGCAGCGTCTGCAACGACGAAGCCGGGTGGAACAGTACGGCGAGCCAGATGCCGAAGGTCGCGAGCAGGCCGAACGTGATCTGCAGCCACGCGGCGAAGCGGACGAGGGGCGGGAGGTCCATGGCGTCGACGGATCCAGTCATCCGGATCGTGCGGCGAACGTGGCGGCGCGCGTCCCGGGGGCCGCGTCGCGGCCCGTGGTAGCATCCCGCCGCCGATGGCCGACGACCTGAACGACCTGCTGCACGCCGCGAGCCGCCACGACGCCGACGCGGTCGCCACGCTGCTCCAGCAGCACCTGCCGTCGCTGCGGGCGTTCGTGCGGTTGAAGGCCGGTCCGTCGCTGCTCGCGCGCGAGTCGTGCAGCGACCTGGCGCAGTCGGTCTGCCGGGACGTGCTCGAGAACGCGGAGCGCTTCCGTTTCGGCGGGGAGGCGGAGTTCCGGAAGTGGCTCTTCACGACCGCCATGCGGAAGATCGCCGACCGCGCGGAGCACTGGCGCGCCGGCAAGCGGGATCCCCGGCGCGAACACTCCGGCCTCGACGAACAGGAGATGCAGGGGCTCGCCGGGATCTACACGCCGAGCCGCCAGGCCGCGGCGCGCGAGGAGCTGCAGCGTGCCGAAGCGGCCTTCGCGACCCTCGCGCCCGAGAAGCAGGACGTGGTCCTCATGGCGCGGCTCATGGGCATGAGCCACGCGGAGATCGCGAAGGAGCTCGGCAAGACCGAGGTCGCGGTGCGCTCGATCCTCAGTCGCGCCCTCGCCGAACTTGCGGCGCAGCTGTGACGTGCGCGGTCAGGACCGCGCGACCCACGACGCGATCACTTCGAGCAGGCGCCGCCGCGGCACGGGCTTCGTGAGGTAGTCGTCGCAGCCGGCTTCGAGGCAGCGTTCGCGATCGCCTGCCATCGCGTGCGCGGTCAGCGCGATCACCGGCAGCTTGCAGCCGCGACCGCGGAGCTGCTGCGTCGCTTCGTAGCCGTCGAGGCGCGGCATCTGCATGTCCATGAGGATCGCGTCGAACGACGTGCCGTCGGCCTCGGCGGCGGCCACGCTCTCGAGCGCTTCGACGCCGTCGACCGCGAACGCGACGCGTGCGCCGGCCGACTCGAGGAACTTCGTGAGGAGACGCCGATTGTCGGGACCGTCCTCGACGAGGAGGATCGAGCGACCGGCCAGCGACGGCATCGGCTCGGGGGCGGCGGGCACCGGCGGCGGCGCGTCGGGATCCCGCCGCGGATCGATCCAGCGGGCCTCCCCGGGAACCGGGTGTGAGAAGGTGAAGACGGCGCCGATGCCGAGTTCGGAGGTGGCCTCGATGTCGCCGCCGAGCAGCCGCGCGAGGTGCCGCGAGATCGCGAGGCCCAGGCCGGCTCCGCCGTAGCGGCGGGTGGTCGACGCGTCGGCCTGTTCGAACGGCTCGAACACTCTGAGCAGGTTGTGCGGGGCGATGCCGATTCCCGTGTCCTCGACGTGGAACAGCAGTCGCCCGGGCGCTGCCCCGACCGAGGCCGGGCGCACGGTGAGTTTCACGTGGCCTTGCGCCGTGAACTTGATCGCGTTGCCGATCAGGTTGACGAGGATCTGCCGGAGGCGCGTCGCGTCGGAGTCGATCGTCGCGGGCAGCCGGTCGCCGAGGTCGACCTCGAAGCGCAGGCCCTTGGCCACCGCACGCTCGGTCATCAGCGTCGCGATGTCGCGCACCAGCACCGTCGGATCGACCGGCCCGCAGTCCACGCGCAGTTTGCCCACCTCGATGCGGGACAGGTCGAGGATGTCGTCGATCAGTTCGAGCAGGTGTGTCGCGTTGCGCTGGATGGTCTCGAGCGCGCCCATCTGGTCGGGCCGCGGGGAGGCGTTCGCCAGCAGTTCGCTGAATCCGAGGATCGCCGACATCGGCGTGCGGATCTCGTGGCTCAGGTTGGCCAGGAAGTTCGTCTTGGCGACGTTCGCAGCGACGGCCGCTTCCTTCGCACGATTCAGCTCGTGCTGCCGTTGCTTCTCGATCGAGATGTCCGTGTGGAGCCCGACGATGCCGCCGTCGGCGGTGCGGCGATCACTGACGAGGATCACGCGGTCGCCGAGCTGTTTCTCCCATCGTTCGCATCTTCGGTGCTGCTGCAGCCGCGCCGTGGCCCAGTCGGCCGCATTCTCGCCCCGGAGCAGGTCGGGTCGTCTCACCGCGAAGCCCGTCAGGATCTCCTCGTAGCTGCGGCCCGGAACGAGCAGCGGCTCGGCCTCCGCGTAGATCCGTCGATAGACATCGTTGCAGAAGATCAGCCGCTCGTTCGCGTCGTACATCACGAGGCCGGCGTCGATCGCCTCGATCGCGTCCTCGAGGTGCTGCCGCGTCTCGCGCAGGCGTTCCTCCGCATCCTTGGCGTCCGTGATGTCCGCGAAGATGCCGAGTACGCCGATGACGTTGCCCGCGTGGTCGCGCAGCGGCACCTTGCTCGTGTCGAGCCACGTGCGCTTGCCGTCGAGGCCGCAGAGCGTTTCGACGATGTGCAGCTTGGGCTTCCCCGATTCCATCACGAGCGCGTCGTCGGCGCGGTACGAGTCGCTCTCTTCGCGCGACCATGGCAGGTCGTAGTCGGTGAGGCCGACGACGTCCGCGGGCGAGGCGAGTCCGGCGAGCCCGACGAAGTTGCGGTTGCAGCCCAGGAAGACCGAATTGCGGTCCTTCCAGAAGACCACGTACGGGATGACGTCGAGGATCAGCGACAGCAGGCTGCCCTTCACTCCGTCCGCGGTGGTCGTGACCGGAAGCTCCTTCATGCACCGTTCCGAACTGCTGCGCCTATCGGCACGCGTTCGGACCGGCGACGCGGGGCTTCCACCTAGGCGATAGCCACGAGGCGGGCGGTGTCGTCCATGGCATCGGCGGCGCCGCGCCGGCGCCTCCGGATCTCAGTCCTCTTCCGTCGTGCGGAGCACCGACAGGAACGCTTCCTGCGGGATCTCCACGCTGCCGACCATGCGCATGCGCTTCTTGCCTTCCTTCTGCTTCTCAAGCAGCTTGCGCTTGCGCGAGATGTCGCCGCCGTAGCACTTCGCGGTGACGTCCTTCCGCATCGGGGCGATGTTCTCGCGCGCGATGAACTTGCCGCCGATCGCGGCCTGCAGCGCGACTTCGAACTGGTGCCGCGGGATCTCCTTGCGCAGGCCCTTCAGGATCTTCCTGCCCCGGCTCTCCGCCTGATCGCGGTGGCAGAGGAACGACAGTGCGTCGACTTCGTCGCCGGCGACGAGGATGCGCACCTTCACGAGGTTGGACGCTTCGAAGTCCTCGACCTCGTAGTCCATCGTGCCGTAGCCGCGCGTCGCCGACTTCAGGTGGTCGTGGAAGTCGAAGATGATCTCCGCGAACGGAATGCGGAAGCCGATCATCACGCGTTCCTTGCCGTAGTAGTCGGTCTTCACGTACTGACCGCGGCGGTCGCTGCAGATCTTCATCACGGCGCCGATGAACTCGGCGGGCACGACGACATTCACGTGCGCAACCGGCTCGAGGTACTCCTCGATGACCGAGCCGTCGGGCAGTTCGCTCGGCGAACGGATCTCCTGGACCTCGCCGTTGGTGAGCTTCACGCGGTAGCGCACCGTCGGCGCCGTCTGCACGAGGTCCATGTCCTCCTCGCGCTCGAGGCGCTGCTGGATGACCTCCATGTGCAGGAGGCCGAGGAAGCCGCAGCGGAAGCCGAAGCCGAGCGCGTCGCTCGTCTCGGGCTCGAACGTGAACGAGCTGTCGTTGAGCCGCAGCTTCTCGAGCGCCTTGCGCAGGTTCTCGTACTCGCTCGGCACCGTCGGGTAGAAGCCGCAGTAGACCATCGGCTTCGGCTGCCGGAAGCCGGGCAGAGGCTGCGAGCGCAGCTTCTCGTCCTGGTGCGTGATCGTGTCGCCGATCACGACGTCCTGCAGCTTCTTGATGTTCGCGATGACGTAGCCGACTTCGCCCGCGTGCAGCTCGGACACGGCCTGCATGTCGGGCTTCAGCTTCCCGACCTCCATCACCTCGTGCACCGTTCCGGTGCCGAGCGAACGGATCATGTCGCCCTTCTTCACCGTGCCGTGGAAGACGCGCACGTACGTCACGACGCCGCGGTAGTCGTTGTAGACGGCGTCGAAGATCAGCGCCTGCAGCAGACCCTTCGGGTCGCCCGTCGGCGCCGGGATCTTCTTCACGATCATCTCGAGCACCTGCTCGACGTTCTGGCCGGTCTTCGCCGACACGGGGACGGCGTCCTCGGCAGGGATGCAGATCGCGTCCTCGATCTGCATCGCGACCTGATCGGGCCGCGCGTGCGGCAGATCCATCTTGTTGAGGATCGGCAGCACCGTCAGCTTCGCCTGTTCGGCGAGGTGCGCGTTCACGACGGTCTGCGCCTCGACGCCCTGCGACGCGTCGACGAGCAGCAGCGCCCCCTCGCACGCTTGCAGCGACTTCAGCACCTCGTAGTTGAAGTCGACGTGGCCGGGCGTGTCGATCAGGTTGAGCTGGTACGTCTTCCCGTCGCTCGCCTTGTAGCTCATCGCGACAGCGCGGGCCTTGATCGTGATGCCGCGTTCGCGCTCGAGCTCCATGTCGTCGAGCAGCTGCTCCTTCATCTGCCGCTTCTCGACGGTGCCGGTGAGCTCGACGAGGCGGTCGGCCAGCGTCGACTTGCCGTGGTCGACGTGGGCGATGATGCTGAAGTTGCGGATCAGGGCGGTGTCGGTCACTGGGATCGGCGGGGTGCACGCGGTTGGCGCGGGCGCCAGCGCGAACGGGGGCGGAGCATGGTAGGGCCGAAGCCCCGCCGGGCAAAGCGGGTTCGACGCCGGAGGGCGCTCTCGACACCTGGGCGCCGATGCAGCCGCGGGTTCGACCTCCCGCCGCGGGTGCGAACTCAGCTCGGGATCGGCCAGCGTCGCGCCGCGAACGCGAGCATACGGCCCTTCCGCACGGCGAGTCCTTCGCGCGCGAGCATCTGAGCCTGGGCCTTCTGGACCGACGCGCTCGCAGTCGCGAGTCGGCCCCCGGCGGCGACGACGCGCCACCACGGCACGTCGCTGCCCGCCGGCAGCGCCGCCATCGCGAAGCCGACGTGGCGTGCGACGCTGCGGCTGCCGAGTGCCGTCGCGACGTCGCCGTAGGTCACGACCGCGCCCGGCGGAACGGTGCGCACGACCGCGTAAACGCGCTCGTGGAAGCCCGGCCCGACGACCCGGCGCGGTCCGTGCTGGCGTTCGTTCCAGGGCACGGCGCGCACGATCGGGGGCGCGATGCGCGGGCGCAAGGGCCGCGGTAGCGTGGCGTTCGCCGATGAAGCGCCTCGAAGTCCTCGGGTGGTGGTTCCGCCCTCTTGCCCCGACCACGCTGCCGCGCCCGCAGGCGCTGGTCGCCGAACAGGACCCGGCTGCGGTCGCGACGATCGCGCGCTACCTGCGCGCCGGCACCACGCTCGTCACGTATCCCGAGCCGTCGTTCTGCCGCTTCGAGTGCGGCGAAGCCGACATGGGGGCGCGCGATCTGACGGACGGCACCTTCGTGTGGCCGGACGGACTCGTGCACTACGTCGAGCGGCACGGCGTGCGTCTGCCCGGACACTTCGTCGCCCATGTGATGGCGCAGAACGGCATCGTCGCGCCCTTCCGCGTACCGAAGGCGGCCTTCGGTCTCTACGACGCGGCGCCGTGGTCGCGGTGGTCGCGTGAGCAGGGGGCGTGTCCAGACCTCGACGGCTTCGATCTTCCCGACGACGACCTGCGCGAACGCATTGCGGACGAACTCGGCGACGTCGAAGGCGACGTGATCCTCGCGTGCCGCGGCGCCACGCGCGAAGTCGTGATCGATCTCGGCGCGGGCGCGATCGAGCTACGGCAGGCGCGCGCAGGCGGTGCTCCCGCGCGGCGTTTCGCGGGCTGGCACGAGTGGCCGATCGCCGGCGCGGCCCCGGCCGCGGCTGTTGCGCCGGCGCCTTCCCTGGTGCGCCCGGAACGGCCGCGACCCGGCGTGCCGATGAACGACTTCCTGAGGTCGCTGCGAGCGAAGCTCGACGGTGACGACGATCCCGATGGCCGCAGGTAGTGCGCTTCGCCGGCCCACCCGCCGCCGTCAGTGGGCCGCCGGCACGAGTTCGCGCACGCGCGAGTCGAGCTCGGTCGGCGTGAACGGCTTGTGCATCAGCGGCACGTGCGCCGGCAGTTCGTTCGCGAGCTCCGCGTAGCCCGTGATCAGGAGGATCGGCAGGTCCGGTGCCGTGTGTTGCAGCTGCTCCAGCAGCTCGATGCCGTCCATCTCCGGCATCACGACGTCGCTGACGACGATGTCGAACTGCCCCTGCTCGAGCGCCGCCAGGGCTTCGACGCCGTTCCCCGCGCCGGTGACGGTGCAGCCGTGCGCCGTCAGGCCGGCCGTGATCGCCGCGCGCACGGCCCTCTGGTCTTCGACGAGCAGAACGCTGATCGCCTGGCGCGGAGCACTCGCGATCCGCGGGTGTGCCGGCGTCGTTGCGGGGCCGGTCGCGAGGGGCAGCGTCACCACGAACGTGCTGCCGCGGCCCGGCGCGCTCGTCACCGTGATGTCGCCGCCGAGGTGGGAGACGACGCCGTAGCAGATCGAGAGGCCGAGGCCCGTGCCCCGACCCTCGCGCTTCGTCGTGAACAGCGGTTCGAAGATGCGGACCCGGATGTGATCGTCCATGCCGACGCCGTCGTCCGTCACCGCGATCTCGACGCACCGGACCTTGTCCGCGTTCGACCGTTCCTGCATCGAGATGGTCAGGTGCCCGCCCTTCGGCATCGCGTCGCGCGCGTTCGTCACGAGGTTGCGCAGGACCTGGAGGAGCTGGACGCGGTTGGCCTCGACCGGCAGCGACCGCCCGCCGCCGATCACCACCACCTCGATCGCGTCGCCCACGAGGCGCCGCAGCATCGGCCGCGATTCGGTGACCATTGCGGCGACGTCCACGACTTCGACCTGCATGGGCTTCGGCCGCGCGAAGTCGAGCAGCTGCCGGGTCAGTTCGCTCGCCTCCGTGGCGACGCGAAGCAGCATCTCGGCGTTCGCGTGCTGCGGCGTGTCCTTCGGCAGGTCGAGGCGCAGCAGCTCGGCGTACCCGAGCATCGCGGTCAGCAGGTTGTTGAAGTCGTGTGCGACTCCGCCAGCGAGGAGGCCGAGGCTCTCCATCTTGCGCGACTGCAGCAGTTGCGCCTGGGTGCTCTCGCGCAGGAGGAAGCTCGCGAGGAGGTCCGCGACCGCGCGGGCGAACGGCAGGTCGACGCGCTGCCAGTCGGTCGGCTCGGTCGCGTAGAGCATGAATTTGCCGAGCAGGCGGCCGCCGCCGACGAGCGGGAGGAAGACGAGTGCGCCGATCTTCTCCGCGCGGAAGACGTCCGTGAGTCCACGAGTGACGGGATGCGACGCCACGTCGTCGACGAGGATCTCCTGCGGATCGACGGCATCGGCCGGCCATGGCGAGTGGCCGTTGACGCGATCGCGGTACGCTTGGGAGATGCCGCGCCACGCGCGGAAGTGCATCGCGCCGGTCGGCGTCAGCGTCAGGACGGCTGTCCGCGCGAAGCCCGTTCCTGCCGTCAGAACCTCGACCGCCGCATCGAACATCGCCGGCAGCGAGGACGCGTTCGCGAGCTCGTGGCACAACCGGACTATCAGCTGCATGTTCGCGGCATGCGCACCGGTTGCCGGGGAACGGGCCGCTTTGCCCTTCGATCCTGACTCCGACTCCATCCCCGGAATCTAGACGACTCGCCGGTACCGTGCACCCGCACAATGGCTTCGGCGCAGGAGCGGGTGTGCCGGAGCGGGTTGCGTTCGGCGGAATCCGCTCGCCGGGCAGCGGAGCGCGCAGCAGATCAGGGCCCGACTTGGAACGCGCGGAGTTCGACGTCCTGCGGCTCTGCCCGGCCGTTGGCGGCGTAGAGGCCGAACACTCCGGTCGCCTTGCCGAGCGACGCGCGGGGCACCTTCACCTCGATGCCGGCGCAGGTCACGGTGGCGCCCGCTTCCGTCGACTCGACCGAGAGGGCGTGCCACGCGTCCCGCCGCCAGGCGTCCATCGGTACTTCGCGCTCGAGCACCAGCACCCAGCTCGTTCCGACGCGGCGGAAGACGTGGAGCCGCATCCCTTTCGTACGTCGGGTCAGGAACGCCGTGCCGAACTGCGTCGAGTCGACGACGTCGAAGCAGAGCCCGCCGGATTCGCCGGGCATCGTCAGGTGAGCGTGCACCCGCGCCTTCGTGATCGGCTTCGCCATCGGCGGCGGCAGCCAGCCGACGTACGAATCGGGGAGCAGGCCGCGCACCCGAGCTTCCGCGCCGTCGACTTCGAACGCCTGCGTGTAGGTGTCGAGTTTGCGCCCTTTGCCGAACCATTCGCGGAGCGCGGTTCCGTCGTCCGTGGGCGGCACCAGCTCGGCCGCGCGCGCGGCGGCCTGCGCGACGTTCCACTTCTGCACCGCTTCGCGAGCCGCGTCGAGGCGCGCGCTCTGGCCGCGGTCGAACTGGACGGCCGTGCCCGCCAGCACTTCGGCGACGCGCACCATGCCGTTCTTCGCGTACGCGTCGGCGAGAAGGACGAATTCGGCCGCCACGGTCTGGTCGGTCTTCTTCCTCTTCGCGGCGAACGAGTCCGCCTGCGCCAGCATCGGCTCGATCGTCTTCGCCAGGTTGTCGCGCAGGACACCGGCCTCGAGCGCGTCGACGAGCGCGAGTGCCTCACGCAGGCGCAACGATGCCGGCTCCAGTTCCTTCTTCGCGATGTGCGCCTTCGCGGCATCGACGGCCGCCGCGATCGCGCCTTGCCGTTCTGCCGCGCGTTCCGCGCGCAGTTCGTCGTCGGTCGGCGCATCCGCCGGAAGCGGATCGATCCGCAGGTTGCGGAAACGAACGGGGCAGGTCGGGTTGTTCTCGAGGCCCATCATCAGGCCGACGGTGCCGCGGACCGGCTCGCCGGCATCGGTCTCGATCGGCGTGGTGCCGTCGAGCTGCGCGCGCAATCGGCTGCCCCGGACCTGGATCGACAAGCGGCGGAAGCCGTCCTGTGTCGGGGCCGGCGTCACCAAGGACTGCGCGAGGTCGGTGTTCTTGTGGTCGCGCAGGCGATAGAGGGTGATCCAGTACTGCTGCAGCTTCGGATTCCATGCGACCATCGCGCGGTACCCGCCGAACGAATTGCTCGTCGGGGACAGTTCGTGCCCGACCGCGAGAGCGAGGTTGTGCGGCTTGGCCGGGTCCGCGGGACGGAACTCCACGACGACCTCGTGATCGGCGTGCGCTGCGTCCGCGACCCACTCGGAGTTCGACGCTCCGGGGTCGCATTCGAGCATGCCTTCGACCTCGCGCCACTCGCCGTAGACGAAGCGCGCCTTCGCGCGATCGAGCAGCGGATCGACCTTCGGCTTCGCCGGCTCGGGCGGCGTGGCCGTTCCCGGCTTCGGCTTCGGTCGTGCGGCGTCGAGCAGCGCGCGTTCCTTTCCGACGACGTCGCGATCCAGCCGAGCTGCCACGTCGATGCGATCGCTCGCCGCGTCGAACCACTTCTTGCCGCGGTACAACGCCGCGAGTTCGACCTGGCCTTTCGCTGCGTTCGTGAGCATCGCGCGGCGGCGCCCCTCGAGCGGATCGTTGGTCTGCAGCAGGTAGAGGGCGGACAGGCGCGCGGCCTCGTGGACCGGATTCGCCGGCAGACGGTCGAGCTGGTCGATCGCCTGCCACAACAGGAGGATCGCTTCTTCGACCTCCTTGTTCTTCAGCATGCCCTCGGCGCGCGTGATCGCCGCGAGCACGTCCTTCGCGTCGGGTGGCGTCGACCCGTTCTCCTGCGCGGCGAGTGCGGCGAGCAGGGCGACGGACGGCAGGGCACGGAGCAGGGCACGCATGGTTCTTCGCGCCGGATGGTAGGGACAGCCGCGACGGGGGCAACGCGGCAGCCGGCCGCGCGGCGTGGGCGAGGGTTCGGTGGCCATGGAGGAGCGAGGCTGCCGCACACGGATCGGCGTCCGTCGCGGCGAGCGGTCCGGTCTTCGCGCTCTCGATGGCTCGCTCGGCGGGCGGGCAGTAGCGTCTGCCGACGCATGGCGACCGGTGATCACCTCGGGCCCGCGCTCACCCACGTGGAGCCCGACGACGTCGAAGCGCTCGGCGCGCTCTTCGCCGAGCAGCGCGCCCGGCTCGACGTCGTGCGCGAACACCGCCTCTTCGACTGGATCGGCGGCGCTTCGGCCGGCCGCGCCGCCCTGCGCGGGATCGCCTTGCAACTCGTCTGTGTGGCGCTGGTCGCCGTCGGGCTGATCGTCGCCGGCTTCACCCGCGGACCGTGGCTGTGGGGGATCTTCGCGCTCGCCGCCTCGTGCCTCGCCGTCCGTGCGGCGCTGGTCGGGCCGCCGACGAAGAAGGCGCTCCACTTCTGCGAACGTGCGGTGCTGGTGCCCGGGGTCGTCGTCGCCGACGTGGCGTTCGCGGACCCGTCGCTCGCGCACGTCCGGTGCGCCGCGGTGGTGGTCGCTCCCGCCGGACTCGAGCCATCGGCCCTCCGGGCGTTCGTCGCCGCGGCCGACCGCGTCCGTTCGTTGCTCGCGGACGGCGCGGTGGTCGCGGAGCACCTGCAGGTCTTCGTCGCGTCGGTGAAACGCGGTCTCGCTGCCCGCGTCGACGACGGGCACCGCATCGCCGTGCCGGTCGCGATCGGCGACGGGTTCGAACTCGCGCACATCGCCGTGCCGATCCCGCTGCTGCCGCGCGAGGAGTTCTCGTCGCGGCTCGTGTTCGTGCTGCTCGATCCGGCCGATCGCGACGACGGCCACGCGCGCATCGTGCAGAGCACGCTCTGGGGCAACGGCGTCGAGCAGTTGTGCGAGCGCTTCCCGCGCGAGGGGGCGAAGTGAACCTCGCCGCGATCGGTGGGCGCCTCCGCGACCTCGAGAAGCAGGGCAAACTCGAGAAGATGCTCGGCCTCCGCGACGACACGATGCCGTGGGGCGACATCGTCTGGATGCTGCAGTGGCCGGGTTGGATCGGCGTCGGCATCCAGATCTGGCGCATGGCGAACGCCGCGACCGCGACGAAGGACGTGCCGCCCGCCGAGATGGCGTGGTGCGCGGTCCTCGCACTCGTGGCCGCCGGCCTCGGCGTCGCCGGGCGCTTCGTACGGACGAAGGAGCAGCGTGTGCGCCAGCGATTGCGGCGCAGCGGGCTCGTCGTTCCGGCCGCACTCGTCCAGGCGAACGACGCGTTCTTCGATCCCGACAACGACCGGTGGCTGCCCGCGTCGGTGCTGGTGTCGTTCGATCCGGCGGTCGTCGACCGGCCCGAGACGCTCGCCCGCGTCGCCAAGAGCCTGTTCGCGATGCGTCGCGCCGACCGCCGCAAGCTGCGTCCCGCCCACGCAGCGATCGCGTGGACGCTGTACCACGAGATGGGCCCGACCCCTTCGATCGTGGTGCCGCCCGAACTCACCGAGGGTCTGCGCGACTGCGTGCTCGTGAGCGCGATGCTGCCGCCGAAGCCCGCACAGGTGCAGTCGCTGCTCGTGTGTCTGGCGCTGCCGGGCGAGACGTCGCCGGCAGGGGTCGCCGTCCTGGCGGCGGACGTCGTCGCGTGACGCCGGCACCTTCGCGCGACCTGATCGAACGCCTGCAGCGTCTTCGCACGATGTTCGTCGACGAAGGCCGCGGCGAACGCGCGCTCGCGGACTACTGGCGCAGCGACGCCGACCTCGCCGCGTACGATGCCGTGCTCGGGGCGCGCATCGGGTGGAAGTGGGACGCCGCGCTCGCCGAGTGCGCGGACCGCGGGTTCCAGCGCGCCGACGCCGACGTCGTACTCGACCACGGCTGCGGTTCGGGCATCGCGGCGCGGCGGTTCGCGGCGCGCTTCGGTGTGCGCGAGGTGCTGTGCCACGACCGGTCGGCGAAGGCGATGGCGTTCGCGGCGCGCTCCCTGCACGCCGCGGGAGTCGCGGCCCGCGCCGTCCGCGACGTCGCCGCGCTGTCGCCCGACGTGCTGCTCGTCAGTCACGTTCTCGGCGAACTCGATTCGGATGGTGAACGCGCCCTGCGCGACCTGATCGGACGCAGCCGTCGTGTCGTGATCGTCGAGCCTGGCAGCAAGGCGGTTGCGCGCCGGCTCGCGGCGGTGCGCGACGCGATGGTGGACACGTTCCGTGTGATCGCGCCGTGTGTGCACGCGGGGCGGTGCCCGACGCTCGGCAACGATCGCGACTGGTGCCACTTCTTCGCGGCGCCGGCGCCGGAGGCGTTCACCGACGGCGACTGGGTGCGCGTGCAGCGCGAACTCGGACTCGATGCACGGGCGCTGCCCTACTCGTTCCTCGCGCTCGCGCGCGATGCGGCCGGCGCGGCGCCGCCTGCGCCGCCGCACCGTGTGCTCGGCCGGCCGGACCACGGTGCGCACGCGACGAAGGTCCAGGTGTGCGACGACAACGGTCTGCGCACGGCCGAGGTGCACAAGCGCACCCATGCGGCGCTGTGGCGCGCGCTCAAGAAGGACCCCGAGTCGATCCGTTCCCTGCCGCGCTGATCCGTTACGGCACGGGCGGCAGGTCGGCGCCGAGGCCCGGCGACCACGCGACGTCCATGCCGGCGCCGGCGTCGCCGAGCGACTTCTTCATCGCCTGCATCTGCTCGCCGTCGGCGCAGAACACGGCGGGCACGATCAGCACGCGCGACCTGCCCATTGCCTTCAGCTTCGTCAGCACCTTCGACAGCGCGAGATCGCCGTCGGCGCCCGCTGTCGCGATCGCGATGTTCGCGAACATGCTGCGGCGCTTCAGCACCTTGTTCTTCTCGTGCTCGAGCCACGCGGCTCTGTCCGTATCGCTGGTGCCCGGGGGCAGCACGACGACGGTCGTGCCGCCGAACGGTCCGCCCGCGAGCGGCAGCCCCGTGCCGCTGGCGAACGACGCGACGGGCCAGGGTCCGTCGCCGCCGACCACGAGCGGTCGCGGCTTGCCGGCCGCCGCTTCGTCGGCGAACGGCTGGCCCGGTTCGACGACGCTGGCGCCGTGGCCCGCTTGCATCAGCGCGAGGCGGTGCAGCTCCTGCCATTCGCGCGCTCGCGGCGTGTCGGTCGCGAGCCGCAGCTGGTGGCGCCCGGTGGCGAGGCGGTCGCCTTCCCACCCGAGGCGCAGCCGCTGGCGGACTTCGTAACGGGCCGCCTCGGCGGACTCCAGCTTGCCGACCGACGTCGGCGTGCCGATCTTCTGGTAGTCGGCGACGACCTTCGTGATGCGCGCGTTCGCCGGGTCGCGCGCGAGCACGAGCAGCGACTTCGCCACCGGCTTCTGGTCGGGCAGACCTTCCATCGACAGACGCGTCAGGTCGCTCGGGTCGATCGCGACGAAGTCCGCGTCGAGCCATTCGCCGTAGAGCGCTGTCCACAGCACCGCGGCACCGCCGTCGCCTTCGCCCGCGACGACGACCTTCGTCGCGTCGATCGCGAGGCGCCGCGTCAGGTACTCGACGATGCCCGCGATGCCCTGCGCGACGCGCGAGTAGTCCGAGCGGAAGCCGTCGCCGAACGCGTAGCGGCCGCCGAGCCCGAGATCGTCCTGCAGTTCGGGGAACGGCGCTTCGACCACCGCGATCGCGGCGTCCTTGCCGGCGGCGAGCCGCCACACCGCGACGGCGTCCTCGGTGCGCGTGGTGCGCGCGGGAAGCCACACGAGCAGCGGCCACTTCCCCGTCGGGGGGGTGACCTCTGGCATCACGAGCCGGTAGCGCAGTTCGGCCGGCACGCTGACCGCGAAGTTGCCTTCGTTGAAGTCGCGCGCGATCGGCGCCGCGTAGACGAGGAAGTCGGCCTGGTCCTTGTCGCGGTCGGGCCGCGCGGTGTGCACGCCGAGCGTCGGCGCGATCGAGACGACCGCGAACGTCGCGTCCTTCGCCCGCCGCGCGAACTGCGCAGCCGTGCCGTCGCGGTACGCGACGTGGAAGCCGCCGGCGACGTGCAGCACGAGCGAGCCCTCGTGCGCCGCGCGCGCCTTCGCGACGGCGTCGCCCATCGCGTTGTCCCACAGGTTCTGCGTGTCGTAGAGCCGTTCCTCCGCGGTGCCGCCGCCGCCACCGCCCATGTGGCCGCGCACCGCCCGGTCGACGCGCTCCCAGTAGCCGTCGCTCGCCGCGAAGATCTCCGCCGGCACCCACGCGCGTTGCCCCGGCGGGAGCGCCGCGATCGCGGACTTCGGGTCGTCGCCGCCGAGTTTGCGACGCAGCGTGACGGGGAAGTTGGCGGCGACGACGGGGATCTTCGCCGCCTTCGCCGCTTCGACCAGCGGGCGGTACGCGGTGTCGTAGTTCTGCCATGGGCGCGCGCGCTGCAGGAACGCGCCCTCGTCGATGCGGCCGGCCAGGTAGTCGTCGACGGCGCCCTGCACGTCGCGCTCGAACATCTCCATCGACAGCACGACCTTGCCTGCGCGCTTGTCGAGCAGGCCCTCGAGCACGGCGAGTTCGACGCGGTGTGTGGTGTCGTCGACGTGCGTCTCGCCGAGGAACACGGCGTCGAACCTTGCGAGGCGTTCGAGCAGCGCGGCCCAGTCGAGCTGTTCGCCGGTCTTCGTGTCGACGACGCGCGTCGCGGCGGCGAGGTCGGGCAGCGGTCGCGGCGACTGCGCGGGCGCTGCGGCGACGAAGGCCAGTGCGGTGACGAACGGCAGCGGGCGGCGGAGCATGCGCGGATGACACGCGCGCGGCAGCGGCGGCGCAAGCACCGCCACGCCGATGCTCCTGGTATCCTGCGCGCCCGAGGAGGTCCGCATGCGAATCGTGTCCGCTGCCCTGTCGCTGTCGCTCGCCGTCGCTCTCGCGGCGCAGGACGCGCCGAAGGTCGTGTCGATGACGCCGGCCCACCTGGCCGAAGTCGACGCGAAGACCACGAAGCAGATGGTCGCGGTGTTCGACCGCGCGATGAGCGAGGACGGCGTCTCGTTCTGCGGCGGCGGGGCGAGCTTTCCGAAGACCACGGGGCGAGCGAAGTGGAAGGACGCGAAGACCGTCGTGCTCGAGGTCGAACTCGAGCCGGACCACCGGTACTCGCTCAGCCTGAACTGTCCCGCCGCGTCGAACTTCCGCAGCGCGGAAGGCGTGGCGCTCGCCCCGGTGCCGTGGTCGTTCTCGACGATCCCGGGCAAGGTGCGTACAGCCGGCGAGCAGAAGCAGCGCAACCAGAAGGCGCTCGCCGAGCTGATGCGGGTCCTCGCCGAGCGCTACTCGTACCGCGACCTGCGGGTGAAGGACTGGAAGAAGCTCGAGAAGGACGGATCGCCCGCCGTCCTCGCGGCGAAGACGGACCGCGGGTTCGCGGCCGCCGCTGCGAACATGCTGAAGCCGACGGACGACCTGCACCTGTACCTGAAGCTCGGCGACGACGTCTTCGGCACGGGCTCGCGCGCGGTCGATCCGCTCTTCCGCCGCGACCTGCTGCGCCGCTACGCGAAGGTCTCCGCCATCGGCGACCAGGTGATCGCGGGCCGCACGGACGACGGCATCGGCTACCTGATGATCGGCGCGTGGACGAAGGACGTCGATCCGGAGCGCGTCGGCGGTGCGATCGCCGAACTCGCGGACACGAAGGCGATGGTGATCGACGTGCGGCCCAACAGCGGCGGCGACGAACTGCTCGCGCAGAAGGTCGCGGCGTGGTTCGTCGAGGGCACGAAGGTCTACGCGAAGAACCGGTACCGCGACCGTTCGGGTCTCGACGGCTTCGGCCCGATCCTCGAGCGCTCGATCACGGGCAACGGCGCCGACCGCCGCTACGACAAGCCGATCGCCGTGCTGACGAGCCGCTACGTGATGAGCAGCAACGAGTCGTTCGTGATGATGCTGCAGCAGGCGAAGGACTGCACGGTGGTGGGGCAGCCGACGTTCGGCAGCAGCGGCAACCCGAAGCCCTTCGATCTCGGCAACGGCATCACCGCGATCGTCCCGAGCTGGCAGGACCTGCGGCTCGACGGCACGCCGTTCGAGGGCGAAGGGCTGAAGCCGGACGTGCTCGTCGCGTGCACCGCCAAGGACCTCGAGACCGGCGATCCGATCCTCGAGAGGGCGCTCGAGATCCTGCGCGGCAAGGCGAAGTGACGCGGAGGACTCCGGGCGGCGATCACTTCGCGGGGCGGCGCGGAACGGCGATCGTGCCGTCGCCCCAGGTCGCGTCCGCGTTCTCGTTGCGCAGCACGAACCGATAGTCGGCCCCTGCGTCGAAGTCGCGCCGGTCCGCCGTTCCGAACGGAACGACGACGAGCGCGTGGTCGCCCCTGCCCCAGAACGCGCCGGCGTCGTACGCGGCACGGTCGCGTTCGTCACCAGCGGT
>CAZIFB010000004.1:0-51678 GCA_964538915.1 uncultured candidatus Brocadiaceae bacterium | reverse complement strand
AACGCGCCGGCGTCGAGGCCGACGCCCAGCGTCGGCTTCCCGTCCGCGACGAGCCGTGCGCGCAGGTCGGTCGCCCGGAGGAAGCGCTGCACTTCGTCCATCGCCGCCGGTCCCTCGACGCGCGCGACGAGGCCGAACACCTTCCTCTTCGCGAACCATTCGCGGACGTCGTCGGGGACGTCGCGCCCGTCGCCCCAGTGCACGGCGGTCACCCGCGCCTTCGGCGCCTCGGTGCTCCGCGCGACCTTCGTGTGCACGCCGTACTCGTCGGAGACGGCGATCGCGGAGTACGGGTTCGCGCTGCGGAACACGGGGTCGCGCTGCTTCAGCGCGTCGCGCCGGCCGATGGTCGCCGGCAAGTTCGCAGCGGCCCAGTCCGAGAACGTGGCGACGTGCGTCATGAGGCCGAGGCCGCCGGGATCGACGATGTCCTGGCCGAGGCGGTCGTAGTCGAGCCGCCGCCAGCGGCCGCCGACGAAGACCTCGTTGAACGTGTGCGACGTCCAGTGACCGCGCTGCGCCTGCACGGCCGGCAGGACGCGGCTCTGCAGTTCGACGTGACTGATGCCGCGCTCGAGCATCTTCACCTCGAGTTCGTCGTTCGCGTCCACCGGCGGGATGCAGAGCACGATGCGCGTCGGGATGCCGAGCGCACGCAGGCAGCCGTTCAGGTAGATCGCCGACGACGAACACGAGCCGCGCGTCGCGTTCTCGAACATGCCGCGCGCGGAGACCTCGTTGCGCCACTGCTTCACGAGGGCCGCGTCGTCCGCGCGGACGGCGGGCCGGAGATCGGCCGGCACGAACGGCTTGCCGGCATCGTCGAACGCCGTGACGAACGTCGAGAAGCCGTCGTGCACCTTCGCGTGCTCGCAGAGCCACCGCGACGCGCGTTCGACGAGCGCCTTGTCGTCGAGTGCGTTCGCGTCGATGCTGGCGGCGCGGAGCTTCCCGACGAGAGCGTCGCGCATCGCCGGCGTCCAGTCCGCGGTCGGTCCGGGCGCGGTCCACTGCGGCATCTTCGCGGCGGCGTTCCGCCACTCGGGATCGCCGACGATCGTGCCGGCGCCCGTCGTGAACGGGTAGTGGATCACCTCGAGCTCGACCCATTCGGCGGTCTGGTCGAGGACGCGTGCATCCTGATGGTCGTCGGTGAGGTATTCGATCGTCACCGGCCGCATCACGCGCACGATCGTGCGGACCGTGTACTGGTACTCGCGCCGTTCGCGCCACTCGCCGTCGGGAACCCCGTCGCCGTCCGAGTCGGCCTTCGCCGGATCCGTGAGGTGCTTGTGGATCTCCGCGAAGTCCGACAGCCCGTCGCCATCGGAGTCCGGTTCGTTCTGGGCGAGCGCGAACGACGTGAAGAACAGCGGCAGCGTGGCCGCGACGGAGCGGAGGCAGCGCATGGGGCTATTGTTGATGCGCCCGGGCGGCGTGAGTAGGGTCTCGCGCCTCGCGGTCCAGGCCACGTGCCCGCCCCATGACGACGAACGCGACCACCGTGCAGGCGCCAGGGAAGCGATGGACCGACTTCGTCTTCGCACTCGTCGCAGGCGTGGCCGCGTACTGGTTCTCGTGTGTTCTCGTGCCACCCCTGGCGGCCGCGCACGGCTTCGGGTTGCAGTGGGAGGCGGTGTCCTTGGACCCGTTCGCGTTCCCGGGAGAGCTGCCGCAGCGTTTCCTGGCCCCGCTCCTGTCGTGGCTTTGCGGGTACCGCGGCGCCCCCGGCTGGGTGCTGTTCACCCGAGGTCTCGCGATCGTCTTCCTCGCGACCACGTTTTTCTTCTGCCGGCGTCGCGGCTCGACAGTTGTCGACGCGACGCTGATCACGGTGGCGGTTTCGCTGATCTCGCCGGTGCAGATCTACAAGCAGAACTGGGTCGGCTACAGCGACGACCTGACGTACGCGATTTGCTTCGCGATGCTGCTCGCGGTGCCGAGACCCGCAGTCTTCTGGACGCTGTTCTTCCTCGCGCTGCTCAACCACGAGGCCTCCGCGTTCCTGCTGCCGTGGGCCTGGTTCGTCCGGCGCGCGCACGACTCGCGGTGGCGTGCCGACACGATCGGCGCGGCGATCGCGGTCGGGACGTACGCGGCGTTCTACCTCTACGTGAAGGCCGTCGCGCCGCAGCAGCTGTTCTCGAACGACTACTTCGCGAAGTACCCGCTGTTCCCCGGGGGAGCGTTCGTCGCGTGGTGCCTGGTCGTCACCCACTGGACCGTCGCGTTCGGCCCCGTCCTCGCGGTCCTGGCGTGGCACCAGCGAGTTCGGCCGAACGATCCGGAACGGAGGCAGCTGTGGTCGTTGTTGCTCGGTATCGGGGTCATCTACTGCATCGCCTACGACTGGAGTCGGCACAGCAATCTGGTCGTGATCCCGCTGGTTCTCGCGTCGATCGCGTTCCTGCGGGCGGGTCACCGACTTCTGTTCGTGGCGCTGGTCACCACCGGCGCGGTCCTGATGCAGATCTGGTCGCAGTGGCCGATCGGGTCCTGGCCGACGAAGGAGCTCATCGAACCGGAACCCGCCTTCCTCGTGACCGCCGGCGTGATCGTTCCGGTCACCGCGCCCGGCGAGGCGCTCGCGATCGGATTCGGGCCGTTGTCCGCCGCGCTCTGCAACTGGCTGCCACGGGTGTGGCCGGCGTTCGTGTGCGTTCTCGCGGCGCTCGGTGCGATCCTGGCGGCGGGAGCCTGGATCGCGCGCCGCGACGCGCGCGGCCCTACAGCAGGCCGCGGCGTTTGAGCAGCGCCTTCGTGTCGAGCGGCCGCCCGCGGAACTCGGTGAACATCGTCATCGGTTCGCGCGTGAGTCCGCGCGAGAGCACGAGGTCGCGGAAGCGGTCGCCGTTCTCGCGGGTGATGCCGCCCTTCTCCATCACGCAGGCGAACGCGTCGGCGGCGAGCGCCTCGCTCCACATGTAGGCGTAGTAGCCCGCCGAGTAGCCGCCCGGCCACACGTGCGAGAAGTACGTCGTGCGGTAGCGCGGCGGCACCAGCGGGTGGGCGACGCCGTTCTTCTGCAGCGCCTCGCGCTCGAACGCGTCGACGTCCTTCACCTCGGTGCCGGGCGGTACCATGTGCCACGCCATGTCGAGGATCGCGGCGGCGACGTACTCGAGCGACGCGAAGCCCTGGCCGAACGTGCGGGCGCGCCGCACCTTCTCGACGAGGTCCGCCGGCATCGCTTCGCCGGTCTGCCAGTGCTTCGCGCACCGCGCGAGCACCGCCGGGTCGAACGCGAAGTCCTCGTGGAACTGGGACGGGAACTCGACGAAGTCGCGCGGCACGTTGGTGCCGGCGAGCAGCGGGAAGCGGCAGTGGCTGAACAGCCCGTGCACGCCGTGGCCGAACTCGTGGAAGAGCGTGGTGACCTCGTCGAACGTGAGCAGCGTCGGCTGCCCGGCCGCCGGCTTCTGGATGTTGAGCACGTTCACGACGACGGGCTTCTGGCCGAGCAGGTCGCTCTGCTCGACGAAGTTGTCCATCCACGCGCCGCCGCGCTTGCTCGGCCGCGCGTAGTAGTCGGCGTAGAAGAGGCCGATCGGCGCGTTCTTGCCGTCGAACACCTCGAACACGCGCACGTCGGGGTGGTAGACCGGCAGGTCCTTCCGCTCGCGCAGCTCGATGCCGTAGAGCTGCTTCGCCATGAAGAAGAGGCCGTTCTGCAGCACCGAGTCGAGCTCGAAGTACTGCTTCACCGCCGTCTCGTCGAAGTCGTAGCGCAGCCGGCGCACCTGCTCCGCGACGAAGGCCCAGTCCCAGGCCTCGAACTTCGCGCTGGGCTCCGTCGCCGCGAAGTGCGCCTGCAGCTCCTTCGCTTCGGCGTCGGCCTTCGCGACGATCTGTTTCGCCATGCTGCCGAGCATGTCGAGCACTGCCTTCGGCGTGCCGGCCATCTGGTCGGCGAGCACGTAGGCGGCGTGGTTCTCGTAGTCGAACAGGCGCGCCCGCTCGGCGCGCAGCGACACGAGCTGCTTCACGAGTTCCTTCGTGTCGACCTCGTCGCCCTGGTCGCAGCGCGCGACCGACGCCTCGAAGATGCGCTGCCGCGAAGCGCGGTTGTTCAGCGAGGACAGGATGCCCTGCGACGACGGCAGCTGCAGCGTGACGAGGAAGCGGCCCGGCAGTCCGGCCTCCTTCGCGGCGGCGGCGGCGGCCGACAGCGCACTTTCGTCGAGGCCGGAGAGTTCCGCGCGGCGCTCGAACGCGACCGCGAGCTTCTTCGTGCCGGCGAGCAGCTTCTCCTGGAACGCGGTCGTCAGCTTCGACTGCGCCTCGTTGATCTCGCGCAGGCGCTTCTGCTTCTCCGCCGACAGGAGTGCGCCGTTGCGGGCGAAGTTGAGGCGGTAGCGTTCGACGAGGCGGATCTGCTCCGGGTCCTTCAGCGATGCGCGGGCTTCGTGCACGGCCTCGATGCGCGCGAACAGCTCCTTGTCCAGCCAGATCTCGTCCTGGTGCGACGCGAGCTTCGGCGCAACGTCGGCCTGCACCTTCTGGATCGTCTCGTTCGTCGTCGACTCGGTGAGGTTGAAGAACACGCGGCTCACGCGCGTCAGCAGCGCCCCGCTCTTCTCCATCGCCTCGATCGTGTTGGCGAACGTCGGCGCGTCCTTCTGGGTCGCGATCGCACGGATCTCGGCGAGGTGCTGCCGCATGCCCTCTTCGAAGGCCGGCAAGTAGTGCTCGTCGCGGATCCGATCGAACGGCGGCGTGCCGTACGGAAGCGTGCTCGGCGAGAGGAACGGATTGCCGGCGGCGGTCGCCGGGGTCGTGGAGGCGGGCATGGGGACTTGGGCGTCGATCGTCGCGGCCATCGCGGCGGCGAACAGGATCGCGCAGGGCTGTATCGGTCGCATGGCGTGAGTCTACGAAGGTCGCGCGCGGTCCGCGAAACGAGGCGTGCCCCGCCGCGGATCGCCTCGCGTGCCGGGCCGCCGGCGAGGCCCGGTCGCGGCGAGTTCGTGCTTGCGCCATCCGTCGCCTCGCCGCCAAAGTGCCGGCCTGCTCGCAGACGCTTTTCGGAGGTTCGATGTCGGAAGGAAGCCGCCCCGGCGGACTCACGGCTCTCGCGGTGATCAACTTCGTGTTCGGCGCCTTCTCGTTGGTGCAGGCGCTCGGCAGTGTCGCTCTGCTCGTGCTGCACGCCGGCCGTATCGAGATCGACGAAGCGACCCGCCGACAGGTTGACGAGGTGTTAGCCAGGCTCGGCGAACGCGCGCTCCTCTTGCAGACGATCTCGTCGTTCGTGTCGGTGCCCTTCCTCGTCGTGTCGGGTATCGGTTACCTGCGCCAGAGTCGTGTGTGGGGCCGCGGAGTCGGCAATGCCTACGCGCTGCAGTCGCTGGCGTTCTCGGGTGTGCTGTCGTGGACGATCGGCGAGCACTCGGGCCAGAATCTCGGACTCGGCGTCGTTGTGTGGATCTTCTTCCCGCTCGTGACGCTGTTCCTGCTCAACACGACGTTCCGCGAGGACTTCGTCCGGTGACTGCACCCTGCGCCGACCTCGCGTGAACCGAAGACACACTTGGCTGATCGCGACCCACTCCGCGCGGCACTCGGTGCGCGGCGGGATCGGGCTCGTGTTCCTGCTCGCGGCGCTGACGTTCGGTCTGCTCGTCGCACACTACGTGCTGCTCGGGGTCGAGCAGGTCGGCAGTCGGGCGCCGACGCTGGATCCCGCCGAAGTGCTCGCGCAGATCGGCCGTCAGGCGAAGCCGCTCGTCTCGTGGGTCCTCGTCGACAAGGAGAGTGCGCAGTTGCCGGAGGCGAAGCGCGCCGCCGACGCGTGGGCGGCGTACCTGATCGAAGAACGCCCCGCGATCCTGTCCGCGATCTTCCTGATCCTGCTGTTCGGGTGGCCGCTCGTCGTCTCGTTCGGCGCGTTCGACCTCTACTCGAGCGACATCGGATCGCGCCAGCTCCGCTACCAGCTGCTGCGAACGGACCGCAGCAGCATCTTCTTCGGCCGGCTGCTCGGGATGCTCGGCACGTTCGCGCTCGTGCTCCTTCTGCTCGGCGTCGGCGTGACGAGCTACATCGCGGTGAGGCTGTCGATCTACGGCGCCGGGCCGCTCTTCGTGTGGGCGGCGTACGGGATGCTCGCGATGTTCTGCGTGTCGGTTCCGTACGTCGCGCTGTGTGCGTGGATCTCCGCGTCGTGCCGATCGGCATTCGTGTCCATGACGATCACGTCGGCGGTGATCGGCGGCGTGCCGTTGTTCGTGACGATCGCCAGCGCTTCGACGCCGTACGCGAGTTGGCTGCACTACGTGCTGCCCTGGCCGTTCCAGACGCGGCTCTTCCACCCCGAACCCGGTCAGGTCGTGTTCGCGTTCCTCGGGTGCGCGGCGCAGACGGCCGTCTTCCTGTGGCTCGGCCACCGCCGGTTCACGAGGCGCGACCTGTGACCACGCACCCCGCCATGCACGAACCCGCTCTGCGCATCGAGCACCTGACGAAACGCTTCGGCGCGAAGGCCGCGCTCGACGACGTCACGTTCGCCGTGCCGCAGGGTTCGATCTTCGGCCTGCTCGGCCCGAACGGCGCCGGCAAGACGACCTTGTTCTCGATCGCCGCGGGCTTCCTCGCCGCGGACAGCGGGACGTTGCGTGTGCTCGGCATCGACATCGCGCGCGTCAGCGAGCTGCAGGGGCGCATGACGATCCTGCCGCAGGACGCGTCGTTCCAGAAGAACGTGCCCATCCTCGAGCAGCTCGTGTTCCTGCGGCGCCTCGACGGCCGCGATCGTGCGACCGCCGAGAAGGAAGTCGTCGCCGCGCTGGAGCTCGTCGGCATCGCCGAGTACCGGAAGCGCGGCATCCACGCACTGTCGCACGGCATGCTGAAGCGCCTCGGCATCGCGCAGGCGTTCCTCGGCGAGCCCGAGGTGATCCTGCTCGACGAGCCGACCTCGGGACTCGATCCGCAGAACGCGCGCCAGATCCGCGACCTGGTGCGCGACCTGCAGCGTTCGCGTCGTGTGACGGCCGTGATCAGCTCGCACAATCTCGCCGAGATCCAGGAACTGTGCGATCACGTCGCGATCCTCGACCACGGCAAGCTGAAGGTCGCGGGCCCCGTCGCCGACATCACGCGGCAGGGCCACATGGTCGAACTCGACGTGCGACGGCCCCTGTCCGACGACGAGATGGCGCGCCTCCGTGCCGCGAACGGCGTGCGCACGATCGAGGAGCGCGGGCCGATGCGCTACCGCATCCACCTCACGATCCCGCCAGGCTCTTCGGCCGACGAGACCGTCGTGCGCGTCATGCGCACCGTGCTCGACCTCGGCATCGCGCCGCGTGCGATGACCGAGGGCAGCACGCTCGAAGAGTTCTTCCTGTCCGTGACCGGGCCTCAGCCGGTGTGAGGCCGGCGCGCTTCGTCAGCGCTTCTTCTTCGCGCTCTTCTTGGCGGCCTTCTTCGCAGGTTTCTTCGCAGCCTTCGCGGGCGCCTTCTTCGCCGCCGGTTTCTTGGCGGCCTTCTTGGCAGCCTTCTTCGCGGCCTTGACCGGCTTCTTCGCGGTCTTGACTGGTGCCTTCTTCGCCGCCGGTTTCTTGGCGGGCGCCTTCTTGGTCGGCGCGGGCTTCTTCGCGGCCTTGGCCGGCTTCGCCTTCTTCGCCTTCGCCGCGCTCTTCGGCTTCGCGGGCTTCTCCTTCACCACGGTGAGTTCCGGGTGTTCCTTCGCGACGTGCTCCGGCAGCGGCTGGAACAGCGCGAACACGGCGCCGGTCGGATCGACGAACATCGAGAATGCACCCACGCCCGGGATCGGCACGTTCTCCATCAGCGGCGTCGCGCCCAGCTGCTTCGCGCGTTCGGTCGTCGCGCGCAGGTCCGGCGCCAGGAAGTAGACGAGCCACGCGCTCGGCATGCCCGGCTGCGGGTTCTTCATGATGCCGCCGGCCTGCTTGCTGCCGAGGTTCTGCACGTGGTACGTGCCCATCTCGCCGATGTCCTTCGGCTCGTCGGTCCAGCCGAACATCGTCGCGTAGAAACGCAACGCGCCGTCGGCATCGGTCGTCAGCAGTTCGTTCCAGCACACGCGGCCGGCGACCGGTGCGTCGGGGTCGGCGCCGTGCGAAGTCGGCAGGCCCTTGTAGAGCGAGAAGAACGCGCCCTGCGGATCGCCCACGACGGCGAAACGGCCGGTGTTCGGGATGTCCGTCGGCGGCACGCACGTCGAGCCGCCGAGTTCGGTCACCTTCGCCGCCGCGGCGTCGACGTCGGCCGTCGCGAGGTACGGCATCCAGTGCGCGGTGGGGATGTTCTTCTCTTCGACGATGCCGCCGATCGGGCCGGGACCCGCGACGATCATCCGGTAGATGCAGCCGCCCATGTCGATCGGCTGGATCTGCCAGCCGAACAGCGCGCAGTAGAACTCCTGCGCCGCGGCGCCGTCCTTCGTCATCAGGTCGTGCCACACGAACCGGCCGTTCCAGGGACCGG
The DNA here is from genome assembly GCA_964538915.1 of uncultured candidatus Brocadiaceae bacterium. Lineage (GTDB taxonomy): Bacteria > Planctomycetota > UBA1135 > UBA1135 > UBA2386 > JAEUHQ01. The sequence goes on along the minus strand of CAZIFB010000004.1, from coordinate 43,224 downwards.
CGGCGGAAGTGGCGGAGGATGCGGACGGAGACTTCTTCGTGGCGGGCATTGCGGGGGGTCCTTCGAGAATCGATGCGAAGAGGCGGACGGTGGGTGCGCGATCGTCGCCGGGATCGCCGCGGAGTCGAGAGACTCAGCGAGTTTCGTTCGCCTGCGGCGGCGTCGGCAGCTCGCCGTCGACGGGGTGATCCCCGGCCGGGCGTTCGACCCGGAGCGTCTCGCGAGCTCGCGCGACGGCGCCGTCGGGCGGCACTTCGAAGCCGCCGTTCTGCAGGCAGAAGCGACCGTCACGGACGATCGCGTGGCGATCGAACCGCAGCCGGCCGCCGTGCGCGTCGTGGGTGAACGTCGCGGCGAGCAGCGGCAGCCATTCGCCGCTGCGCGTGCGGACCCAGGCGTTGCCGAAGTCGCACTCGCGCTTCAGGTCGCCGTTGGCTCCCTCGAAGTTCTCGTTGAACGAATGCAGCCCGCGCAGGCCGGCCGTGTCCTTCGGCGCGCGGAAGCTCGCGACCATGCCCCACTGCTTCTTCTCGGCGAACCAGAACCAGCTCGTGTACGTCGTGTCGTCGCCAGAGCGCGCGGCGTGCAGCAGGAAGCGGAACGTGGATCCGAGCTTCCAGTCGTGCACGAGATGGCTGTGAGCGCCCGTGCCTTCGTTGCCGAAGTCCTCGGCCACCACGCCGTCGCCCTTCGCGACGAGCTGCACGCGGTCCGCGGCGCCGACGCGCGCGCGGTCCTTCCGTTCGTTGCCGGCGTCCCACACGCTGAAGATGAGCCGCCGCTCGGTCGCCGAGTTGACCTGTATGCCGAAGTAGCCGCGCTGCCAGCCCGTCGCCATGTAGAAGGTCCACACGGGATCGGTGCGCGGCGTGGCCTCGCAGTAGAACCACTCGACGTCGCCTTCGTGCGCCGCGTCGACCGGGTAGCCGAGGTGCACCGATGCCGCGTTGCGCCGCTCGCGCGTGCTTGCCTGCACGTTCGTGGCAGCCGGACCCGTGAGAACCAGCGAGTGCAGGTTGGTGAGCGCCGAGCCGTCGTCGGTGGCCAGCGAGATGCGGCGATAGCCCGGTGCGTCGATGGCGAACGTGCCGAGGTCGGTGCGCGGTGCGTCCGTCGAGTGCGCAGGCGCCGCGACCGTGTGTGCGTCGCTGTCGGGACCCGGGTGTGCGCTCACGCGGACGCGCAGCGTGGTCGCGGGTGCTCCGGCCGTGCGTTCGAGGGCGACGTGCAGTTCGCCCGGCGTCGCGATGCGGACGTAGAAGACGAGGCTGCCGCGGCACGACGCGACCGTGCCGTCGGGCGCGCGTTCGACGGCGAGCGGGTCGGGGTGCGAGTAGCCCGTGAACGCCATCAACGTCTGCGTCGACTGTGCACGCACGGCGGGCTGCAGGGCGAACGCGGCGAAGAGCGCCGCGATGGCCGTGGCGAAAGCGCGGGTGCCGGTGCGAGTGCGGGGTCGGTCGGCGGCGGGTGCGGTGTCGTGCGGCATCGACCGCGGATCATGCCGTGGCGGCGGCGGCCTGCCGCGGATCCGTGCGGGTGCTTGTGCGAGCGCGGGCCGCCGCTAGCATCCTTCGCTCCCCCCGAGCCGCAAGGCTCGAAAACGCCGGTTTCCCGGGTCGGAGCGTAGCGCAGCCTGGTAGCGCACCTGCATGGGGTGCAGGGGGTCGGAAGTTCAAATCTTCTCGCTCCGACCATTTTCTTAACCTCTGCTGAGTGCCCGACATCGGGCACACCCGTCCTTCGGACGGTGCGGCGCGTGAGTCCCCAAACTTGGTAGTCGACTGCCAAGTGAAGGTCGTTCCATGCCGCAGTTCAGCAAGAAGCGTCGCCGCAGCGCGCCGCCCGGAATGCTCCGCCACGCCAGCGGACAGGCCCGTGTCGTTCTCGATGGCGACACCGTCTACCTCGGGAAGTTCGGCACCCCCGAGGCCCACGCCCGCTACGCGGAGGTCGTCCAGCGATGGCAGGCCGGCCAGCCGGTTCGCGAGGCGCAGCCTCGCACCGTCGTCGAGGCGAAGAGGTCGGTGGCCGAAGTCGTGCTCCTCTACGACAAGTGGATGGATGAGACGCGGGCCTATTCGAAGGGCGGCAAGGCGACGACGCAGCGCGGCCTGATCCGCGTCGCGCTTCGGGAGCTGAACCGCTTTGCCGGTGACCTCGCCGCCGACGAGTTCACGTCGGCCACTCTCGTGGCGCACCGGGACAAGCTGGCGGCGAAGCCGAAGCTCAGTGCGCAAGGCGTGAATCGCAAGGTCGGGCTCATCAAGCAGTTCGTCGCCTGGGCGGCGGAGCGCGGCCACATGCCTGAGACGAACGCAGCGGTCATCCGCGCCGTTCGTTCGCTTCGTGTCACCGGGAAGAAGCGACGTCAGCCAGTCCCATGGGACGACCTGACCAAGGCGATCAAGAAACTGCAACCCCACTTCGCCGACATGGTGCGCCTGCAGTTCCTACTTGGGTGCCGGCCCGGGGAAGTCTGCGGGATGCGATGGGAAGATCTCGCGATCAACGACTCCGCAGAGCCGTGGCGCTACCTCGCAGCGGAAGCCAAGACCGTCCACCACGGTGTCGAAACGGTCTACTGGATCCAGGACGAGGCGAAGGAGATCCTCCGTCGCTACATCCGGCTGCAGAAAGGCGAGTTCGTGTTCCGCACGAAGCGGCGTGCGCGCTTCGACACCAAGACCTACACGCGGAAGATCCGGGCAGCAGCCAAGGCGGCTGGCGTGCCAGAGTTCACGGCGCACCAGATCCGGCACTTGGCGATAACGCTGATCGCGAACCATCCCCAGGGCGGTTCGGCGGCGGCAAGCGCGGTCGGCAACCACAAGAGCAGGTCGATGACGGACACCTACGTGCACAACGATCCCAAGGCCGCGAAGGAGGCTCCTCGCCTCTTGAGCTTGCGAACCGGAGTTGCCGATGCCGCAGGAACATGATCCCGCTCTCGCAAACGCACGCCAAGAAGCTGGTCGAGTCAATCTGGCGCGAGCTAAAGAAGGTGGACGCGCTCAGTCTGTCTCGCGCTTTGGAAGTGCGGTCTCCCGATGCCTATCGAGCGGTCGAGTCGGTTCTGGCACCGTTGTTTCAGCTTGTCGCCGAAAACCTCGACGAGCTGGCATTCCTTCAGCGCATGCTACTGACGCAGCGCGAGTGGGATGAACACCAGGACATCATCGGCCTCCACTCCGAGGAGATTGCCGAGGGCGGCCGTGAGCTGAAGTGGCCATGGGCAGTCTTGCGTCGAGAGCGCAAGCAGCCACTCGTCGGCTACCTGCTGTTGTTGATCGGGGACGGATGGACGGACGGCGTCGAGATCCAAGCGTTGACCGAAGACTTCTGCGAGGTTCTGTGCTCCATCGAAGCGAGGCTCGCGAAGTTGCCCCCAGATGTTGGGCCGATCAAGTCACCGGACGGAGCAGTCTACATGTCCGTGGCCCTGGCAACCATCTGGCCGCAGGCAAGGCAGATGCGGCCGAGAACAAGGATCCTGTTGAACAAGATGCGAGAGCACGGACCTTGCACCCACAAGAAGCTTGCGCTGCGCAGCGAAGACGCGACGGTCGATGGATCAGTTCAAGCGGTTTACAACGCACTGACTGTGCCGAAGAAGCTGCACCTAATTTCAGCGTGCGGCGAGCACAAGGGGTCGGTGCTATGGCAGCTTTCGGGCCTTGGCAGCGAGTTCCTGGCCTTCGATGGCGACGTCTAACCAATCTATGTTAGACGGTTCTGGGCGCATGCTGATCGTCGCATGACATCGCGTGCGCTATTGCGGAGTCATGGCAATTCGCACTCCCGACAGTTCACCGTGGTGGGAGGAAGAGCAGGCAGTCTTCCTTTCGTGCCTCCCGACGATTCTTCCCTGCCGTCGCAAGGGTCGGCGTGTCCACGTCGCTTCGGTCTATCGTTGGGCCGAGTCTGGGCTTCGTGGTGTTCGACTTCGGACGTTCATGGCGGGTGGCCAGATGGCTACGACTAGGGAGGAGGTGAACCGGTTCTTCGCGCGCCTCACGGTAGGCGGTGGTGCAGGCGCACGTGAAGAGTTGGCACAAGACCTCAAGCGGCGGGGGTTGGCATGAACAGCAACATCGCATCGAACAGGCAGGGTCCGGCCAGCAAGATTGACCCGCCGCTCCCCTTCCCATCCGCCCGCACGAAGGTCCTCGACCTGCGAAGGTGCTGGCCCAAGATCCGGCCCATCGTCCAGACGCCAAAGATCAGGAACCTGCTCCATCGATGTCTTCGGGACTACATGAGTGCCCGCAAGCAAACCTACATCCTGAAGCATGCGAAGCGAGGGGAGGACACGAGTAAGCTGTTCCGCTACTCGAAGAAGCGTCCTCCGATCGGCTACAGCGACGGGGACGGTTGGCTATATCGCCGGATGGTGGCTCCTGATTCAGTCGGCTGGTTTCAAGTGCGGAGTGCCGGTCACTTCCTGGCCCGGTGGGCGCTCGTCGTCGCGTCCATCTACATGCCGCATCTGAACTGGGAGATCCGGCGCAGCGACCTGCACAGCACGGTGGTCGGATGCCTCGACTCCGGTGAGGTCATCTGGATCTTCGACATCCTCGCGTTCGAGGATTTGACGTCCGATCAGATCCTGACGTGGACTCGGAAGGTCGATCCGGCATTCCCAGACAGGCGAGACCTCGTTCGGCCGAGGGGCCGGAGAGGCTTGTTCTCGTGAGCAGCGTGTTGGGGAGACGAGGCACGACGACTTGCGTTGACTCAGCGTCACCGAACGACCAGCAGGGAGTCCTGGATCTTCGGAGTCTTGGTTACTTCGCCCAGTTGGCGCTCGCCCACGACGACCTTTTCGCCGCGATCTCGTACCTGAGCTTCGCGAGACAGCCCAACGCGAGTCCGACTCCGCAAACGCGGCACGCCGCCACCACGCCATGATCGTGGCTTCGCGGCGTGCGATTTAGCCGTGAGCGTTGTCCCGAACGTAGGCTCCATTCGGAAGCTGCCGGTCCAGGCTGAGTCTGCGCAGGAATCCAAAGTGCTGACCGTGTTCGACGACCTCCTTGGTGTGAGGTTTCGAGACGATAGTCCTGAGGCAACGCTCGTGCGACTGGCGGCTACGCGCTTCAACTTCATGCGAATGGACGGCAGGCCGGTTGCAGAGTCGCTGGTTCGTGCGACCCTCAAGGACAATCCCCGTCTCCTTGACGAACTCTGCCGGGCGTTCGGCATTCGGGAGCCCAGTGGGGATCGGAAGGCTGTGAAGCGAGCGATCAAGCTGCTCTACGCGAAGAAGGTGTTCGGGCGGGTGCCAGCTTCCGTCAGCGCACTGGTGCTTGAAACGGGTCTCGACCGCCGAGTGGTTCGGCGCGCGTGCAAGGAAATTGTCGCCAGGGGCCGTGCGGTCATGAAGGACGGGGGGCTCGTCGTCTTGGGTGGAATCACGGCCGATGGATGGAAGCATCATTCGAAAGGAAAGCTCCTGTCCCCGTCGTGGTCGCGATCAAGACTCGTGGGATGGCGCTACCAGGATGGTGACAAGCGGCGGAATCTTCGCTTCGGGCCCGCGCTGAAGCTCTTGATCGCGCTGATTCATGGGAACGGGGTCACGCAGGAACCAAGCAGAAAGAAGTGGTGTGGACTTTCGATCGCCGAGATGGCCGCCCGACTCTCCATGCCTGTAGGGTCTGTGAAGAAGCACCTGCGAATCCTCGAATCGGCTCGGGGCCCAAAGGGTGAGCGACTGTTGCGCCGGCGCTACGTCGGATCCCAGATGCTCCGAAGGGTGGGGTTGGTCATGCCGCCAACTCGGAAGGCGCGGATGCCGAATGGTGTGACACATCCTGCGCGCACAGAGTAGACAGACGTGCGCTGGCGAGCCGTGCTCACTGATGAGGCGTGAATGTTGCCGTCAGGCACAAAGTGAACAGGACAATGCGCACAGAGTAGACAGCGGCGCGATGACCCGGGAAGGCCGCAGGAGGAACCTAAACCTGCGTTTGCGTGCCGAGCGCGGCGTTCTGCATGCCCGGCGAGGAAACAAGAGGAAGCTACTAGTACCTGTACCTAGCTGTACTGGGTACCGGGTACTAAGCGTGCTAAAGCACGCAAAAACGCTTCGCGTTTTTTGTCGCAAGCTGAAGGGGAGAGACGAGCTGTTGGCGTTGTTGGCGTGCTCTGCAGCTTGATGTACCTCGCGCGCGCTTTGCAAGGCCAAGTAGCGCGCTGGGGTGGCATGCGGTTCGCTGTCTCGCTTGCACGCATTCAGCGGAGGCGTGGCGGATACTGCTCGCGTGCGCGGTGACACGTTATCAGCTCTGCATGTCCCCGAGGTAATGGAGCCGGCTCCAGGACCTGAACACGGTGGTCTGGGCCAAGATGCACAGGTTCCACTCGTGAACCGCGCTAGCGCCGTCGAGGCCGTAGGCAGCCGACTGGATGGTCAAGCTCCAAGCACGTCGCCCCACCGCCTGGAAATCGATCGGATCTGGCCGTAGCTCAACCAGCCTGCTCCAGCGGGCAGCGTTCTGGTCGCCTCCGAGCCCGTCGAGGAGCGCGCGTGCTAGCGGGGCGTAGTTGTCGAGGTCACAGCGTGCAGGATCGGAGAACACGAGTTGCAGGCTCGACGAGGTTCTCCACGCGGGCGGTCCGCCTGCCTGGAACAGTCGGTTGGTCGCTGCCGCGCACGCGATCGTGATGAACGGGCTTTCCGGTGCGTTCAGTAGCTCGACCTGTTCGCGAAGGGCGGGCCGGCCTCGCAGCTCGTCGATCAGGTCGATCTGGTCCGGGTTCTCGCGCAAGTCGATCCAGCGGCGGCTCGGCGTCCCGTCCACCCCATAGGGCACGGTCGTCACGATGTCGCTCGGCTCACCAAGCCGGACCCTCGTGGTCGTCCGTGCGGTCATGCCGGGACTTTGCATCGTGGTGCGGGTCGTCCTGGCCCTACGCGCCCGTCCGGCCGAGCTGGGACGCAACTTGCTGCCGTAGTGCCTGCATGGCGGAGAAGACGCGCCTCGTGCCGGTCGAGTTCGCGTGGTTGCTGCGGTGCCGCTTCAGGATGCGGACGTTCTCGGGGTTCGGCCCCGCTCCGAGTGCGACCTGTGCGCGCAGCCCCCGGCTCGGGCTGAAGGAAGGCTTGCAGCGAGGGGTCGGGTTCCGGGAGGCACGGCGGTGGCGCTCGGGGATCGGCGCTGGCACGAAGATGCCGAACCCTGGGACCCGGACGACCCTACCCTTCGTCAGCTCGTCCGCGACGGCCTCGAAAAAGAGCGACATGACCCGAACAGCCGCGTCAGCGCCAACACCGCTACGCTCGGCCGCGAGATCCAGGCAACGCGCCAGAGACTCTCGGTCCGCGCTCTTGCTGAGAAATGGGATCCTGACCATCACTGAGGGAGTCCTCGCGCTATGCATTGGTGTGTAATGCGAATGCCGTGTCAATTGTATCGCCAAGCCCGCGTTTGAGAAGGGAGGGGTAGGTAGTTGCTGGGCGTGTTGTGTTAGTGCGCGCGCGGGCCACCCCTGCTACAATCACGACGTGGGCAGCACATCATCCTTCGTCGCATTCGCCGTGTGCCTGTCGATCCTCTCGGGCTCGATCGGCGCGGCGTTCGGCCGCCGCTACTGCGGTTGCGATGCCTTGGTCCTGCCTCACGACCGCCGCGGTTCGAGCCTGGGCGAGTCGGACGCAGAAATGGTTCGCCCAGCGACCCCGGCGCTGTCCGGAGACGTCATGGTTCGCGAGGCGGCGAGCACTGCCAGCGACGGTGACGCGAAGCAATCGAGCCGCATCGCCGAGCTGGAAGCCGAGGTCTCGCGGCTCCAGTCTGAGCTGGGCACCACGCGGTTCGCCTCGATGCTTGTCGCAGCGGCTCCTCCAGACCCGCCCCTCGGTATCGCTCAGGCCATGCGCCTGCTCGACGACAGCTACTTGACCGAGTCGCCGGAGCTGCGCACGGCGTTCGTTCAGGAGGTCAGGCACGACGCCGCGCTCGACCTGCTTCAGGCCGAGCCGCGATTCCGCTCGGCGCTCGCGGCGGCACGCCGGGCCAGCTCCTACGAGTGGCCGGCTCGGCGCGAGCAACTCGTCCAGGACTTCGTCCTGCGCCTCGTCGACGCCGGACTCTCAGGTCGAACGATCGAGCACTATCGCGCCGCCCTAGCCGACTACCTGGACGGGTGACACGCCGGTAAGCTGCGCCGTGGCACACCCGGGAGCGGTGGTCCACAGCGACCCCAGAGTGGGCTCGACTCTCCTTTTCTTCCCCTTTTCCCCAGCCCGGCCGCTCCCACCTTTCTCCTCTGATGCTCGCCGAAGTGACTCTCGAACTGTTCCGCATGCGCGCCGTCGAGCCACTGCTCGTGTGCCGTGACGCGGGCGTGCACCACGCCGAACAGGACCTGACCGACGCGCGCACCTACGTGCCGGGCGAGGTCATCGACCTGAGGATGCTCCCGACCCTTCCCGTGCGGCACCCGGACTCGTTGCTCGCGGACGTGGTGGCTGACGGCGACCTCATCACGGTTCGGGCGCGGCACCATGTGTTCGCCCACGGTGGCAAGGCTCTGGTCGAGTTCGGGCAAGTGTTCAAGGTCGAGCGGCGCTGCGTCTTCACGGTCTGGTCCTGACCGCCGGCCCGCTGCGAGGAAGCCTCGGCTACGGGATCCCCTCGACGAACCAGTCCATGGGCTTCTTCAACGCCCTCGCGAGCTTGATCAGCTCGACCGCGTCCACGCGACGTTCGCCGGTTTCGTTCTTGGAAACCCATGTCTGCGGGCGCTTGAGCAAGTCCGCTAGATCTTGCTGCGAGAGGCCCGCCAGCTCGCGCGCCTCCTTCAACCGAAGACGGAACGCCTTGTAGTCCTTGTTGTGCTGAGGGAAGCGCCGCGGGCGCTCCTTGGGCTTCTTGGCCTTCTTGGCGTCGGTCGTCGGGTTCTCTTGCGTGCCTGCCACCACGCACGCAGGGTCCACCCCGTGTCGGGTTGAGCCCGAGATGGGTTGAGTCGAATGGCTGGAGCCTTCGAATCGTGCGATGGCAGCGACCGCACCCGCCCACCTACAGCCGCCACTCCTCCTGCGCCGACATCAGTCGAGCACGAACATCGTGAACCCATCATGGGCTAGGACCGCCCAGCCAAGGACCCGAAGAATGACGACTCCGAAGAACGTAAAGCTGTTCCTGGCGACGGGGAACGTCGACGGCATCGTGACCGCCGACATCGGGCAGTGGTCAGGCCGTGCGGCGTCATTCCCCCGCACCCAAGTCGCCGAGATCGCGGGGCACACCGTTGCCCAGGGCGCGGGGGTCTACGTCCTGAGCGGCCCCGACGAGCAGCACGATCAGCGCGACGCGATCTACATCGGCGAAGCCGATCACGTCGGCAAGCGAGTGCTGCAGCACAACTCCGAGGACTTCTGGGATCGGGTCTGCGTCCTTACGGCGTCCGACGGCAACCTCACCAAGGCCCACGCGCGCTACCTGGAGTCCCGGTTCCTGACGATCGCGAAGGACGCGCGACGTGCCCGCGTGCTGAACGAGAAGCACCCTGGATTGCCGGCGCTCCCGACCGCAGAGCGCGAGGACATGGAGCAGTTCGTTGTGAACGCACTGTTGCTGCTGCCGCTGCTCGGCTTCGGCTTCGGTCGGCCACTATCGATGGCAGCATTGTCCAACACCGCCGAGAGCACGAGCCCGACGTTCTACCTGACCGCTGTCGGAGTCGAAGCGAAGGCCCGGCAGTGTGATGGAGGCTTCGTCGTGCTTGCCGGTTCAACCGCTCGGGCGAAGGGAAGACCTGCTTGGGTCACTGGTCGCGCGCTCCGCGAGGAACTCCGTGAAGCCAGCGTGCTGGTCGATGTCGGCGACGGAGAGCGCCTGAGGTTCGCTCAGGACGTGCCTTTCACCAGTCCGACCATGGCCGCCTCCATCGTGGTGGCGTCGAACCAGAACGGGCGCGTCGCTTGGAAGCTGGCAAATGGCCAGAGCTACGGCGACTGGCACGAGGAACAGGTCGCAGACGTTTCGACTCAAAGATGAGAGCGTTGCCCCGACGCATCGAGGGCGAGATCGCTCGTTGAAGACCATGGAAGGAGACTTCATGCAACCGCAACAACACGTTCCGCCGCCTCGGCCGCGGAGTTTCGTCGGGTCGATGGTGCGCGTCGTGGCCGCGTTGGCTGTGGTGGCCGCGCTCGTGGTGGGCGGCCTGATCGGGCTCGGAGTCTTCGCCGTGCGCGAGGGGCTCTCGACCGTCTCGAAGGGTGTCGAGATCGCGGAGCGCCTCAACGCAATGTCGCAGGCCCCCGCAGCACCCGCAACCGAGATCGCCATGCGGAATCAAGCCGAACGGATCAACACCGCACTGGTCGCGTTGAGTGTGCCTGACGATCGGGCGGCGGCATGCGTGGACAAGATCTGCTACCGCGATGGCGAGGTCGTGGTGTCGCTGAGCCTGACCGCCGAGTTCGAGGGCAAGACCCCGCGTTTCGAACTCAAGTCGCCCGAGAGCAAGGTCCTACCATTCGACACGACAACCGAGGGCGCGAGCATGCATCGGCTGAAGCTCGGAGGGCCAGGGCCGCTGACGTTGGCGATCAAGGTCTGGATCGGCGACGCCTACGCGGGTCGATTCGTCGCGCTGAAGGGGCGCGACATGGACTTCAAGGCGCGTCGCGCGAAGTGACCATGGTCTCGGGACGATCGCCGGTCCTGGCACGCGCTACGGCTCGCCCACGCGGCGGTGCGATAGGTCTGCCATGACCACGCCCTCCGCCACAACCGACCAGCAGGCGGCCGACCGCATTCCCGTCCGCATCTGGTCCATTAACAGCGAGCGCGACCTCGTTGCGATCCACTTCCGCGACCAGGACCTGAAGGCATGCGGCCTTCAGGACGGCGATCGGCTCGTCTTGGACATCAACGGGGCAGTCGCGCGTGGCGACGTCTGTCTCGACCTCAAGGGTCCGTGGCTCGGCACGCAGAAGCTGCGGTCCGAAGGGTGGAGCCATCGCCGCATCACCGATGCGCTTCGCGCCGTCGGCGTGGACAACCCGAGCGAACACGTCGCGCTGATCGTCGAGCGGAACGGTGTGGTTCTCCCGGCTACGGAGTCGAACGATTTGCAGAGGCGTGCCGCCGCCCTGGCCGCGGCTGGCGTGCCGTCGGCCAGCGCCGCCGGCAGCACGACGCCGACGAGGGTCGAGCGCGTGGTCCAGGAGTTCGCGCGCAGCCCGGCGGTGGTCGCCGAAGTCCTGCGGATCGCGGCAGGTCGGTGCGAACTCTGCGAGTGCGCGGCACCGTTCCTCCGAGCCGATGGCTCGCCCTACCTCGAAGTGCATCACGTCCGGACGCTGGCCGAGAACGGCCCGGACACGATCGACAACGCGGTCGCGCTGTGCCCAACGTGCCACCGGCTGCTGCACCATGCCGGCGCACTGGATCGCGAAGCTGCGCTGTCGAGACTGCTCTCGCGCGCGACTCGCTTGTCGGCTGCATCCTCGCCGTCAACCAGTTGACCGAAACTCGTCTGACCTGCCCCGCTTGCTACTCGTTTGGTGCGAGGAGAAACGCGCCGCTAGTTTTTGAGGCGCGCCGCGATGTCGCGCAGGCGCGCTGCGGTGACGGTGGCCCGGTCTACCGGGTGGCATTCTTCTGACCGGACGCGCTCAACGTGGATGCCCGCCCTGGATAACTCGGCAAGGCGCTCGTGCGCCTCCACGGGTGCCTCGTGGTGCATCGGGCCATCCACCTCCACGACCATGATGTGCGGCGGGATGACGACCACGAAGTCGGGCTCGAACCGCGAGCCCTTGCCGGTGCCTCGGACGAAGACTGGTAACGGCGCTACGAGCACCTTCAGGTTCTGGAACGCCCGGAACAGGTTCACTTCGGCCTGGGAGCGGAACCGCAGGCCAGCAAACTCGACCTTCGCCGGGTTATCCGACCGGACGAAGCCTTGGTTCGTGATCCCACGTCCGGTGAGCCTCTCGATCGCCTCGGTCTTCCACGCTTCCGCATCGACTCCGACGAGCGGCTGCAGGTGAATACTGGCGCTGAAGTGGATCGGCCGGCCATCGTCGTCTGCGGCCCCGACTCCTGCTTCTTGAAAGCTGGCCGTGATCTCGTTGGCGACCACCGAGAGCGGCGCATCATGGGCACGACTGCCCTCACCTCCGGCGAGCTGAAGGTATAGTGGCGGCGGCACAAGCACCTTCAGGTCCGCCCTCCACATGCCGCCATCCCAGTTGTCCCAAGCCATATCGCCGAGGACGAGCTGACCAAACGCGACGCACTGCAGCGCGGTGAACTTGCCCCGCTTCTCCAGCAGCATCATTGCGGTGGGAAGCCTCGCTGTGGCATGCGCCAGAATCGCCTTCTCGTTCATCTTTCGTGGTTGGTGCCGCGGTCGGACGGCGCGAGCACCAGCCCGGCGGCCAAGTTTCGTGGATGCTACCGCGCTGGCAATTGAGGGCGAACGACTGGGAGCAGCAGATCGGTCGAGGAAGCGAGCCTGTGGGGCATGGAGCGGGACCAGTCGCGCGAGCGGGCCCTCCGATCACGCCTGCAGCTTGCGGAGCACGGCCCAGACCGAGTGAAGCGCGTCGACGTAGTCCCGGTCGAGGTCGGGCGACGCCTCGCACGCGCCCTTGAAGTTGCCGTAGGCGATCGACGACACGAGCGCCGCCATCACCCTGGCGAACGTCATGCGCGGCACGATCATGCGGAAGGCGTAGTCACGTCCGGGCTCGCTCCGGATGATCGGGTAGCGCCGGAGGCTGGGGTGATCTCGCTGTAGCAGCTCCAGGTGCTTCCTGACCCTGGCGCGGACCATGAGCTTCCTGGGCGCGCCGGGCCGCTTGCCGGGCTCTGGGCCGGCCTGCACGACCGAAAAGGTGCCGGCGACCGAACTCACCCACATCGTGCCGCTCCGTGGTCCATGGCCGCATACACGACCCACGGCCTCCGGGAGTCAACCCAGGTTATCGGTGGGAGCGTTGCGCTTGTCCGAATGTTGGTGCTGAACCGTCGGTGACATTGAGTCATTCGCGACCACTCCGGTGCCGAGCCAGCAGGGTCTGGACCGTGGACCTTGCCCATGGTCGACCACTCCGCGTCGGCACTTGCTCGCTGTTCAGCGCGGCGGCGATCTCGGCCAGCGAGCGCCGGTTGCCGGCGGGATCGGTGGCCAGCTCCAGCAGGCGCTTGAGGCCCGCCGCCTCGGTCTCCCGCGCGCCGTAGGCCGGCGGCCCCTCGCAGCGGCCTCTCTGCCGCCGAACTCGCTCCCTGGCTGCCCGCAGCTTCGCTACGAGGCCGCTCTTTTCGAACTGCGCGACCGCTGCCAGGACCTGCCTGATGAGCACGCCGGTCGGGTTCCCGTCGTCACTCCCGTTCGTCAGGTCCGTGCCGGCCTCGGCCTCGATCACGCGGATCCCGTGGTCGCGGAAGGTGCGCAGCAGTAGCTCGCTCTCGACCAGATCGCGGGCCAGTCTGTCCGCCTTTTCCACCAGGACCATGTCGATCCCGGCTGACGTCGCGGCTTCGAGCAGCTCGGTCAAGCCGGGTCGGTCTGCCAGCCCGAGCGTGCCGGACACGCCTTCGTCGCGGAACTCCTGCACCACGTCGATCCCCTTGGCCGCGGCGAACGCAGCGATCGCGGTGCGCTGCCTGGGGAACCCGTCCCCGCCGATCTGCCCACGGCCGCTGACCCGAAGATACCTGACCGCCCTTGGTGCCCTCGGCGGGTCCGTGCCGGGTGATCCCGGTGCGACCGGGGCTTCCTGCTGCGGCGTCTGATCGGGGTTCTTCGGATTCACGTCCAGCACATCGATCGAGGAGGCGAATGCTCCGAGCAGCGCCCTGACCAAGTCCCGAAGTGGGATCCGCTTCCACCCGCCCGCTTGGCTTGGCGGCGAGCCGACTGCCCGCCATTCTCAGGGCCATGAAGGCGAACAAGAAGGTCCTCGATCGGGAAGCAGCCGTCGCGTTCGCCGCGACGCTCGCTCCACAGCTCGCAGTTGCCGAAGCACTCGTCGACTACGGCACGAACTTGATCGTGCGAGTGATGGCGCTCAGCGCGGACGGCAGCATCCGCCACCTCGTGCCGGTCTGCACCCTGGCCAAGCAGGTCGTGGCGATGCTCGACGGCATCACCGTTCTGTTGCGATCTGGCTGTGGCTTGGCGGTCTACCCGCTCTACCGATCCCTCTACGAGGCCGACCTCCAAATGTCGTGGATCCTCGAAGTCGACACCGATCAGAGAGCCCGCACCTACTGGGTCGCACACCTTCTCAAGGAACAGCGGCGGTGCCAGTCCGAGCTGAAGGGCAGCGAATACCGGACCAGCGCGTCCCAGCAGTTCCCAGACATGGAGTGGCGCGACGAAGCTGCGATCAGGGCCGAGATCGCCAACATCGAGTCCGTGCTCAACCGTCCCGAGCACGCGACGATTCGCACCGAGTCGGCGGAGAAGAGGAACAGGAAGTTCTGGGCCGCGCGACTTGGCTGCGGGAGCTTCGAGGAGATCGCCAAGAAGCTCGGCCGGTGGAACGAGTATGAGGTTTTCTACCGCCTGCTCTCCGGCATGACGCACTCGTCGAATCCGAAGGCGCACTTGCGAAAGGCAGGCAACGACATCGAGATCACCGACATCCGCGACCCGGAGACGGTCGCCAAGTTCCTGATGCTGAGTTCGATCTGGACCCTGCGCAGCTACCAAACGGTCCTGGGCCACTACAGGCCGGACGAACTACCCAACTTCAGCCGTCGCTACGCCGAGAAGTGGCGAGCCGCGCTGCGGGCGACCCCGCCGGCCGGGTGAAGAAAGCTCCGATCCAGCACATCGATCGATGTGGACGATGCTTCGAGTGCCACCATCGATGAACCAGAAGCGGGGCTTGTCGCGCCTGCTGCCGCGACTGTCTCCATCCGGTGGCGCAAAGAAGCGCCATCCCTATTCGTCCCGCCACCTCAGGTTCTCGCTTCCTGGCGCGATCTTCCAGCGACACGCGCCCGCGTCCCACCTGTAGCGGCGCGGGTAGTGCATGTCGGAATAGGCGACGAGGTCGGAGGAGAACCAGTTTGCCCCGTCGATCATCCAGCCCATTGGCGAGTCCACGATGGCACCACGCTTCTTGAAGTCTTGCATCCAGGTCTCGAACTCGCGCTGAACTCGCAGCTTGTTCTCGGCCTTGCCGCCTTCGAACCGGGTCTGCTGATCTCCGCGCCACGCCCTGAGAATCACGGCTACGACTCGGCCCTCTTCGCGCTCCTCCAGGATCTCGTAGACCGTGCGCAACTTCTTGCCGCTGCGAAAGAAGAAGTCCACGAGTCGCGCGCAGATGCTGAACTCGCCGTTTGCCTGCGCTGCCGCGTATGCCGCCGCGCGCTCGGACTGCGCCTTCTCGCACGCATCGCATTGCCATAGCTGATGCGGCCCCTCCTTGTGCACGGGGAGCGGCTTCGCGGGCGTCCAGGCAGCGCCTTGGAGGACTGCGATAGCCCGAACCTCGACCCACGGGATCTGCGCGTCGGCGAGAACGCGCGCCTTCTCGTCATCAACGGCATGCGTCGCGAACACTTCGACAGCAGCAACCGCGCCACCGCTACGGAATAGCGTCACGTCCGGCCGTCGCGTGCCCACTCGCCGCTCTACCTCGACCGCATCCCAGGACGCCGCCCATTCCCGCTGCCGCACCTGATCGCATTTCGGGTTCTGGCACTTCTCGCGGAGCGAGATCGTCGTCACTTGGCGGAGCTGGCTGGCAAGGTGGAACTTTGCGTTCAAGTGCAGCGCCGTCTCGGCGGCCGTTGCGACGCAGACGTCCTGCGCCCGGTGTGCGGCGTGGTGCGCGCGCACCTTCCCGAGCTTGAGAATGGTGCGACGGTCGCACTGCGGGCAGAACGCGAGTGGGCGATCCTTGGGCGGCAGGCTGGCGAACTCGGACACCTCGCGGAGGTCGCCGTCGACTACTACCCAGGTGAGTGCGGCATCGTGGCTGGTTGCCGCACCTGAGCTCCCCGAACTCGTGTCGCCTGTCTCCATGCTCGTTCACGCAAGCGATCGCAGCGCATCTACTGCGCGGCATCGACACACAGGTGGTGACCCAGGTTGAGCTGCATGTGCCCTCGGCCGCTGCTTGTTCACGTCGACTCGGCTTCGTCCTTCGTCTTTGTCGCCTTGCGCGCTCCGTCGCCCAGGACTCGCAACAGCGGGTGAACTTCAGCGCCGCGGAGCAATCCGGTTGGGCTTGGCGTCAGCAAAAACCGGAACAGTGCCCGCCCGGCGTTCTCATCCAATTGGCCGCGGAACCTCATCCCGACGAACGTGTGGATAGCAGCGAGCCGGTGCCTCGCATCCTTCAGCGAGAACAGGCTCGACAAGTAAACCCGGCTCAAGATGCCGATCGCCCACATCGAGATGAGCCCGCAAGCCACGACCGAGACGGCTACGCCGATGTGCTCGGTATCAATCTGCAGGTGCGGCGCAGCAGCGACGGCCGCCGAGAAGAGACCGCCGAGCAGAACCGTGAGCAGTAACCCGCTGACGACCGCAGCGAAGCGATGGTTCGTCTCCTGCTTCGACCAGTAGACCTGCATATCCTCGATCCTGGCGACCTCCTTCATCAGCTTCTGCGCGAACTTCTCCTTCTCTTCGAACAGGAACTGCCCGTGCTTGTCGGCATCCTCCTTCACCTTGGCCAGGGTCTCGGCTACAGCCTTGGCCACACTCTGCTGCGCCTCATGGGCCTGCGTGACCGCCGCGTCGCCGGCCGTCTGCGCAGCGCGCTGGCGAGCCTCGATCGCCGCGACTGCGGCTTCCCCGCGCTGCTGCTGTGCCCGGATTGGGTCGCTGAGGTCCTTCGACGCTTCAGCCATGACGAGCTTCGAGACCTCGGCGGTGACCTGCTTGAGAAAGAGGTCCTTGCCTCCAGGGCCAGCGAGGTGTTGCAGCCAGAGCTGCGGGATCTGATTCGGATCGACCAACGGCCTTACCCTCCCCGGCCCGTCGTTCAGGCCAAGTTGGGTAGCAACGTAGCGACGTCCGCACTCTGTTCCACCGAGTGCGAGCCCGCCAGAGCCAGTGGCGGCCACCAAAGTCGCGCGTAGCCCGCGAAACTCGCGCTGGATCCGGACTCCCGCTCGCGATCTACTTCGCCGGCAGCTCCACGCGGGATCGCAGCGCGAGTCGTGGAAGCCACCGGACGGGTCCGGCGGCGCTCGCGTCCGGTCCCCCAGAACGACTCGTCGAATCCGGTAATGCCGAAGCCCGCGGCCCCGAGGCAGCCCACCCCAACTCGACGCGCCACGTTGCCCCTCTGGGGCGCGAGCCGGCTTCGTTGCGCCCTCTGCCTGCCTGACGAGCCGGCGTCCCCCCTCGGGGTGCTCCGTGGTCCTGAGCGGGCGGCCAGGGCTGCTACCCCCCGGCTGGCTGCGCCCCTGGTCCGGAGGCGGCGTTGACCACCCCGTTCCAGGCGAAGCTCTGGGCCACGCAACTGACCCTGAAGGGGCCAGCCGGCTCGGTCGGCCAGCTCTCCCGGTCCATCTCCAACTCGCGCGTCGACCTGAACCCGCATCAGGTGGACGCCGCCCTGTTCGCCGTCCGGTCGCCCTTGTCGAAGGGCGTCCTGCTGGCCGACGAGGTCGGGCTCGGCAAGACCATCGAAGCCGGGCTGGTCATCGCGCAGCGTTGGGCCGAGCGGCGGCGGCGCATCCTGGTGATCGTGCCCGCGACGCTACGGAAGCAGTGGGCGCAGGAGATCGACGAGAAGTTCGGCATGCCCGCGACGGTGCTGGAAGCCTCGTCCTTCAACCGGCTGAGCAAGGCCGGCTCGGCGAACCCGTTCGAGGTCGACGACCACGTCGTCATCTGCTCCTACCACTTCGCCGCGAACAAGTCCGAGCAGGTCGCTCGGGTGCCGTGGGATCTCGTCGTGATCGACGAGTCGCACCGGCTGCGCAACGTCTACAAGACCGGCAACAAGATGGCGCGCACGCTGCGGGACGCGCTCCGTTCGCCGACCAAGCTGCTGCTGACGGCGACGCCGCTGCAGAACACGCTGATGGAGCTGTTCGGGATCGTCAGCTTCATCGACGAGCACGTATTCGGCGACGAGCCATCCTTCCGCGACCAGTTCCTGCGATCCGACAACGAGGACCTGCGCAACCTCGACCTGCGCCGACGCCTCGCCCCGCTCTGCCACCGAACCCTGCGCCGGCAGGTGCTCGAATACATCCGCTTCACCAAGCGCATTCCGATTACCTGGGACTTCTTTCCCACGGACGAAGAGCAGCGGCTCTACCAGGACGTCTCGGACTACCTGCAGCGCGACGAACTGTTCGCCCTGCCATCGGCGCAGCGGATGCTCATGACGATGGTCCTGCGCAAGCTGCTCGCGTCGTCCAGCTTCGCGATCGCCGGGACACTGCGCACGCTGGTCCGCCGACTTGAGAAGCAGCTCGCCAGCGCCAAGACCGACAGCCCGGAAGACGAGGACGCGATCGCCGCGGACTTCGACACACTCCCCGAGACCCGCGAGGAATGGGGCGACGACGAGGCCAGCGCGACCCCTTCAGGCACCGACCGCCAACGCCTGCAGGCCGAGATCGAGGCTCTGAGGCGCTACCTCGCGCTCGCCGAGAGCATTCAGCACAACGCGAAGGGCAGCGCGCTGCTCGAAGCCCTCGCAGCGGCCTTCCGCCAGACTGCCCAGCTCGGCGGTTCCCGCAAGGCCGTGGTGTTCACCGAGTCGCAGCGCACGCAGAGCTACCTGTTCGGCCTCCTCGAACGATCGGGCTACCAGGGCGAAGTCGTCATGCTCAACGGGAGCAACAACGACGACCGCTCGAAGCAGCTCTACAAGGAGTGGCTCGCTCGGCACGAGGGCAAGGAGGTCGTCACCGGCAGTCGCCCCGTCGACGTGAAGGCGGCGATCGTCGAGGCGTTCCGCGAGCGAGCCTCGATCCTCGTCGCGACCGAAGCTGCGGCCGAGGGCGTCAACCTGCAGTTCTGCTCCTTGGTCGTCAACTTCGACCTCCCGTGGAATCCCCAGCGGATCGAGCAGCGCATCGGTCGCTGCCACCGCTACGGCCAGAAGCACGACGTGGTCGTCGTGAACTTCCTCAATCGAAGGAACGCCGCCGACCAGCGCGTCTTCGAACTGCTCGACGAGAAGCTCCACCTGTTCGATGGCGTGTTCGGCACCAGCGATCAGGTCCTTGGCGCACTCGAATCCGGGGTCGACGTCGAGCGCCGCATCGCGGGCATCTACCAACAGTGCCGCACCGAGGCCGAGATCGCGGCGGCCTTTGCCAAGCTCCAGGCGGACCTCGACGAGCAGATTCAGGACCGGCTTGCGCGCACCCGGCAGACGGTTCTCGACAACTTCGACGAGGAGGTTCACGACCGTCTCCGCGTGCATCGGGACGAGGCCCGAGCGGCCTTGGACGAACGTGAGCGGCGACTTCTCGCGCTCGCGGAGGTCGAGCTGGCGGGCGATGCTGAGTTCGAGACCGCCGTGCCCCGCTTCCGCTACGCACCGAAGGGCGAAGCCCTCGCACGTCCCGGCCTCTACAACCTGCACTGGAAGGAAGCCGAGCAGCGTGGGGATCACTTTTTCCGCACGGATCATCCGCTGGCGCAGGCGATCATCGCCCGGGCCGAGGCGCGTGAGCTGCCGTCCAGCGAACTCGTCTTCGACTACGCCGCCTACGGCGCGCCCGTCGCGATTCTCGCGCAGCGCCTTGGCCAGTCTGGTTGGCTGTCGGTGGCGAAGGCTCGGATCACATCGGTTGCGGACGAAGAGCACGTCCTCGTGGCGGTGCTAGCTGAAGCGGCCACAGGGACTGTGGGAACGCCTGCGCTTTCCGTGCTCGACGAAGACTGGGGCCATCGGCTCCTGAGCCTGCCTGCGAGCATCCAGCGACCGACGGTCGTCCCCGCTCTTGTCCAGCAGCAACTCGACGCGCAACTGGCTCGTCACGAGTCGGCGCGACTTGAGGACCTTGCAGTGCGAAACGCGGCCCACTTCGAGGTCGAGACGGACAAGATCGATCGATGGGCCGAGGACCTCAAGCTCACCCTCGAACGCGAGCTGAAGGAGCTGGACGCCGAGATTCGCGCTACTCGTAAGGAGTCGAAGGCGCACGTCGCTCTCGCGGACAAGCTCGAAGCCCTGCGACGCATCAAGAGCCTTGAGCAACGCCGCAGCCAGCAGCGACGCCGGCTCTTCGACGCGCAGGACGAAGTGGACACGCGACGAACGCAGCTCATCGACGAGATCGAGCAGCAGCTACGCGCAAGCGTTGCACGACAGACGCTCTTCACGATCCGCTGGAGACTCCCCGCAGCGGGCGCTGATGATGAACATGGCTGACAGACGACAGAAGCTCGAACTGAATTGGATTGGTAAGGACGCCCGTCCGCGTCTGGAGCCACGCATTCTCCTCGAAGATCCCGCGTTGTCCCATCACGCCCAAAAGCGAGTTGGCATGAACGATCATTTCGAGAACATGCTGATTCACGGCGACAATCTCCTGGCGCTCCGTGCTCTGGAGTCGCGCTTCTCTGGTCGCGTGCGATGCATCTACATCGACCCTCCTTACAACACCGGCAGTGCTTTCGAGCAATACGATGATGGCCGGGAGCATTCGGTATGGCTGTCGCTCATGCGCGATCGACTGTCGATCCTTTGGTCACTTCTCGCCAGCGATGGCTCCCTTTGGATCTCCATCGATGACACAGAGGCCCACTATCTGAAGGTGCTTTGCGACGAACTGTTCGGCCGGTCAGCTTTCCTTGGCAGCGTCGTCTGGGAGAAGGACAAGGGCCGCCGGAGCGATACCGCGATCTCCATTTCTCACGACTACATACTCCTCTACGTCAAGGATCGCGCGTTATGGTCCCGCACACGAAACCTGCTCCCAAGAGAAGAGCACCAGAACGATCGTTACAGGAACCCCGACAACGACCCGCGGGGACCATGGCTTCAAGGCGACAACGGGACCGCAAAGAGTGCAAGCGAAGGAAGTCGGTGGCCAGTGACGCTGCCATCGGGCCGGATTGTGCGTCCTTCTGCGGGGCGCGGCTGGGCCTTCTCCAGGGACACCTTCGATACAGCTAGAGCTGAGGGACGAGTCTACTTTGGCAAGGACGGGGATGGCATGCCCATCATCAAGCGGTATCGAACAGATGTTCAGCAAGGAGTGGTCCCGCGAAGCTGGTGGCCAGCAGATGAGGCGGGACACAATCAGGAAGCCAAGCGAGATCATCTGAACAAGTTGCTACCGGACGTCGAGCCATTCGCGACCCCTAAGCCAGAACGGCTGCTGCAACGCATCCTGACGGTCGCAACCAATCCTGGCGACCTCGTCCTGGACTCGTTTGCGGGATCGGGGACCTCGGCCGCAGTGGCTCACAAGATGGGGCGGCGGTGGATCGCAATTGAACTTGGGAACCACGCCATGACTCATGCGCAGCCCCGATTGCGCAAAGTTGTTGATGGGCAGGACCCCTACGGCATCACCGAGGCAGTTTCCTGGTCAGGAGGCGGTGGCTTCCGCTTTTTCCGGCTCGCTCCATCTCTGTTGGAGAAGGACAACTGGGGCAACTGGGTCGTCAGCAAAAGCTACAATGCCGCGATGCTTGGGGAGGCCATGTGCAAGCTCGAGGGCTTCCGCTACGAGCCCGATCCCGAGACCTTCTGGCTGCACGGTCGTTCGACGGAGACCGACTTCCTCTACGTCACGACGCAGAACCTGAGCCGCGCGCAGATCCAGTTCATCAGCGAACAAGTCGGGCCGAGCCGAACTCTCCTGATCTGCTGTGGCGCGTTCCGCGCGCAGCGCGACGACTTCCCCAACCTGACCCTGAAGAAGATCCCGCAGGCTGTTCTGCACCGCTGCGAGTGGGGCCGTGACGACTACAGCCTCAACGTCCAGTCGCTGCCGCCTGCCGAAGCAACGGAAGAACCTGCGGTCGATGGCGACGCAGCGCAGAGTGTCGCGCCGGCACCTAAGGGGACGGGGAAGGCAGCGAAGCGCCAGAGCAAGAAGCCAGCCCGCGGGATGCAACAGCTCCCTCTGTTCGACGGAGCCAGGAAGGAGAAGGGGAAGCGATGAACCGCAACGTGAGCACGATCTGCGGCCGGCTCAGCCTCCGGCCACCGCAGCAGAAGTCGCTGGAGATCCTGCAGCGGGTGATGGAGCTTGCGCAGCCGCAGGATCGAGACGATCCGGCGGGCATCCTCGCGCGCGTTCGCAGCGAGTTCGGCAGCGTCGAGGACTTCGAGCGTTCCTTCCCGAGCCTGTGCTTCGCCCTCGCGACAGGAGTTGGCAAGACTCGGCTCATGGGGGCGTTCATCGCCTACCTGCACCTGGAGCACGGGGTCCGCAACTTCTTCGTGCTCGCCCCCAACCTCACGATCTACGACAAGCTCCTTGGCGACTTCTCGCCGGTGAGCCCGAAGTATGTCTTCCAGGGGATCGCCGAGTTCGCGGTGAAGAGCCCGATGCTGGTGACCGGGGACAACTTCGAAGAGCGCCCGCAGGTGATGCAGCTCTTCGAGAGGGACGACGTCGTCATCAACGTCTTCAACATCGCCAAGTTCGGCGTGAGGTCGCAGGAGACGCGCAAGGCGTGGCAGCTATCGGAGTATCTGGGCCAGTCTTACTTCGAGCACCTCGCCGAACAGAAAGACCTCGTGCTCCTGATGGACGAGAGCCATCGCTACCGCGGCGAAGCGGCCATGCAGGCGATCGCAGCCCTTCGGCCGATGTTGGCGCTGGAGCTGACCGCGACCCCGCAGGTGGAAGGCAGCGGCGGCCCGACGCGCTTCCGCAACATCATCTACGAGTATCCGCTCGCCAACGCGATGCGCGACGGCTTCGTCAAGGAGCCGGCGGTCGCGACCCGGCGCGACTTCAAGGCGTCGGGGATGACCAAGGAGCAGCTCGATCGCCTGAAGCTGGAGGACGGCATCCGCATCCACGAAGACGCGAAGGTCAGCCTGGATGTCTACGCGCGCGAACGCGGCCTGCCTGCCGTGAAGCCGTTCATGCTCGTGATCGCAACCGACACCGAGCACGCGAATCGCCTCGTCGCCGAAATGGAGAGCGAGTCCTTCTTCGCCGGGCGCTACCGAGGCCGAGTCATCCAGGTCCACTCGGGCCAGAAGGGCGCAGAGAAGGACGAGAACGTCGCCCGCCTGCTCGCGGTCGAGCGAGCTGACGAGCCGACGGAGATCGTCGTGCACGTCAACATGTTGAAGGAAGGGTGGGACGTGACGAACCTGTTCACGATCGTGCCGCTGCGCGCGGCCGACTCGCGCACGCTCGTCGAACAGTCCATCGGGCGCGGCCTGCGCCTGCCCTACGGCAAGAGGACGGGTGTCCCTGCTGTCGATCGGCTCACGATCGTCGCGCACGATCGCTTCCAGGACATCGTCGACGAGGCGCGGAAGGGCGGCTTCTCGTTCAGCGTGCTCCACCTTGGCGAGGACATCGCGGACAAGCCGCGCCAATCGATCGTAGTGCGCCCCGTCTTCGAGACCATTCTGACGGGCGCACTGGCAGTCGAGTCCGGCACGTCGCTGGGGAGCGCGGTCTCTACCACGCCGCAGCCGGCGGTTGCGCCTCGCTTCGAGACGCCCGAGGAGGTCGCGGCAGCCGGGCTCGCCATCGAGGCAATTCGCAAAGCGACACGAGACGTGGTCGCCGTCCCGGGCACGAAGGCGCTGGAGACGCCCGAGGTTCAGCAGCGCCTCGCGGACGAGGTGAAGAAACAGTTGGGCTTCGGTGGCCCGAGGCTATTCCCGCAGATCGATCCGTCCAGGCTGGTGAGCATCGTGCGTGAGACGACGGCGGTCTACCTCAGCAACACGATCGCGATCCCGCGCGTGATTGTGCTGCCTTCGGGCGACGTTCGAGCCGGCTTCGACAAGTTCCAGCTCGACCTGTCCTCGATGCGACTCCAGCCCGTGGCCGACGAGATCCTGATCCAGAACCTCTCCAACGACGACCAGCACATCATCGGCGAGGCCGACGCGGGACAGCGTCGTGAAGAGCGGATGGAAGACTACGTCGTGCGCGCGTTGATCGACTTCGACGACGTGAACTACGACGAGCAAGCGGACGTGCTCTACGACCTCGCGCAGCAGGTTGTGCGCCATCTTCGCGGATACCTCTCCCCCGACGACAAGGTCAGGAATGTTCTGCTCTTCTACCAGCGGCAGATTGGCACCCTCGTGCACGAGCAGATGCAGGGGCACTCGTGGGAGAAGGCGACGTCCTACGAGGTAAAGGTGAGCGCCGGCTTCAGCGAGGTCAGGCAACAGGGGTTCCTGGTGGATGCCGGCGAAGTTGTCCGCCCGCTCCACGCGCCCGTCGACCGGAAGCTGGAGATCCGGGGCATGCTGTTCGGCGGCTTCAAGCGGTGCATCTACCCGACGCAGAAGTTCGACGTCGACGCAGAGCGCCGCTTCGCCGTGATCCTTGAACGTGATGCGCTGAAGTGGTTCAAGCCAGGGCGCGGCGTCTTCCAGATCCGCTACTCACCTGACGCCGACTACGAGCCGGACTTCGCGGTCGAGACCAAGGCCGAGAAGCTGCTGTGCGAAACGAAGCGTGCGGACCAGCTTCAGGATCCTGTCGTGCTCGCGAAGGCCCGCGCCGCTGCGACGTGGTGCCAGCACGCGACGAAGCACGAGCGAGAGAACGGCGGGAAGCCGTGGCGCTACGTGCTGATCCCACACGACTCGGTGCAGGAGAACATGACCCTGGCCGGACTCGTGAGTGCCCATGAGTTCCGCGGCGAAGGAGCGGAGCAGCCATGATGGCCTGCGAAGGAGGCGCGGGAGCCCGCTGCGCGGGCGTGACTCGATGTGAAACGGAAGCGGATCGAACCGCTGCAGTCGGCGGAAATGCCATATCGGGCGTTCCGCCCAGATTCGGCTACGCTTGGGCTCGCACAGGAACGGAAAGCCGCGCACGCACCGATGCTTGAATGTCCACTTCGACTGGCTCTGCAATCTCCATCGTGATGGCCAAGCCATAAGGCACGCGCTCCGTCAAGACCGGGGCATCCTCGGCGCAGTTCACCTGGATCTCTAGTTGCGCGTCATCCGTCAAGACAAGCCGCTTCTGCGATTCCCGCACGAGGTGCACGACTGTGCCCCTTCCTGCCAAGCTGTCGTCTGCTTCCTTCGTTGATTCGAACCATTGCCCGAGCGACGACCCACTCAGAGATAGAGTCGCTTTTCGATACCGTCGCGTGGCGATGTTAATGGGAGTTATCCAGGCCAACGTAGTCACCAACCGACGCCGCCAGTCTACGCCGTCCATCTCTGCTGGCATCGGGATCAGATAGCGGTGTGCCTGCCCCTTGCTGAGAAAACCGCCACCAACCAACACCACTCGGCGCTCGGTCGCAAACAAGGCGAGGTCTGGGTCAACCTGTCCGTATCCAAGCAGCTGAGCCGCCTTTCGTCGCTCCCCGGTCCAATGCTGCGCCGTCGTCAGCTCGTCGAGGACATCCAGCGGGTCTCCCCACCGCGCTGCATGAACCAGCAACGCCTTCACGACGGAAGGGAGTAGCGCGCCATCAAAGTGGGGTTGGGCCGACTGAGCAATCAGACTCTGAACCGAGACAAGGATCCGCGCCGCCAACCGAGATGCGTGGGCTGCTGCGACGCTTGTGCCGCGAGTGTGAGCTGTGCTCGAAAGCGATCCTGCCCTTCCCGGCGCGGCTACCTTGGTCCCTGGAGGACTGGACGTGGCGATCAGTTCAAATCGCGACGCATCGGTGCCAGCACTGATGCGTGCTCTATACAACTGTCGCCCACCCGGCAGCAGAATCTCCGGCTTCACGCTTCCGCCGTAGCCGAGCCCACCGCGACTCAAGGGGCTGGGGTATCGGTGGCCCCTCAGGAGGTCGCGATCTACCGCTCCCTGCGAGGCGTCTTCATTCAGAGCGCCAACGGTGATCGCGTTCAAGGACTCAGCCGGGGAAAGCAGCCGTCGCCGACTTTGGATGGACTGCAGGAAGCCCAGAACCGCGTGAACCCTGTCTCGGTCCGAAAGCGCCTCGACGTCGGCCTCTCCAAGCGGCAGGTCTACTGACTCGACATAGTTGCCTGCGCTCACTACGAATACGACATTGTGTTCCCACGCCAACCAGTCAAGCAACCTCGCCAACGGGCTCATTTCTCGTGCAAATGGTCGCGAGGGATTGCCGAGAGAGAGGTTAATGATTCGGACCGTCGGAGCGGTTGCAGGCTCGGTGCTTTCACCGACAAGCATGCGGCGGACTGCACGATGCAATAAATCTACGAACAGTCGGTCGCTCGGAAACTCCTCTCTGCCGTCGTCTGGATGGGGGAGCATCACTGGCCGCACATGCACAGGGTGCGGAAGCGGAGACTCGTCGGAAGCCATGTCTCCGTGGACCAAGACCGAGGCCATCGACGTGCCGTGCACCTGTTGTTCCGGGCGATATGCGGATGCGAAGTCGTCGGGATCATCGATCTCGACGAGACCATCCAATGCGTGATGGCGCTCAAGTGGGAGACCATCGAGCAGAGCAACGACAGGCTTGCCATTTACATCGACGACCTTCTTCGCTGCGTCCGAATTGCTGTCGGCAGCCGACACCACCACTCCGGCCTGAGCCCGCGGGCGCAGAAACATGACCTCGTCGCATATGAGTAGGGAGGCCAAGCTGCCAGTTTGACCGGCTTGGATGGCCTTGATGGCCTCGATGGCTCCCACGACGAAATCCCGTGAGCACTCGACCAGGAGGCCGTGATAGCGAATGGGCTGGAGCGCGCACTCGCCGACCACGCGGCCTCCGTTGGCTGATATCGCGCGGGCAACAGTGGCAGACGCCGCCGCGCGGCGGGAGTCATCGTTCCGAAACCATAGCTCGACCTCGAACCGCATGGTGGCGGCTCGAAGGCGCAGATCCTCACGCCAGCATTCCAGTATCCCGGTATCGAGAATCCGGTCACGGGCGTCCCATCGTCGCAAGTCTTTCAGTGTGCGGAAGAGATCCTTGAAAGGGCCATAGCCGCTTGCGGCTCTCTTGTCAGGCTCTCGTCGCCAGTCGTTCCAGAGTCCGATGAGCTGACTGATGGCTGCTTGGTTGGTGCTGAGGGCGAAAAGCCGCAGGGGGACAAGGTCGTTAGGCTTGCCATCGATCTTGAAGTCAGCATCCTGATCGGCACCAGGGAGGTCCCATTCCGCGAGCCACTCCAGCCCGAGCACCTTGGACGCCGCGCTTGCGACGTTCTCGATCGAGTCGTTGGCTTCGAAGACGATTACGAACTCCGGTTCGAGTCCTTCCACGGCCGCCGCGAGCTGCGTAAAGCCCTCGCGAATGCGCTCGAACTTCGTCCCAAGTCGCTCTCCCTGCCGCTCGGCTGACGGGAACGTGATGTCTGGGCCGCCTCCTCTCCGCCTCGGCGGAGTGGCCGCGGTCGCCTCAGGCAGAATCAGTAGTGGCCTTTGCTCCATCGTTCTCCCCCTCCCTAGTTCGATCTGTCGACCGGCCGGCACGCATCTTCCATTGCGCTAAGCGAGTCTTCGTAATTTGGGCTTCCCTTGCCCCGGGCGATGCAAGCACTCGTTGCCGAGCAACATCCAGCACGAACTCCTCAAGTTCGGCGCAGCTCAACCCCTTTAGCTGATCGGCGAGAGTGCGCGGCGTATATCCGAGGTCGAATCCAACCCTCTCGCACAGTCTTGTCAGCAGCAGCGTCGCGCGCTCGCGATTAGGCGGATTCAGCGCAAGTCGGACCTGGAACCGCCGCCACACTGCGCGATCCAGGAGTTCATCGTGGTTCGTGGCTGTGACGAGGCATACGTGGGGCGGAAGCGCGTCCACCTGGGTCAGCAGCGAGCTGACGACGCGCTTGATCTCTCCTGTTTCGTGCGTGTCGCCGCGCTCCTTGCCGAGCGTGTCGAACTCATCGAAGAACAAGACCGATGGTCGGGTTCGAACGATGTCGAAGAGCCTGCCGAGTCTCGAAGCAGTCTCGCCGAGGTAGCTGCCAATCACCGACTCGTAGCGAACGACGAGCAGTGGCACCATCAGTTCGCCAGCCAGCGCCTCAGCGAGCGACGTCTTGCCGTTGCCCGGCGGCCCTAGCAGGAGAATGCGGTTCCGCGGCGTCAGGTTGTGCGATCTCAGCAGGTCGCCTCGCCGCTGCTCCTCGACTACTTCTTGAATTGTCGAGGCGACCTCCGCTTCCAAAACGAGGTCGTGGAGGCGACGGTGTGGTGTCACTTCGAGCAGCCAGTCCTGGGCGCGAGGGCCGGCGACGACGGGACCGTTCTGAGTCTGAGTGTGAGCCAGCAGCTCCTGGGACAACTGCTCGGCCAGCACGTCGTGTCGCTTCGACCGCTCCTCCGCGATCACGGCTTCTGCGGCCCTGCGAAACAGAGTCCGGTTCCCTGCCGCACCAGCGCGGACCATCGCGAGGAGAAGATCAGATCGTGCCATCGCAACCACCTCTCTCCCGAGCGTAGCAAACCGAGGCCGGCAGCCGCTCCCGAGGCTGATGCGCGACCAGCAGGATCGCACGGTGTGGTTTGACGGGCCGTCGCATGGACTACAGAATGTGCACCGACCACTCCAAGTTCAAGCACGAGTCGATGCCACGAACAACTACTGCCACGAAGCTGAAGCGGGCCGTGGATGCCCTGACAGCGACCAAGCTCAACCCGCGCGCGAGACGATCCGAGTCGATCAAGCTTCGGGTTACTCCCGAGCAGAAAGTCCGGGTGCAAGAGGCCGCCGACGAACTAGGGATGACCGTCTCGGAACTTGTGCTGCAGGTCGTTGAGCACGCGCTGCCAAGGTTGGGGAGTTCCAACAGCCAGTGAGCCGTGACCGCCAAGGGGCAAGACACGCGGCACCTCGTCAGGGCGTGCTCGTCACGCGACCGTGGCGCTGAAGTCGAGCCTGAAGTTTCAGCCAGTTGCCTCACTCGATCCTGGCCCTCGGTGTCGCCGCAACCGTTGCCAGGGGACTTGCGCTCGTCTACCTTGCCGGAGTCGACATGCGACTCCCTGTCCTCCTGGGCAGTGGGCACCAAGCCGGCGACCGGGTCTTCCCAGATGAGCGAGACCTGATCTCCGGCTGCGCTCTTCCGAGCGGAGTGCTCTTGCACGGGGTTCGAGGGATGTGCCGAATGGCATAGCTCGGTCTCGCGACCGGGCGGCGTCGACGAAGTCTCTCGCTCATCGGAGAACTGCATGGCTACTCGTCTGCGTTCGCCGGACGCGCGCTCGGTCGTCGCGTTGCTGGCTACCCGGGGTCGTTTCGACCTTCTCGAACTCCGCGCCCTCCCGTCCATCCTGGCCCAGTCGCGGCTGCCCGACCGGATCCTGGTCGTCGTCGACCAGCCTCCCTCGGAACTGCCCGACGAGGCCCTAGCCGAACAGGCCCGCCGGCTTCGCGCGCTCTGCCGCGGGAGGGTCCGGCTGACCGTGATGCGTAACCGGCGCACCCCAGCTCGCGCGTCAGGCGCGTGGAACACCGGCCTCGACCAACTACATCGCGACATTCGCCAGCCCGACCTCGTGTTCGTCGCGGTGCTCGACGACGACGACGCATGGGAGCCGGACCACGTCGAATGCTGCTTCGGCGCGGCTCTCGCAGGCGACCTGAACATGGTGGCGAGCGGCCTGATCCGCCACGAGTCCGCAGCCGACCCTGGTCACCGACACTCGATCCCGAGCAAGCTCGATGCGCGGGAACTGTTCGTGCGTGGCCAGCACATCCAAGGCTCCAACCTGTTCGTCCGGCTGGACCTGCTGCTGCTGGCGGGCGGATTCGACGAACGCCTTCCTAGTTGCACGGATCGCGACCTGTGCCTTCGGCTCGTTGCCCTCGAAGAACTTCGGTTCGGATCAACGGACCGGCACACCGTCCACCACTACGCGGACCCGCGGCCGGATCGCCTGTCGACACCCGCTTCACCCTCGAAGCTGGACGGTCTCACGAGAATCTTCCGCAAGCACGGGCTGCGCTTCGATGCCGCGACGAGGACCGAGGCCGAGGTCCGCGCGGGAGAGCGGTTCGGCTGGACTCCTCCGGTCCAACTACCCGTGCTGGTGCCCATCGCGCCACCGACGGAGCCCGCCGAGGCCCTCGATCTGGTCGTCGGCTTCGTCACGGACGCGCTCGTGCCACCCCACGTCCGTGGCCTGCTCGACGACCTCATGCGGCTGCAGGCGCAGCCCGGCATCGGGTTGTCGAAGGTCGTGATCGTCGAGAACGGCCCACTGCCCGACGCCGCACGACCGCTGCACGAACTGGTCAGCTACTACTCGGCTGGCGGCCTGCCGATCGACCTCGTCGCGATCGAGCGGCAGCGTGCGGACTGGGAGAGAAGCGCACTGCTCGACGTGCCCGACATGACACGGAGGCGGCTGCCCATCGCCGCGACGCGGTCGATCCTCAACACCTACGTTGCGCACTCTGCACTCGCCGTTCCCGGTGCTGCAGCTTGGATCCTGGACGACGACAAGCGCCTCAGCATTCGAGTGGACCGCGGCGATGGCACCACGATCGAGCGCATCACGCCCGACGTCGGCACCCTACTGCAGCTCCGGCAGCAGCAGGTCGACGTGGTGATCGGCCCCGACACGGACGCTGCGCCGCTGCCCTTCGTCGCGACGCTGCGCACGCAGCTTGTCGACCTGGACCTCCTACTCGGGACGATCGCCCAACTGCAACCCGAGTCCTCGTGGCCCGACCGCCGCGCGGAGGTGGCAGCCGAACGTGACGCCCTGCGCGACAGCTACTACGACCTGTCGAAGACCACGGAGCACCTGGAGACGCCGCTGCTGCAGCATCCCGCCGACGTCGGGGACGCGGCCAGCGTGCTGAGTTGGATGGGCCAGAAGGTCACCCGTTTGCTGGCTGGCGAGCCTGTTTCCCGCCCGCTCGTCATCCACGCTCGCGACCTGCCCCTCGAAGCCGCGATCGACTCGGTCCAGCGCGGCGGCTCGGCGCTCTTCTTCAATCCAGCCCACCTGCTGCTCTACCCCCAGACACTCGCGCGCTTCGGCGACCAGTTCGTGCGTCGCTCGGACATGCTTGTCTCGCAACTGATGCGCGACCAAGCGGGCTTGCGGCTGGTCATGCACCCGTGCGTGGGCGTTCGACACGACCGCTCTTCGACTGGCCGCGCAACCCTGGCCAGCGAGACGCTGCTCCAGGACGTGCTGGGCTACGCGCTCTATCGGGCGGAGAACGAGTTGATGCAGGGGCGCACCGCCGAGCAGCGGAAGTCCCCGTTGCTCGCATGGACCGACTCGGAGCTGCGCCTCGGCGTGCGCCTCGTGCGCAAGTATCGCGACGAACGGTTGGCCGCGCTGACGTGGAACGCTTGGCGCATCTTCGGCTTGGCAGGCGCGATTCGTTCGGCTGCCCGTCGCATCGCAGCGAACCATCCGGCCTGGGGCGGTGGTGAAGCGCGTGCCGCCCTCCAGGCCATTGCGAGCGAGATGGACCGACTGCGCAGCGAGTTCCGACCATCGGCGGTGGCCGAGTTCGCTGAGCGCGTTCGGCACAGCACGAGCGATGCGGCCATCCGCGGCACGTTCGTTTCGATGGACGGGTTCATCGCGGAATACCGCGCGACCCACGCCGGAGTGGCCATCGAGTCTCCGGCCTTCCAGGAGGCTCGCGAGGCTCGGGCAAGGCAGGTGCTACGCGGGGCGCTCGGTAAGTCGCCACTTCGCTTGCTCGGAATGGGCGGCGAAGGCGTCGTCTTCACCGACGAGCGTCGGGTGTTCAAGGTGCTCGACCTGATGAAGCCCCGAGCTAACCACGACACCGAGGCGATGCTGCGCGCGCTCTCAGGCACGGCCCTGCCCCTCAAGCGCGTCTACCTCCCCGAGCTGGTGACCGTCGACGGCCAGCTCGTCGTGAGCTACCCATTCGAGCCATCCGAGCCCTACACCGGCGGCCATGGTCCCGAGATGATCGAGCTTCTGCGCGAGCTGAAGGGGCTCGGCGTGGTGTGCAGGAACATGCACCCCAAGAACCTGCGCGTGACCTCGACCGGGCTGCGCCTCATCGACTACGGCGCGGACATCCGCCCATTCACGGATGCCGGCTATCGCTCGATGGCGGAACGCGCGTGGCTCTCGTGGCGGTGGCCGCATCGCCCCGACCTCGAAGTGCTGATGCGGCGTGCGCTGCAGGACAAGCGCCTGCCCGAACTCGATGGGTTCGATCGGTTCTGGCGCGCGCTCTGCGACGAGAGTCCATCTGCGACCCGGATCGCAGCCGGCATCGTCGACCCGATTGTCTTGCAGTCAGGTGCGCGCACCGTGCTGGATTACGGTTGCGGCAAGAAGGCGCGCAGCGCCCGCACCTTCGCCGCGGCCGGCATGCTCACGCTCGGCTTCGACCCAGGTGCCGGCGTTGCGGAGCGGTGGCTGGAACTTGGCGACCTGCCGGCCGGGCTGCGCCTGACCGACGACCGCGAAGAAGTCCTGGCGGCCGGCCCGTTCGACGCGGTCGTCTGCACGTTGGTCCTGTGCGAGTGGTTGGACGGTCCAGACTACGAGCGCATGCTCACGGACTTGGGAAGGGCCATACGGACTGGCGGCACGGTGGTCGTGACGATCTGCAACCCGTTCGCGACGTTCGGCGGCCCGACGCCACTTCACCGGCACCGCGAGCTGCCGGCCGGTGCCAGCTACGAGGAGTGCTTCGCCTACACAGAGAACGGCGAGACCGGGGCTGGCCGCGGCGAGTTCCACCGTCCGCTCCGTCGGATCGAACGCGATCTGCTCAGGCACGGGCTCGTAGTCGAGCGACGCATCGAGAGCGAGTCGGTTGACCTCGAACGCTTCGAGCCCGCGAGCGACTTCCTGACCCTGGTTTGCCGCCCCGTTGCGGTCAAGTCGGAAGTGAAGGGTGTCGCGCTCGCCGTGAAGACGTGCGCGATGGAAGCCGACACGATCGAGCGGCAGGTCCAGCACCTCGTCGGCCAGCTCGAAGGACCGCGAGTGTTCCAGGAACGGGTGCTCGTGATCGACTCGCGTCGGGACGGTTTCGTGCGTCAGCACGGCAACAGTGACTTCGCGTCACTGTTGGCCGCCGCCCAGCGACTCGTCCGCCATGGCTGGATCGACCGGGTCCTGGTCGGACCGGAGGAGGGACAGGAGGCCGCCACAGTTCTTCGCGGGTGGTTCGGTCTAGAAGCGACGAGCACGCACTCGGTCCATGGGGCTCCTCTGGTCGCCCCGCTGCAGGGGATCGAGTCGTGCACGGCGGACTACGTGCTCCAGGTCGACTCGGACCTGCTGGTCGGGCGACGCGACCGGAACCACGACTTCCTTGGCGAGATGTTCGCGCAGTTCGACGCGGACGATCGGGTTGTCACGGCGGCCCTGAACATCGCTCGGGATGCCGATCTGCCTTTCTCGGCCGGCGACGGCAGTCGGCCATGGCGAGTTGAGGTGCGGGGCAGCCTCGTCCATCGGGAACGCTTGCTGGCGGCGCGCCCGCTACCGAACCAGCTCAGCAGCGGCATGCCTGTCTTGTCCTGGCATCGCTCGCTGGATGAGGTCGTGCGCAGTGGTTCTCTGCGATCGATCCGGGGTGGCGGAGCGGCGACGTGGTTCGTCCATCTGCCGAACTCGTGCAAGCGACCCGTCGCGGATTGGAAGCTGCTGAGCGATCTGGTGGAGAAGGGCGCGCGACCGGCGCAGCAGGTCGGATCTGTCGAACTCGTTGGTGGGCCGCTGGGCTGGGTGCCGAGGGTGCGCAGCGAGCCGCTCGTCTTCGTCATCACGGGCCGCAACGTGCCGCCGGGCCGCATGCGGCGATGCCTCGACTCACTCGTTGCCCAGCGCGGAGCGGACTGGGGTGCGGTGATCGTGGATGACGGCTCTGACGAGCTGAGCTGCCGCTACCTGCAGTTCTGGGCCGAAGCATGGCGCGATCGTGTGACCCTGATCCAGCCGCGGGAGCGCCGCGGGCAACTCGCGAACACGGCGCTCGCAGTGCGCCACATCTGCACGGATCCCGACACGGTCATCGTGACCTTGGACCTGGACGACGCACTGATCGGTGCCGACGTGGCCGAGCGAGTGCTGGCGGCCCACCGGGGCGGGGCGGACGCGACCGTCGGCTCGATGCTGCGCACGGACAAGCACTGCGACTACCCAGTCGTGTTCGAGGAGCCGCGGCACAACCGAGGCGGCAACTGCTGGCAGCACCTGCGGACGTTCCGGAAGCGTCTGTTCGACGCGATCCCGGACCACGAGCTGCGGATCGATGGGAACTACGTCGACATCGCGGTCGACTGGGCTTTCATGCTGCCGATCGTCGAGATGGCCCGGCGGCCCGAGTGGATCAGGCAGCCGCTCTACCTCTACGAGCCATCGGGCTTGGGCAAGGGCGACGGCCGGCGCGCTCGGGAGAAGCAGATCGGCGTCCTAGCGGGCCGTCCGTCGCGAAGCTGGTCACGCGGCAAGCCTGCGTCGACCCTGGTGACTCCGGAGGTCGTGACGGCCGACATGCTGCAGGACGGTGCCATCCTGTTCGTTCGGCACTCTGAACGTCCGTCGTTCGCCGGCTTGACCAACCAGCAGAAGCACGAGGTTGCGTTGACCGCTCGCGGGCGTGAGATGGCCCGGGAACTCGGCCAACGGGTTGGGCAGGCTGCTCGGCTCGCGAGCAGCCCTGTTCCGCGTGCGCTGCAGACCGCCGAGTCGATAGCGGCCGGCGCAGGACTTGATCCGGGGTCGATCCTGCAGACGTCGAACCTCATGCGGTTCCTCGCGACCGGGCCGGAGCACTACGACGAGGTGAAGCGCCGTCTCGGCTGGACCGGGCTGATGGCGAGCTGGATGGACGGGTCGCTGCCGCAGGGCATTCTCATGCCGTGCGAGCAAGTCGCGCGTCAGGCGCTCGACGCGGTGTGGAGTGCGCCCGGGACACGAGGGGTGATCGCGGTCACACACGACTTCCTCGTGATGGCGCTGCTGGCGGCCCTGCGCGGTGAGCGACCGACTTCAGTTCCCTACCTCGGGGGCTTGCTGGTGAGCAGGAAGGAAGCCGAGCGGTTCCTCGGTTCGGAGGTGCTCGCATGACCGGCAACTCCACTTCCCAGGCTCCAGCGCGACGCAGGCTTGTCGCGGTGATCGGCGACGCGAACGTGCCACCAGGGTCCCAGAAGGACCTGTTGGCCGAGGATGTTGGCCGGCTACTCGTCGACGCGGGCTACCGAGTGCTGACCGGCGGCCTCGGCGGCGTGATGGAGGCGGCGTGCCGTGGCGCGCGTTCGTCGTCGCAATACCAGTCCGGCGACACGGTCGCAGTGCTACCCGGGCACGACCCGGCCGACGCCAACCCGTTCGTCGACGTCGTGATCCCGTCGGGGCTGGACCACGTCCGTAACTCGATCGTCGCGCACGCCGACGCGGTCATCGCGATCGGCGGTGGCGCGGGCACGATGTCCGAGATCTGCCTAGCCTGGATCTACAAGCGGCTCATCGTGGCGCTGCGAGTCGAAGGTTGGAGCGGGAAGATCGCGGACCAGCGGGTCGACGAGCGCGTACGGTATCCGAACGAGCCTGATGACCGGGTGTTCGGGGCGACGTCCGCTGCCGACGCGGTGCGCACGGTCGTCGACTGCGTCGGGCACTTCACGAGGCAGCACGGCACGATTCGTCGGCGCGATACCCCGTGATCCCGGCACCTGCCGCAGGGCTTCCGAGTAGGGCGACGAGACCGAGCGATGGGTCGCCGATTCACGACGCGCCCTGCGCGTGACGTTGAGTGAGTGTCTGGCTACCGGGATCCAGCGCAACTCCACGCGATCCGACGCGACCCCGTGCGAGCCTTCGCCGACCGCTCGGAATCGCGAGCGAAGTGCCTATGCTGTCTTGCGCAGAACATGCAAACGGTACGGCGTGCGACACCCGACATCGCGATCATCAAGCAGGACTGCCGAGCTTGGATGCGTGCGCAGCCAGCCGGCGTCGTCGACTGCGTCGTCACGTCCCCGCCCTACAACCTGGGCATCAGGTATCGATCGTACGAAGACAAGAAGTCGCGCGAACAATACCTCGCTTGGTTGGGCGGCGTGTTCGATGACCTTCATCGAGTGCTCCGACCGGACGGTCACTTCTTCCTGAACGTCGGCTACAGCAACACGGATCCGTGGGTCGACGTCGACGTCCTGATGGTTGCGCGCAAGCGGTTCGTGCTGCAGAACCGGATCTGCTGGGTGAAGAGTGTCTCGATCGACGCCGAGACGTTCGGCCACTTCAAGCCGATCAGCTCAGGGCGCTTCGTGACCCCGACGCACGAGATGGTGTTCCACCTGACCAAGGCGGGGGACGTCCCGATTGACCGCTCGGCGGTGGGCGTTCCCTACAAGTGGAAGTCGAACCTCGACAAACGAAGCCGCATGCGCGGTCGCCTCGCCAAGAAGTTCGGCTACGCGGGCTGGCTGGACTTCGAGGCTCGTGCGACCGAGCGCGAACGCGAGCGACTTGATCGCGAACTGGATGCGCGCGTGAAGAAGATTGGCGTCGTGAAGGACCGTCGCTGCAGCGGGAACTCCTGGTTCCTGCCCTACGACACGATCCGCGACCGTGACTCGGACCGCGGTTCTCATCCAGCCACATACCCCGTGGCTCTGCCCGAGATGTGCATCCGGTTGGCGGGTTGCCCTGCCGGCTCACTGGTCTTCGACCCGTTCGTGGGCAGCGGCACGACGATGATCGCGGCGCATTCTGCTGGCATGCGGGGTGTCGGAACCGACATCGACCCGCGCTACGTCGCACACGCCTTGAAGCGGCTGCAGCAGGCGGCGAGCGCGAACGTGAGCGCGGGTGGAGTTCGCCGTCGGGCGGTCCAATAAACTCTGAGAAGGGGCGGACATGCGCCACCACGTCACTCCCGAGGAGCAGAAAATGAAGAACAAGCGCCACAAGGACCGCGGCGAGCCGGTCCCGCCATACCTCAAGGAAGATGGGTGCCTCTACGTGATGCTGACCGACAAGGACGGGCGGCAGCATGAACGCGCCGTCCACATCCTGGTTGCCGAGACGTTTCTTGGTCCCGCTCCGTCGCCAGCACATAGGGTCGTTCACAAGAACGGCAATCTGACCGACAACGCCGCGACCAACTTGGAGTGGCGCGTGCCTGAATGATCGACGGGTCGCCGCGCGTGTGACCGCGACGTGTCAGGCGACTGCGAGGCTATCCATGTCGCGTGTTCTCGCTGGCTGTAGCCCCGCTTTCGCCGGCTGCGAGGGCCGTGGTTTCTCCGCGCTGAGGGCACAACTGCGGAGCCGCCCCACGACAAGAACGTGGAGTTCAGGTGGCGCGCAACGTATGTTGCCTGGAACTCAAGCTGAGCGGCTTCGCCGCTCGATCCAGCTACCGCGTGGTGTCCCGTCTAGGAAGTCAGGTTTCGCGTCAGGTCCGCCAGATCTCGATCTGGGCGGTTCTGTTCGTGATCTGCCTGGGCCTTCCGCGCTTCCTGGTGGTCTGCACGGGGCCGCACTGCCACGGTAGCGTCGAGTTCGTGCATGCCTCGGGTTCCTGCTGCCAAGATCTGCACGCAGTCGAGGTCGATTGCGGCCCGCACGAGCACGATCACGGCGACGAGGGCGACTGTGGCGACCGTGAATCTGCCGAGCCGAGTCGTTGTGGCTGCACCGACGTCGCGTTCTCCATCGCCGAAGGCCCGCTCCCTGAGCGCATCACGTTCGAGTTCCACGACTGCCCGGCGGTTGACGTCGTTGACTCGTGGCTGGCCTACACGCCGAGTGCGCAGCCCGCCACGGTGCTGCCGCCTGCCACTGGGCCGCCCAGGACGGACCAGCGAACCGAGCTGCTGGCTACGACCCTTCTGCTGATCTGAGTCGACGTGCGCCGTCCGAGCCCTCTGGCTCGGGAAGCGGGGCCTTCTGGCCTCGATGTGCCGCGTTGCGCGAGTGACGTGGCGTCCCGTTCGCGCGCCAACGTCACTCCGTCGACTCTCATGCACCCGATCCGTTGGGCGGCTTTGTCCGCCTTCGTCGCGGCAGGCTGCCAGACCTACACGCCTGCTCCTGTCGACTTGCAAGCTCACGCGCGGCTGTTCGCCGAGCGCATTCCCCACGCCGCGCTCGTGCGGGCGTTCGCGGAGTCGCTCCGCCAGCACGACACGGCCATCCACGGGTTCGACGTTGCTGATGGGCTGTCTCTCGACGAGGCGCGTTACGTCGCCTTGCTCTTCAACCCGTCGCTGAAGGTCGTCCGAGCACAGGCAGCCGTCGCTCAGGCCACGGCGGAGTTGGCGGGCTTGTGGCAGGACCCCCAGCTCAGCGGCTCGTTCTTCTACGTGCTGGAGAACGTCTGGCAGCACAACTGGTTCGCCGGAGCCTACGTCGGGCAAACGCTGCCGATCACGGGCCTCCCCGGCTTGGAGAAGGCGCTCGCCGAATCGCAGCATGCCCAGGCACTGATCGACGCTCGCCGGTCCGAAGCCTCTGTGTTGAACAACCTGGACATCGCATGGGTGAAGCTCTCCGCCGCGCGGCTTCGCGTCGACCTGCTGTCGGCGTTGGTGCAAAGGCTCACGGACCTCGAACAGATCGCGTCGAGGCTGGCTGCCTCCCAGGCCCTGAATCAGCTCGAAGCGCGGGCGTTCACGTTGGCGAGGGTGCGCCACCAAGCGGACCTTGTCGCTGCCCGCGGGGAATCCCAGGGGGCTGAGTTGCGCCTGCGCGAGTTGCTCGGGATGCCTCCCGGGCTGGAGCTGCGCCTCGAACCCAGTCTGTCCACTACCGAGCGCGTGTCTGGTTCGGAGCAGCTTGCGAACCTGAACCAGAGCCCTCTCGTCGAGCTGGCGAAGCGCGAGCACGACATCGCTGAGCGTGGTCTGCAACTCGCCATCCGCAAGCAATGGCCGGAGCTGTGGATCCAGCCCGGATGGCAGGAGGAAGACGCGCAGCCGCGCCCCTTCTTGGGCTTCTCGCTGCCGATTCCGATGTGGAACGCGAACGCGCAGGAGATCGCCGAGAAACGAGCAGCGAGGAACGCAGCCGCCGAACGACTGAAGGAGCGTCTCGAGGCCGCTACCCACGCGCTTGCGCAGGCGGACACGAAGCGCCGCGCAGCGGTCGAGCAACGACGCATCCTCGATGTCGAGTTGCTGCCACTCACCGAGAGCCAAGTCGCGGATGCGAAGCGCCTCGCCGAACTCGGCCAGCTCGACACGCTCTTGATCCTGGATGCCGTGACGCGCGCCTACGAGGTGCAACTTGCCGCGGTCGCATCCGCCGTGACCGAGGCGGAAGCCACGGTCGATCTGAACTCGCTCTACTGGCCGTCTCTGGCGGCCCCCGCGAAGGAGGAATGACCCATGGCTGCACGTCTTCGTCTCGTTCTCGTCGTCTCCCTGCTCGCGGCGGCCTGCTCGAAAAAGCAGGAGCAACAGCCTACTCCTGACGAGGCACCTGCTCCGACCAACCGGATCGCGGTGCCCGAGACCGTTCGCAAGAACCTCGGCATCGACTTCGTGAAGGTCGCGCGTCGCCGGGTGGCGCAGACCCTGCGGTTCTCCGGTCATTTCGAGCTGCTGATGACCGCGCGTCATGAGCTGCGCACGCCGGTGCAGGGGCGCGTCACGCTGTTGGTCAAGCCTCTGCAGTCGGTGAAAGCCGGCGACCCCATCTACCGCGTCGACTCTCCGGACTGGCGACAGGCGCAGCGCGAGATCGGTGGGATCGCGACGCAGATCCGCGTCGATGAAGCGCGATTGGCTGCGATGCAGCCGCTGGTCGCGGCGCACCGCGAGCACGAGCAGAGCTTGCGCGAGGCCGTGACGGTGCTCGAAGCGCGACAGAAGAACGTCGAGGAGACGCAGTCCAGCGTCGGCGGGCAAGCGCGCGAATTGTCGGAGGCGCGTGCGCAGCTTGCTCAGGTGCGCGCCGACCTCGCCGAGGCTCGCGAGAAGGGAGCATCGACGGATGCCACGCTGGCCGAAGTAGAGGCGCAGATCATCGCCGGTCGGGATAGGTTCCGCTTGGCGCTCGAAGCCGCGGCGGCCGTGACCGGCACGACCGTCGAGCAACTGCTCGGCGATGCCCCGGGCGCTACCAGCAAGTTGCCGTACTGGCGGGTGCTGTCGGCGATCGAGGTTCGCGCGAGCGCGGGTGGCGTGGTCGACCAGTTGCGGGTCGCTTCGGGCTCCTGGCTGGAAACCGGCCAACTGGTCGTCACGGTCAGCGATCTCGGTCAGGTTCGCTTCCGGGCGCGCGGCCTGCAGAGTGATCTACCGCGGCTTCGCAGCGGCTTGTCGGCGCAAGCCGTGCCGGCACTCAGCACGAGTGCAACGGAGGAGCGTGTTCCCGGAGCCCTGTTGCTCGGTTCCGACGCGGATCCGTCGCAGCGGACTCTCGACCTGTTCCTCGAACCAACCTCTGTGCCGGCGTGGGCACGTCCCGGTGTCGCCGGCTTTCTGGAGATCGAGACGGCCGGCACCGCGGAGCCCGTGTTGGCGATCCCACTCGCCGCGACGCTGCAGGATGGCCTCGAACGGGTGCTGTTTCGGCGCGACCCGGCCGACGCGGACAAGGTAATCCGCTTGGAGGCGGACCTCGGCCTCGACGACGGACGCTGGGTCGAGGTCAAGAGCGGGCTGCGCGACGGCGACGAGGTCGTTCTCGCCGGGGCCTACGAGCTGATGCTCGCCAGCTCGGGATCGGCGGCGAAGGGCGGGCACTTCCACGCCGACGGCACCTTCCATGCCGGGGAGCACAAGTAGCATGTTCCGCAAGCTCATCGCCTTCTCGCTGCGGCAGCCGTGGATCGTGCTGCTGATGGCCGTTGGGCTGCTGGCCTTTGCGGGCTACCAAGTGCCGCGCATGCCGGTGGACGTGTTCCCCGAGCTGAACGCGCCGACTGTCGTCGTGCTCACCGAGGCCGCCGGCTTCGCTGCCGACGAAGTCGAGCAGAACGTCACGTTCCCGATCGAGAGTTCGGTCAACGGTCTCCCGGGTATCCGCCGTGTGCGCAGCGCGAGCGCCATCGGCCTATCCTTGGTGTGGGTCGAGTTCGAGTGGGGCGAGGACATCTACCGGGCGCGCACCCTGGTCGCGGAGAAGCTCAACGCCGCTCGCGCCAACCTGCCGCCGAACGCGCACGCCGAGATCACGCCGATCACGTCGATTACCGGCGAGATCATGCTGCTGTCCTTGTCCTCGCCGGACGGCAGCCAGTCGCCGATGACGGTACGAGCGTACGCCGAGTTCGAGCTGCGCAACCAACTGCTTTCGGTCCCAGGCGTGGCCCAGGTCGTCGCGATCGGTGGTGACCTGCCCGAGTACCAGATCAACGTCCGTCAGGATCAGCTCCAGCTCTACGACCTGACGATGCAGGAAGTCGTGGAGGCGGCCCGGACCGCGCACAGCACCGCAGGTGCTGGTTATCTGCCGAACGTCGATGGGCTCGAACTGCCGGTGCGCCAAACCGGACGTGTGCGGTCGGTGGAGGACATCGTCGGCACCATCGTTCGCTACAAGGACGGGCACCCCGTCACCATCGGGCAGGTCGCCGAGGTCGTGCTTGGCGCGACGCCAAAGCGCGGCACGGCCACCGAGGGCGGCAAGGCCGCGGTCGTGCTGTCCGTGCAGAAATCGCCCGGCACGAACACGCTCAACCTGACGGACGCCATCGACAGGAAGCTCGATCAGGTCGAGAAGGCGATGCCCGCGGGCGTGGTGCTGAACCGCCACGTCATGCGCCAATCGGACTTCATCACGTTGTCGGTGCACAACCTGATCGCGGTGCTGCGTGACGCGGCGATCTTCGTCGTCATCATCCTGATCCTGTTCCTGCTCGACGTCCGTACGACGCTCATCACGTTGACGGCGCTACCGCTCAGCTTGGCGGTCGCCTTCCTCGTACTCTGGGCGTGCGGGCTCTCGATCAACGTCATGACGCTCGGGGGCCTCGCGGTTGCAATCGGCGAACTGGTCGACGATGCGATCATCGACGTCGAGAACGTTTTCCGCCGGCTGCACGAGAACGCGGCGCTGCCGGCCGAAGGACAGAAGCCAGTGCTCCGGGTCATCTGGGACGCCAGCAACGAGATCCGCAGCTCGGTCGTCTTCGCGACGGTCATCATCTGCATGGTGTTCGTGCCGCTGCTGTTCTTGCAGGGCATCGAAGGGCGCTTCTTCCGCCCGCTGGGCATCGCCTACATCGTCTCGACGTTCGCATCGTTGATCGTCGCACTGACCGTGACGCCGGCTCTCTGCCGGCTGGTCCTGGCCAAGGTCGGTTCGAAGGCGCACGGGGAAGGCTTCCTCGTCCGCTGGCTGAAGCGCCGCTACGAGCCGGCGTTGCAATGGGTGATGCGCCGTGGCCGCAGCATTCTCGCGGTCTCCGCGCTGGCCACCGTCGCGAGCCTCGCCCTCGGCAAGACCTACGGCACGAGCTTCCTGCCCGAGTTCAACGAGGGCACGTTCACCGTGTTCCTGATGGCTCCGCCCGGTACTTCGCTGGAGGAGAGCAATCGGCTCGCAGTCGGCGTCGAAGCCCAGATGGCGCAGTTGCCCGGCGTACGATCCGTCGTTCGCCGCACCGGCCGTGCCGAGCGCGACGAACACGCCGAGCCCGTCAGCAGTTCTGAGATCGAGGTGACGATTGCCGCAGGCTTCAGCAAGCACGAGGTACGCCGGTCGCTCGACAGCGTGCTCTCCGGCGTACCCGGCATCACGACCAGCATCGGGCAACCGATCGAACACCGTCTGTCGCACGTCTTGTCCGGCACGCCGGCCGCCATCGCGATCGTCGTGCAGGGCGATGATCTGAGCCTGCTGCGGACTCTCGCCAAGCAGATCGAAGGCGAGCTGGTTTCGCTGCCGGGGACGCGCGACGTCGCCGCGAACCGCGAGGTGATGATTACCTCGCTGCCGGT
This sequence comes from uncultured candidatus Brocadiaceae bacterium, assembly GCA_964538915.1. GTDB lineage: Bacteria > Planctomycetota > UBA1135 > UBA1135 > UBA2386 > JAEUHQ01. The sequence goes on along the minus strand of CAZIFB010000004.1, from coordinate 308 downwards.
CCGCTACCGACCTCGCGACCTCGCGGCGGCCGGCCTGAGCCCGGCTTCGGCCGCGGAGCAGGTCCAGGACGCCCTGCAGGGTGAGACCGTTGCCGAAGTCAACGAGGGCATCCGGCGCTACGCGATCACGGTTCGTCTGCATCCCGACGAACGCGAGCGGATCGACGATGTCAGCAAGCTGGTGCTGCGCGGCGTCGGTGGGGCCACGGTGCGGCTGCGGGACGTGGCCGACATGGGGCGTGAGCGCACGTCGAACCTGATCGCGCGCGAGAACGGCAAGCGCAAGGCCGTGATCTCCTGCAACGTCG
>CAZIFB010000003.1:0-191678 GCA_964538915.1 uncultured candidatus Brocadiaceae bacterium | reverse complement strand
ACGGCATGTCGATTCGCTTCGAGGAAGGCGATGCACGCGCGATGGGCCGCAGCGCGGTCGGCGTGTGGGGCATCCGCCTCGAGGAAGGCGATGCCGTGTGCGACATGGTCGTGACCGACGGTTCCGGCTCTCTGCTCACCGTTTGCGAGAACGGCTACGGCAAGCGCACGCCGGTCGAGGAGTACCGCGCCCAGAGTCGCGGCGGCAAGGGCATCATCGACATCAAGACCAGCGACCGGAACGGCAAGGTGGTGAACCTGCTCGCCGTGAAGGACGAGGACGAGGTCATGATGATCACGAAGGACGGCCAGATCGTCCGCACCAAGGTGTCGGAGATCAGCGTCATCGGCCGCAACACGCAGGGCGTGCGTTGCATCGCGCTGAACGAAGGCGACAAGCTCGTCAGCGTCGCGCGCATTCCGAACGAAGAACCCGAAGCAACCGCGACGACCACCACCGAGACGAAGACCTGACGATGCCTGCCTACCTCGAACGACTCACGACGGACATGAAGGCGGCGATGAAGGGCGGCGACAAGCAACGCCTCGAAGTGCTGCGCATGCTGATCAGCGACCTCAAGAAGAAGGCGATCGACGCAAAGGTCGACAACCTGCCCGACGACGAAGAGATCGCGATCCTTCAGAAGGCGGTGAAGACGCGCGCCGACACCGTCGCGCAGGCGAAGGCCGCGGGCCGTGCCGAGGTCGCCGCGAAGGAGCAGGTCGAGATCGACCTGATCACGAACTACCTGCCGAAGCAGATGAGCGCCGCCGAGGTCGCGACCAAGGTGAAGGAGATCGCCGCCGCGATCGGCTACCAGGGCGGCAAGGACACCGGTCGCTTCATGAAGGAGTGGATGGCAAAGTACAAGGGCCTCGCCGACGGCAAGCTCGTGCAGGACGCTCTCAAGACACTCGGCTGAGTGGGCCGTTGCGCGGCCAACCTCCGCAGCGAAGTCAGAACGACGTGCGGATCGTGAACGTGCCGATCCACTCGTCGGCGTCGCCGCTGTTGCGGGTCTCGTTGCTGTCGCCGAGCGCCACGTAGTGCAGGCCGATCGTCGCCTGCCACTCGCCGGCTTCGTGCGGGATGCAGGGAAGTGTCGCGGTGAGTTCGACGCCCAAGTCGGCGTAACCGAACGTCTCGTTGCCGCCGCCGCCGGGGAGTTCGTAGTAGTCGTGGAGGCCGAAGCCCACGCGTGCCGGCAGGCCGAGCGACAGCTCGTGCAGGCCGAGGTTGCCGAGCTCGAAGCTCGGCGCGATCGCGAACTCGGCGTAGCTGCCGCGCTTGCTGCCGACGTCCGCCTGGCCGGCGAGCTCGAATGCGAACAGCAGCGTCGGCGCGAGCCCGCCGTCCCACAGCCAGCCCGAGTCGTCGATGCCGATCGACACGATCTGTTCCTGCACCGTGCCGAAGCTGCCGTTCGGACTGTGGTAGACGGCGTAGGTGGTGCCGAGACGCACTCGGTCGAACAGCGTCGCCGACAGCGCCGCGGTCACGTCGCTCTCGTACCACATGCCGAGCGAACCGCCCGTCGGCCCGCTGTGTGCGCTGTTCCACGTCGCGAACGTGAGATCGAGGTCGCGGAGCGTGTCGCCGCCCTCGAGAAGCGTCCACCCGAGTTCGATCGACGGTTCGGCGATGACGCCCTGGTCCTCCTGCAGGATGCCGCGGAAGTAGTACGCCGTCGTGATGTCGAGGCGCACGGCGCCGTGCACGATCGAACCCGAGGCATCGACCTGCTCACGCAGCTCCGCCAGTTCTGCACGCGCCGAATTGAGTTCGGCACGAAGCGAACGGATCGTGCGATCCGGGTCGTCGGTCGGATCCTGGGCGGCCAGGCGCGTCGACATGGTGAGAACGAGCAGCAGGGAACCGACCGGGGTCTTCATGGGGTGACCCTCCCATCGGTGGTTCGCGGCGTCCGAGTTCACGAACTGTCGCGAAATCCAGCGATGGCGCCCGGGAGGAGCGGTGCGCCCGCGTCCGGCGTGCGCCGCATCCATGCCACGACGTCGGCGTCGACGGCGCGCTCCGAGGGACGCCGCCTGGCCAGGCTGCGCAGGGGCATCGCCAGGCGCGGGTTGCCTGCGAGCCGGTCGTGGTTCCGGAGGAGGAAGTGCCAGTACGCGCGAGTCAGCGGGCAGTCCTTCTTCGGATCGAATGCGCAGCCGCGGCAGTAGTCGCTCATCTTCGCGATGTAGGCGGCACCCGACACGTACGGCTTCGTCGTCATCAGGTCACCGACCGCGAACGTGGCCATGGCCAGCACGTTCGGTTCGACGACCCAGTCGTAGGCGTCGGCATAGGCGACCCAGAACCAGTCGGTGAGTTCGCGCGGTGACACGCCGAGCAGCGTCGCGATGTTGCCTAGCACCATGAGGCGCGTGATGTGGTGGCTGTAACCCTCTCGCCACACGTCGGCGACGACGTGATCGAAGCACGCGAGCCCGGACGCCGTGCCCCAGAAGGCCGGCGGCAGCGGTGTGGTCGCGGCGAGCACGTTCGCGTCGAGCGCTCGGTCGGCGAGCGAGCGCAGGCCGTCGGTGGCCTCGTGCACGTGGCGCACGAACTCGCGCCATCCGAGGATCTGCCGCACGAATCCCTCGCGGCCGGCGAGCGGCGCGTCGGCGTCCGCTGCGTCCCGCACCACGCGAGCAGGCAGGAGACGATGCAGGTTGAGCAGCGGCGCGATGCGCGAGTGGAACAGCCCGCTCGAACGCGTCGACATCGCATCCTCGAACGGCCCGAACTTCGGCAGGCACTCGCGGATCGCCCAGCGCCACATCGTCTCCGCGTCAGCGAGGGTCGCCGGCAGGTGCTCCGGCCGCAGCGTGCCCGGGTGACTCGCGAACTTCGTCGTCACCAGCTCGCAGACTTCGCGCGTGATCTCGTCGACGGCGAACGTCGGCGGCGTCGGCGCCGCGGGTTCGCCGCGCCACGGCCGGCGGTTCTCGGCATCGAAGCTGTACTTGCCGCCGACCGGCTTGCCTCGCTCCATCAGCACGCCCGTGCGCTGGCGGACGCGGCGGTAGAACGCGTCCATGCGCCACGGCGGCCCGCCGCCGAACGCGAAGTCGGCGGCCGTCGTGAGCCAGCCGTCGTGCGGCACTTCGACGAGGGAGCCGTTCGCGAAGTGCGGCGCCAGCTCGATGCGCAGCTCGCGTTCGGCCGGTCGCTGCACCCGCAGCGGGCCGAGCTCGCGAGCCACAGGCGCGAGCGCCGATGCGTAGTCGCCGTCGGTGACGACGTGGCGCACGGCGACTCCGCGCGCAGCCTGCTCGAGCGCGAAGTGGCGCAGGTTGGTCAGCACGAGCGCGAGCTTCTGGCGGTGGTACGGCCGCCGCGCCGCTTTCGCCGTGCTCTCGACGAGCACGATGCCGAGTTCGTTCGCGGGCGCCGTCGCGAGCGGACCGATGCCGTCGTGCAGCTGGTCGTACGGCACGAACACCCACCTTCTGCCGGCGGTCGCCCGCGGCGAGCGTTCGCGCAGCGCGCGGGCGAAGGTCGACATGGGCGGGCGTTCGCCGGCCGCGTCGTACGGATGCACGACGCGCGTTCAGCGCGGAGCCAGCAACGCGTACGGCGAGCGCAGGTCGAAGCCGACCAGCGGCCGGATCGCTTCGGGCTCCCGCAGCAGGGGTTCGCTGCGACGCGTCCAGCCCTGGAGACCGGGCGCGAACAGCGACGGAAACAGGTGCGTGCCGACGTCGTCGACGACGACGGCCGCGAAGCGACGTTCGCGCAGGGCCGCAACCGAGCGTTCGTAGAAACCGATGACGGCGTCCTGCGCGCGCGGGGAGAGATGCGCCAGCTTCGCTCGATCGGTGAGAGCGCTGACGTCGAACTCGCCGGACGGCAGCCGCGGCAGCAGCTGCATCAGGTCGAAGATCGCCTGGCCGTGCGCGCTCGTGCCGCGGCCGGTAGCGACTCCGAGGCCGCCGTGACCAGGAGCCCACACCGGACCCGGCTGTGACCGCACGAAGGCGAGCAACTCGTCGTGGGCGCGGCGGTGCGCGGGTTCGGGGAGCAGCGTACGCAGCGGGTCGCGCACGATCGCCGCGTGAGCGAAGAGCGTCAGCTGCACGAGCAGGAGGACCGGCCCCGCGAATCGCATCACCCGGCCATCGCTCGCGGCCGCGATGCCGCCGAGCACGGCCGCACCGGCCAGTGCGTACATCATCACGTTGTCGTAGCCACCCACGTGCATGGCCGACATCCAGGACGCGAGTAGCGCGCCGCTGCCGAAGGCCGCGAGGAAGAGCGCTCGTCGAGCATCGCCAGCCCGGCAAGCGGCCGCGAAGCCGAGTACGCCGAGAGCAACCGTCGGCAGCAGGATGCGCAGGTCGTCGGTCCAGAAGCCCGCGATCCGTGCGGCGACGATGCCGTGGTGGCGCGGCATCTCGAAGATCCAGAACGTCGACCATCCGCCCGACGCGAGGTGCATCACCAGCGTCACCGCTCCGGTGCCGAGCAGTGTGGCGCCGCCGAAGCGCAGCGCCGTTCGCCAGTCCACGAACGAGGCGCCGATCGCGATCGCAGGCAGCCACGACAGCGCGGTCTGTTTCGCGAGGAACGCGGCGGTCGCGAGCGCCGCGGCCGCGAGCCAGCGGCGGGGACCGCCGTGTCGCAGCACGTAGGCGCATGCGATGCACGGGAAGACGAAGAGCGAGTCGTTGCGTGCGAGGTCGAACCACCACGCGAGCCAGCCGTGGCCGGCGAGGAACAGACCCGTCGCCGCCAGGCCCGGTGCGAGCCGCCCGGTCTCCCGCCTCACCCAGTGTCCGATCAACATCGCCGACCCGATCGACATCGCCGTCGCGACGAAGCGCAGCGTGAACAGGCCTTCGCAGCCGCACTTCATCGTGAGGCCGCCGATCCAGAACAGCAGCGGCGCGTAGAGGAACGGCACGTGCTCCGGGCCCGGCGCGCAGTAGAGCGGCAACCCGTTCGCGACGCGCGATGCGTGGTCGACCATCGCACCCTCCATCCACTCCAGCTCGTGCGGGTAGAGGAGGCGCTGGGTCACGCCGAACAGGAACAACAGCGCAGCGAGCCCGCCCGTGCCGAGGACCGCTGCCCACAGGATGCGCAGTGCGGGCGTGCGACGATCGGTCGGGTCGGGCATGGCGATCGGCGGCGCAGCATAGGGCGCGCTATGCTCGCGCGCCTCGATGCGTGTCCTGGTCGTCGTCGCGTTGCTCGTCGCCGTCGCGGTCGTGGGATGGTTCGCGACGTCCGGCTCGAGCGATCCGCGGCCCGACGGCGGTGCGAACGGATCCGGGCATCGAAGTGAGTCGCCGGTTGGCCCTGCCGCCGCCGCCGGCGTGCCGCCGGGAACCGTCGCGACGCGTGCCAACGAAGAGCGTGCGCCGGCCGCGGGACTCGCGGATGCGCCGACCGCGTGCATCGTGGTGGTGGAGTACGGCACGTCGACGCCGGTCGCCGGCGCCGCGGTTCGCCGCGTCGCGAACGGCGACGAGATCGCGTTCACCGACGAGCAGGGCAAGGCGTTGCTCGCCCTGAAAGAACGCGAACAGCTTGCGGTCGTGCGGGACGGGTTCCTCCTGCGCCTCGCGCCGACCGAAGTCGGCTCGACGGAGCAGGAGCCGCAGCGTGTGCAGCTGGTGCGCGATCGCTGGTCGTCCCGCCTCGTCCTGTCGCTGCGTGCCCCCGACGGTTCGGCCGCGGCCGACGCCTTCGTCCGGTTCCGTGGCGTCGCGACGTCGGCGACGGCGCCATCGCCGGTGCCACCTGGCGACGTCGTCGTCGAGCGCGCGTGGATCGAGCACGGCATGCTCGCCGGACGACCCGTCTGCGGCGACGTCCCGGTCGAACTCGGCACGTACGCGGAGGGTCGTGTGCACCGGCTCGCGAACGAACAGGAGATCCGTTTCGTGGTGCCGGGCCCGTACGAAGCGGAGATCGCGACGCTCGGCGGCTTCGTCGCGAGGACGCGGGTCCAGGTCGCGGCTGGTCCTTCGCCTCAGCGCGCCGAGGTGCGGCTCGTCCCCGGCGAACGCGTCGTCGGCACGGTGGTCGGCGGCGACGGTACGACCCCGGTCGCCGGAGCGAGCGTGTCGGTCGACGGCGGTGATCCGCTGGGTCTGGTCGCCACGACGTCGGCGACCGGAGCGTTCGAACTCGGACCGATGCTGCCCGGCCCGATCGTGCTCGCGATCCGTCATGTCGATCACGAAGCGAAGGCTCTCGGACCGATGGCCCCTCCGTACGGGAATCTGCGCATCCAGCTCGTGCCGTTGCCCGCGTCGAGCATCCGGGGACGGGTGCGTTCGCGGCCGGGGCTCGCGCCCATCGCAGGCGCCACGGTGGCGTGGATGGTCGCGGGCGCGGCGCCGGTCACCGCGAAGACCGGCACGGACGGCACGTTCGTCGTGCGGGCGACCGGCAAGGAGCCGGCGCGTCTCGTCGTCCGGGCCATCGAGCACATCACGTACGCCGAGCTCGTCGATCCGGGTGCGCCGTTCGCCGACTACGACCTGCTGCCGGCGACACCCGAGGCGCGGCTCGCGGCGAAACTGAGTGCCCTGCTCGAAGGCGTCGTCGTGGATGCGCGCGGAGTGCCCGCTGCCGGAGTGACGCTGCGCTGGGAACCGAACGCGCGCGCCGCTCCCGACTTCGCTCCCGGTCGCCGCGTGCTCGAAGGCGGCGCTCTCGACCTGCCGGTGTTCGCGACGACCGGACAGGACGGCGCGTTCCGCCTGGAGACGCATCACTTCGGCCCCGGTAGGCTCGCGGTCGCCGGCGATGCAGCTGGCGCCGGCCTCGGCGCCGTGGCGATCCCGGGCACAGCTTCGACCGGACTCCGCCTGCAACGATGACGATCCACGACTGGCAGCGACTCGGCGACGAGACGCTCACCCACTACAAGGTCTTCCACGTCCGCAAGTCGCGCCGTCGCTCGCCGCGGACCGGTGCGGACATCGGCTTCTTCCTGATCGACACGCCGGACTGGGTGAACGTCCTGGCCCTCACGACGGACGAACAGCTCGTGATGATCCGGCAGTACCGCCACGGCACCGAGAAGGTCTCGCTCGAGATTCCGGGCGGCCTGATCGATCCGCACGAGACCGATCCGCTGCAGGCGGCGCGGCGCGAGCTGCGCGAGGAGACCGGCTACGAAGCCGAACACATCGGCCTGCTCGGAGTGATGTCGCCGAACCCGTCGATGATGACGAACCGCTGCCACAGCTACCTCGCGACCGGCTGCCGTCGGGTGGGGGACCTGGCCATGGATCCGGGAGAGGACATCGAGGTCGTCACGAAGCCGCTCGCCGAGCTGGACGGCTTGCTGCAGACCGGCGAGATCGACCACGCCATCGTGCTCGCGACGATCGCCTTTTGGCGAGCCCGAGGCAGTCGGACCCGACCGTGAAAGGGTCGAGGTAGCCGGCAGACGATCGCGCGGGTTCGGCTACAACGGGCCCTCTCGTCGGCGGAGTCCTCGATGCAGCGTTCGTTCGTCTTCGTGCTGGTCCTCGTGCTCGCGGCGGTCCTGGGGGCCGTCTGGTGGTTCACGCATGGTGATCCGGCGCCGCCGCCGGTCGGCCGGCCGCCTGCAGAGACGCCGGTCGACCCGGATCCCGTGACGACCGCCAACGCGGGGCCACAGGAATCGTCGGGCCGCGCGTCCGAACGGGTCGCCGTCTCCATGCAGCCCGCCGGGTGGCGCGACGATCCCGAGATCCTCGCTTCGCTCACGGGATGGAAGGGCCGCGTCGTCGATCACACGAAGGCGCCGGTCGCCGGGTGCGGCGTGCGGCTCTATCGCGGCGCCTTCGATTCGGTGCTGCCCGAGGGCGTGGACCTCTTCGCGGAGGAGTCGACCTACGCACCGCGCTACGTCGCGGGCGAGACGAAGACGGGCGACGACGGCCGCTTCGAGTTCAGCGGCGTCTGGCCGCGCGCCTTCTACGTACTGTTCGCGGGCATCGGCACCGATGCGCCGACGCACCAGTTCCTCTCGCGTTCGCCGTCGCCCGGCGAGGTCATCGATCTCGGCGACATCGTGCTGCCGAACGCCGGTGTCATCGTCGGCTCCGTCGTCGACGAAGAGGGTGAGCCGCTGGCTGGCGCGCTCGTGCGCGCCGCCGACCTGCCCGGCAGCCTCGCGAGCTTCTTCCCCGTCGAGCGCTTCGATCCGGAGGGTGCACTCCTGGTGCGCGAGCAGAACTCGCCGTGGCGCGTCGTCGAGATGCCGAAGTGGGTGAAGACGGCGTTCGAGGACTTGCCGATCCCGACGACTCGCAGCGGCTCGGACGGCGCCTTCCGGCTCGTCGGCGTCGTACCCGGCAACAACATGCTGGCGACGACGCAGCGCGACTTCCTCTCCGACGTGAAGCCGGGTCTCCAGATCCGCGCCGGCCAGACGAAGGACGTCGGCCGCATCAAGCTGCGGCGCGGTGAAGAGCTCACCGGGCGCGTCGTGGACGCCAAGGGCAAGCCGGTGGCCGGCGCCGAGGTGTTCGCAGGGTCGACGATCACGATCGCGCCGGTCGATCTGGCACAGCGTCTCGCCCCGACCGACGCCGAGGGCCGCTTCGAGGGAACGGGCTTCGTGCCCGGCAAGGTCACGGTCGCGGCGCGCCGCGGCAGGGGCCATGCGTGGGCGCTCGCGCAGCCGCAGGCGATCGCGGGCGACGTCGTCGTCGTGCTGCCGAGCACGTTCGCGGTCGACGTCCGGGTGACGCTGCCCGACGGACAGCCGGTCAAGGAGCCGCGGCTGCGCGTACTGCCGGGCCGGCCGGGCCAGGGCGCCACGGAGATGCACCTGCTCGGATTCTCGGCGCCGATCGACCTGCGCGAACGGTTGCGTCCCGTCGCCGACGGTGCGTTCCGCATCGAGAACCTCGGCGCGGGTCCGTACGTGCTGCTCGCCGATGCGCCGGGCCTCGCGATGTCGTTCGTCGGGTTCGAGATCCTCGACGCCGACACGAGCGTCGCGCTGCAGCTGACCGAACCGCAGTTGTTCAATGTCCGGGTCGTCACCGATCAGGATCGGCCGGTCCGCAACGCGCGGGTGTTCGGGTCGCCGCGTGGAGGCCAGCGGTTGCAGGACATGCCGGTCGCGTGCGGCTTCACGGGCGACGACGGCCGCCTGCGCATCGACAGACTCCGCGGGGAATCGCTGCGCGTGACGGCAGAGCATCCGAAGTGGGGCGCGGTGCACGGCGAGGTGAAGCTCGGAGAGGAAGTCGTGCTGGTCATGCAGACTCCCGGATCCCTGCGCGGTGTCGTCACCGAGAACGGGCAGGTGCCGCCGCCCGGGAGGTTCTCGATCGGCATGATTCGACGTCGCGGCAGCGAGTCGCGCGGAGCGACGGAGACCCTGCCGAACATGCTCACGCCGGGCGTCGACGGGACGTTCTTCGTGGCGGCACTGCAGCCGGGCTCGTACGAACTCGTCGCGATCAAGTCCCTCGAGGCGCTGCGTTCGCCCGGCGGCGTGCTCGGCATGGTGCAGGAGCTGTCGCTGTGGCGCGAGCGCGAGGAAGTCCAGGTCGACATCCGGGTGGGCCAGGAGTCGACCGTGCACATCGAGGCCGGCGAGAAGCCGATCGACGGCCCCACCGCCACCGTCGCGGGCGCGGTGATGGTCGACGGCCGACCGGGTGTCGGCTGCGTCGTCAGTGCGTGGGGCAACTCGCGGCGGTTCGCGGCGCGCGTCGACGAACGAGGTCGCTTCGATCTCGGCACCGTCGCAGCGGGCCGGTTGTCGATGAGCGTCGAGAGCTCCGTCGAGACCGCGTTCGGCATGGGCGGCGGCTCCCGCATGCTCTGGCACTCGAACGTCGAGCTGAAACAGGGAGAAGCGAAGGAGCTCGCGGTCGACATCGTGACGTCGTCGATGAGCGGCGTGTGCCTCCTTCCGGACGGTCGCGCGGCGGCGGGCATCAACGTCGAGGCGCAGGGTGTCTTGAAGAGCGCGAACTCGGAGGAGGGGCGCTGCTGGCTCAGCGCATCGACCGATGCGGAAGGCCGCTTCCGGCTCGCACAGGTTCCCGAGGGTTCGTGGGCCCTGACCGCACAGGATCTGCGCGACCGCGACAACCCGGTGCGGGGGAAGCTCGTCGCCGTCACGGTCACCGGAGGCTCGCCGAACGACGGACTGCGCATCCAGCTCGAGCCGGTCGCCGTCGTGAAGGGCCGGGTCGACATCGGCGCATTCGGCAAGAAGGCGCGCTGGATCTGGGTCGGGTTCGCGCGGATCAAGTCGGACACACCGCCCGGCGATCGCGGCGAACACGTCGCCGGTACGAGTGCCAACGTGGAGAGCGGCGAGTTCCAGGAGGATCACATCGACGCCGGCACGTACCGGGTCCGGTTCCAGGTCGGCTTCGGCGACTCGCGCCAGGAGTACCTCGGCCCCGACATCGAGGTGCCGAAGGGCGGAGTGCGCGACGTGCTGCTGCGACCCGGCGCCGCCGTGAAGTGATCGCCCGCGGTCAGCCGAGGTCGCCCGCGGTGCGCTGCGGCAGGGCGAACTTGAGTCGTGCCACGAGACTCGCGCACGACTCGGTCTCGACGCAGACGAGCATGCCCTTCTTGAACGGGATCGGCTGGCGTGGGTGACCGGTCAGGACGAGGCCCAGCAGGTACCCGAGGTGCGGCTCGTGACCGACGAGCGCCAGACTCTTGCACCCCGACAGTGCCTCCGCTTCGAGCAAGCTCGCCGCGAGCGAAGGCGGCGCGTCGGGAACGAGCGCGTCCTCGACGCGCAGGTCGCCGAGGAACCCGACGGCCTCCGCGAACACCGCCGCGGTTTCGCGAGCGCGGCGCAGCGGGCTCGTGAACACGATGTCCGGCGTGTCCACCACCTTGCTCCATGCCGGCACCGCGCGGCGGATGCGCCGTTTGCCCTCGTCGGTGAGCGCGCGCTCTTCATCACGCATTCCGGGGCCGGGATCCTCGGCGATGCCGTGGCGAAGGAGGTGGATCAGCATGGCGGAGTCCTGGTGAGCGGCATTCCCCGCATTCCAGCACGGCGAAGGCCGCGTCGGTATGGTCTTGTCCGTGGCGGCGCCGCGAACCCGAGATCGGACGAGCATCGAGCGAACGCAACATGCACGTTCGCGCGAGTCGTCGCCGAGGTTCGGCATCGCGCTCGGGATCGTCGCGATCGCGGCGTGCGCAGGCCTCGTCTGGTTCGTCCTGGACTGGATCGAGTCGGGGCGGACGACCATCACGTTCGCAGGCGGCAGCGTCGCTTCGCCGGACCTCGAACTGACCTTCTTTCCCGATCGCCTCGCGTTCGCGTCCCCCTCGCCGCCGCGGCCCATCGGCCGGTTCTCGGCGAAAGGCGCCAGCGCAACGGTCGGAAGCGAACTGGTGCCCGGCAATGCAGTGGTCTGCTACCGGGCTTCGGGATCGGGCACGGGCTTCCGCGCGGTCCGACTCGGGGAGTCGGTGCGGGTCGAACTACGGGCGCCGGGCACGCTGCGCGGCCGGGTCGTCGAGCCCATCGCGAGCTGGTGCTTCGGATGGAGGTGTGCTGCGCAGGAGCCGATCGCGGGCGCCGAGGTCCTCGTGATGGGAGGCGGCGAACACGGCATCGTGCTCGGGACCGCGCGCACGGATGCAGATGGCCGGTTCGCCATCGACGGCATCGACATCGCTCTCGACGGGCTCGGCTTCCGCGTCCTGGCGCCGGGTTTCGCGATCGCGCATCGCCCGGTCGGACGCGAAGGCGGCGAGGGCGACACCGTCGTGCCGCTGGTGCGGTCACGCGTCTCCCAGGGTCGCGTCCGGCTGCCCGCGGGCATCGATCCGACGACCCTGTACGTGCTCGCGCGCGGCCTGCCGGGCGTGCAGGCGCAGCTCACTGCGGACGGTTCGTTCCGGCTCGATCACGTGCCGGTGGACACGCAGCCGCGACTGCTCGTGCACGGCCTGCCGCCGACGATGGCGCACGCGCTCGCGCGCGCGAGCGGAGACTCCGTCGTCATCGACGTCGTGATCGGCGCCGCCGTCCGCGGTCAAGTGGTCGACGCGGCGACCAGGACGCCGATCGCGGAAGCACTCGTCTACTGCGGTGAGGACCACGCGGTGCGAACGGACTCGCGCGGCGAGTTCGAGCTGGCGGGGCTCCTCCCAGGCGCGACGGAGATCCGCGCGCAGCAGGACATCCGTGTGCCGAAGCGCCGCCCGCAGGTGCGATCGGGGCGCCGGCGCGTCGACCTCGAGCCGGGCAAGGCGATCGCGAACGTCGTCATCGCCGTCGAATGAGGACCTCCCCATGAACGTCATCTTCTCCGGTGCGGTGCTGGTGCTCGGCGCCGCGTTCGCCGCGGCCGTCCAGGATCCGCAGCCGCCGAAGCCCGTGGCCGCTGCGCCGAAGGCAGTTCCCGGGCTGCCCGCGCGGCACCCGTACGAAGGCGTGTTCGAGTTGCGCCGGCGGATCGTGGCCGGACAGGTCGACCCGCGACCTGCGCGCGGTTACCTGGTGCTGACGCAGCATCACATGGTCGTGTGCTTCGAGGGGCCCGGCGCTGCGCCAGATCGCCCGCTGGTGCGCGCGGGCGTTCGTACGTGGACGCAGAAGGGCGACTCGCTCGAGACAGAGGTCCGGCTCGGCTGGTTCAACGACGGCGACGGCGACGTGCACGTCGAGAAGCCAGGGACTCAGGAGACGCGCCGCGTGGTGGTCGAGCGCGGCACGCTGCGTCTGCACCAGGATGCGCAGAACTCGCTGGAGTTCGAGCGCATCGAGTAGTCGCGCCGCGGCGTGCGTCAGCTCGGCGGCGGCTGCCGCTTCCGGCGGAGTGCCGCCAACTCGGGAGACTTCAGCAGCATGTGCGCGACCAGGTAGATCACGATGCCGACCGCGATCGGGAACGCGACGTTGCCGAGAGCCCGCGCGCCGAGCGAAGCGTCCTTCGGCACGAGCTTCAGGAAGGGCAGTGCGGTGCACATCGCCGCGGTCGCGAGGCTCGTCCGCAGCCAGGCGCCGCGCAGATCGCGGCTCGGGGGCGCGTGACGATGGAAGCGACGCGCGAGCACCGTTGCGTTGGCCAGTGACGACAGGCTGCTCGACAGCGCGAGTGCCGCGGTGCCGAGGTCGGTGGTCAGGATCAGCAGCAGGTTGACGATGGCATTCGCGAGCACGAGCCATGCGGCGAGGCGCGCCGGCGTCTTCGCGTCGTCGACTGCGTAGAAGGCTCGTGCATAGAGCTGTGCGAGTCCGAGGAACGGCAGGCCGCCGACGAGGCACGACGACGTCAGCATGGTCGGCCACACGTCCGCATCGGTGAACCTGCCGCCCTCGAACAGGACACGCACGACGTCTTCCGCGAGCACGATCAGCCCGCATGTCGCAGGCAGCGTGACCAGGATGGTCGCCGCGGCGGCGAGGTCGAGCGTTCGCCGCATCGCCTCGCGGCTGAAGTCGTTCGCCTCGTGCGCGAGCTTCGGGAACACCGCCACCGCGACGGACATCGCCGTCAACGCGTGCGGGAACAGGAGGAGCCGGTTCGCGAGGTAGATGTAGGTGACCGCTCCCGGCGCCACGAGGAAGTAGGCCATGAGCTGGTCGACCAGGCTGCTGACCTGGTTCAGCGACATGCCCACGACCATCGGGCCCATCGTCAGGAAGACACCGCGTGCGGCCGTGCCGCGCGCCGGGAAGCCGAGACGCGGCCGCAACAGGTCTCCGCGAGCTCGGAGAGGGATGACGACGAGCAGCAGCTGGGCCGCGCCGCCGATCGCGAGGCACCACGCGGCGAACGTCGCGATCTCGGTGTCCACGGTGATGCCGAGCGGCTTCGCGAGCAGCATCGCCGCGATCCAGAACGCGTTCAGCACGATCGGCACCGCGGCCGGCAGACCGAAGACCCCGACGGTGTTCAGCGCTCCGCTGAAAACCGCGGTCAGGCAGACCGGTAGCGCGTACGAGAACAGCACGGCGTTCAGTGCGAGCAGGAGCCGCATCGCCTCGACGCCCCCTTCCGGTGCCGGCAGCCACTCGGCCGGAAGTACGAGACTGATCGCAGCGACCGCTGCACAAAGAGGCGCGAGCAGCGTGATCACGGCGCCCGAGACCTCGGCGAGCAGGCGCTTCGCCTCCGTCGGATCGGCGCTTCGCAGCGCCTTCGCGTAGGCCGGGACCAGGGCCGCGGAGAGAGCGCCTTCGCCGAGCAGGCGCCGCATCAGGTTCGGCAGCGTCCACGCGAGCAGGAACGTGCCCTGGACCCAGCCGGCGCCCAGGGTCTGCGCCATCAGGCGATCGCGGTAGAGGCCGAGGATGCGCGAGAGCAGCGTGAAGGCCGAGATGGAACCGGCGGCGCGGAGCAGGCGTGGCATGACGGGCGGCGCGACGGAAGCGAGGGCTCGGCGTTGAGCGGTGGCGAAGAGGCGGAACAATGCCGGTCGCGACATGCCCCGCAAGCGACGTGTGCCCAATCTCGCCGGTCACCTCCGGCGCGCGTTCGACGGAGGCGCCGCGCTCGCGGCGACCGCGCCGTGACGCGCCGCATCTTCGTCGGCGACATCCAGGGATGCCGCGAACCGCTCGAACGACTGCTGCGCGCGGTCGCGTTCGTCGCGGGACAGGACCGGCTGATGCCCGTCGGCGACATGGTCAACAAGGGCCCGGACTCCGAAGGCACTCTCGACCTGCTGATCGAAGTCGGCGCGGAACCGGTGCTCGGCAACCACGACCTGCACTGGCTCGGCAAGCCCAAGCCAAGGGCGCCGCGGCATCGCGGGTGGCTCGAGGCCCAGCCGATCGTCCGGGTCTTCGACGACCTCGTCGTCATCCACGCGGGCCTGCATCCGCGCTGGACCGAAGACCACCTTCGTGCCTTGCCCGTGGCCGACATCGACTACGCGGTCAACGTCCGCTACTGCGATGCCGCCGGCACGCGGCCGGACTCCGACTGGCCACCGCCTGGGCCGCCGTTCCGCCCATGGGACGACTTCTACAGCGGCACGAAGCGGGTCGTCTTCGGGCACTGGGCCAGACGCGGCCTCGTCGTCCGACCTCGGTGTGTCGGCCTCGACACCGGGTGTGTGTACGGTGGTGCGCTGACGGCCTGGATCGCGGAGGAGGATCGGATCGTGCAGGTCGACGGACTCCGCGGGAGTCGCTAACGTCCCGGCCCGTTCTGTGGCCGCTCTCGGCCCCAGCAAGGAACCTCGGATGAAGCTCGCCATCGCACTGTCCTGCTTGATCTCGTTCGTCGGTGTCGCCCTCGGCCAGGAGGGAGCGCCGGCCCAGAACCCAGACCCGATCGCGGCCGCCCGCGCCGCCTACCAGGCTGTTCTCGACCAGCGCAAGAAGGGCCTGAACGACCTGGCGGAGCTGCGGGAGAAGGTCACTGCGGCCAAGGGGCCCGAGCGAGAGGCGATCAACAAGGAGCGGGACGCAGCCGTGCGGCGCTCGAAGTCGCCGATGGATCCGTTCGTCGAGGTGTTCGCAGGCTGCGATTGGTCCAAGTTCGATCCGAAGGCCGACGGAGAGTTGCTCGAGAACGGCCTCGCCGGAGTCGCGCGCGGCAAGGAACTGCAGAAAGCCATCGCCGCGGGACGCATGTCGCTGGAGCTCTTCCCGAAGGGCCGTTTCGCGCGCGGAATCCGGGGCCGGTTCATTCCGATGGCGATGTTCCGTCTTGGCGACCTGAAGGGCGCCGCGGCGCAGCTGCGCACCGCGATCGATCCCGCGGATGCGCACGAAAAGGCCAGCCTGCTGTTGTTCCTCGGCGACCTGCAAGCGCTCGACGGGGACATCGAAGGCGCCAAAGCGACGTACGGCGAGGTTGCCGCGACGGGGCGACGAGCGGAGACCGATCTCGCCAAGAGTCGGGCGCAGATCCTGGGCAAGCCGGCGACGGCGCTCGCAGCCACTACGTGGATCGGCGGGGACGCGATCGACGTCACGAAGGTCGAAGGCAAAATCACCCTCATCGGCTTCTGGGCCAGCTGGGCCCCTTCGGCGCGCGGTGAGACGCTGGTCTGGAACACGATGCGCGACGAACTCCTCGACAAGGGGCTCGTCTGTGTCGGAGTCACGAAGACCTATGGTCACGGCTACCTGCCCGCGGACCCGTCCCAGATCGATCTCGGCGGCAAGGGGATCCAGGGCATGAAGCCCGAGGAGTACCTGGAGCACGTGAAGAGCTACCACACCAACATGCAGCTCCACTACCCGGTCGCGATCGTGCCGGAGACGACGTTCACGGACTACGCGGTGTTGCCGGTGCCGGTGACCATCCTGATCGGGCGGGACGGCAAGGTCGCGCTGGCGTCCATGCCGTCCGACTCGGAGTTCATCCGGCTCGCGGTGAACCACCTGCTCGCGAAGAAGTGAGGGGGGACCTCAGGCGCCCAGGTGGCGTCGCACTTCCTCGCGCACGATCGGGATCATGACGTCGGCGAGCTTCTCGTTGGCATAGGCAGCGAACGCCACGTTCGTCGTCGTGTCGAGCGGGGCTCGCAACGGATCTCCGAACGGATCGCGCACGACGCAGCCGGCTTCCGTCGCGACGAGCCACGTCACGATGTCGTAGGGCCGACAGGCGAGCGACGAACGGACGCCGAGTGCGCGATGCACCAGCGGACGCACGTCGAGGAGGAAGCGGTCGCGGCCCAGGGCCATCTCCGCCAGCTGCCCGCCGGAGCTGATGTACTGGTCCGCGTAGACCTCGGCCTTCTGCGGGTTCCAGGGACCGAGGGATCGAGCGAGAATCGCCTCTTCGACTCTGGCGATCAGTTCCTTGCCGCCCTGGAAGAAGCTCGCCACCGTCGCGAAGCCGTGGCGCAGCGTCGTCGCGTGACTGGGAACCACCTTGAGTCCCGTGCCGGTGCCGTTGCCGAGGTCGTGACGCTCGGCGTGGGCGCCCCCGCCGCGAGTGGCCCAGAGCACATCGCTCGTGTGCTGGCGGGTCGTCGGCAACTCGGTCATCACCGCGAGCTCGACGTCTTCGAGTCCGGTCGCGGGCCCGCGATCGGGCGCAGCGCCAGCCAGGCTCCATGCCGAACGCTTGTCGAACATCAGCCCGCGCGTTCCGTCGATCGGGTCGACGAGGAGCCGGAACGGGGGGCCGCCGAGACCCGGCTTGCCGAACGTGATGCCTTCTTGTTCGAGGCCCTCGGCCAGGAGTACGAAGTGCTGGGTTCGGCCCCATTCCTTGCAGTGCTCCAGCAAGGTCGTTTCTACGGCAGCGTCGATGCCGAAGATCGTGTCGCCGGTGCCGTCGCGCACGGTTCGCGACCAGACGGCCGCCGACTGAGACTTCATGTGGGCGCGCAGGGTCGCGCGCACGTCTGCCTGCAGGTTCCGTAGACGATCGAGGATGGACTTCCGGTCGAGGCTCTGCATGCGATGGAGGACACGCGCCGTGCGAGGCAGTAGGCCCAGAGGGACTCGAACCCCCAACCGAGCGGGTATGAGCCGCCAGCTCTAACCGATTGAGCTATGGGCCTTCGGCGGGCTCGGGACCGTAGCCGATCCGGCGCCGATGCTCCACGACACTGATCCACGGCGCTGCTCCACGGCGCTCGTCGGCCGGCGCGCTCCGCTACTGGTAGTCGCTGTCGGAGAAGAAGGTGGTGAACAGGTTGTCGTAGTTCTCGACCTTCTCGCGGCGACACTTCGAAAGGGCAGAAGTGGCGATCTTGACGACCTCCGGGGTCTTCTCCGTGCGAAGCAGTTCTTGCAGTGGATCCGTGCACTCGGGAAGAGCCTGTGCTCCGAGCACCCAGATCGACAGACCGCGGATGTTCTGGTTCTTGTCGGACAGGCGGGATCGCACCGCCGCGACGATCGTCGAGTGCGGCGACAGACGGCCAAGGGCCAGGAGAACGCAGGGCTCGAGCTGGGCGGACGCACCGGCCAGGGCTTTCAAGCAAGCTTCACGCACCGCGGCGTTCGTCGGCGACGAGCGCGCGGCAGCCCGCAGCAGGAACCCGCGCACTCGGTCGCGCTTCTCCTTCTTCAGGGATGCGAGCAGGTCGGCGGTCGCGTCGGGCAGCTGGATCGTCTCGAGCGCACGCGCGACTGCGATGAGGATCTGGGCCTTGCCGTCGCCGAGCAGGCCGGCGAGCGGGCGTACGGCTGGCACGTTGCCCTTCCTGGCCAGCGAGTTGATGGCGCCGACGCGCAGGGTCTCGTCGCTGCCGGCCTTCGCGATGCGCAGGATCGCAGGGATCGCGCGGTTGTCCTCGGTCAGTACGAGTTCGCGCATGGCCGCCTCGCGGACCTCGACGTTGCGACTCTCGATGTCCTTCAACCACTTGTCGACTCGAGCCCGTTCTGCCGCGACGACCGCGCGTGCGTCGGGGTCCTTGGTCACCGCGTCGAGGGTGTGCACCATGCACTTCTCCAGCCCGTCCTTCGGGATGAGGTACACCTTGCGGGCCACCACGTTGCCAGCGGTGTCGCAGAAGACGTGCTGCGGAGTGCAGACGTCCTCGCCCGTGAGCCAGCGCGCCCGAGCCTTCTTCTCGATGGCCTGATGTTGTGCGCACGTGGTGCCGGGGAACTTCGTGCACGAACCGTCCTTCTCCTCGTGCTGGCCGATGCAGCACGCCAGACACACGAACTTGCCGGACAGCTCGACGATCCTCTTGTCCGTGTAGTGCTTGGCGATCGTCTCGTCGTTCGCAGGCTCGTCGTCCATCAGGAAGGCGACGAAGACGGGTTTGTGCTCTTCCTTCGCCCGCTGCATCGCCCGGTCGAAGTCGGTCTCCCAGGCGATCTTGGGGGTCGCGGGTGGTGGCGCCGCCCCGGGGTTGGTCTGGGCGGTGGCGGCGATGGCGAACAGCGAGAACGCGACGAGCGGGGACACGCGCATCCGACTCCTCCTATGGCTGCGCCGTCTACGGGTATGGACGCCCGGGAATTCCCAACGAACACAGAACGGATCGGTTCATCGGTGTGATGAGCCCGGGGCCCCTGGACCGGTCGTCGGTGCGAGATGGCGATCGACCATTCGATTGGGAGCCATCGGTCGTCGACGGCCATCCGACTGTGCGTCGAAGGCGCAGGGGCCGGACCCTTCGCGACGTCAAGGGGTCGCGAAGGATCCGGATCCACAGCACCCTCCTTCAACCCCTTTCCACGAGCACGACGGAGCGGCTTCTTGGATGGATAGGGGCGGATCTCAGCGCCGTGGCATTTTTTTCTGCTGCGACTGGTCAGCCGCACCCAAGCCCGTGTGTGAGAGATCCGGTCGGTGCTGAGGCGCCCCTCTATCTCCCCACGGCAACCCACCACCACGCTACGGAGATGTCATGAAAGTCGAACCCGAGGAAGTCATCATCGCGCGAGAAGGTGCCACGATCAGCCATGACGGCGGCGGCACCCTGCTGGTGACCGCGGACAACGGTCAGGGAGGCACGGTGACGATCGAAGTGCCTGCCAACACCGACGTAACCTGGTACCCCCCCGCGGGCTGGACGCAGGTCACGTTCCGGGCGCCCGGTCAGCAATCCGAGGTGCGCGACATCGAGTGGTGAGCTCGGCCGCGGCGCGCCGGGGCCGACTCGTGGTACCGGGTGCCGCGACCCGGCCCGGCTCGTTGCGGGGACCTACTGGCTCTGTCCACCGGTGCCGGGGGCTTCCGAAGTCACGTCGCCGTTCGGCCGTTCGGCGTCCTGTGTGAGGTAGCGGCACATCAGGTCCACGGAGTTCTCCAGCTGCGGCTGGGCGCCACGGACAGATCGGATTGCCCGGACGGCGACGCACAGGTCGTCGACGAGGGCCGCCTTCTCTTCCGGCGTGAGGGAAGTGCCGGCCATCACCTTGGCGCGAATCGCCGAGTTGCCCCGTTCCGGGGCAGGCGCAGTCGGTGCGGGGCCGCGCAACGCGTCGAGAAGAGCGGAGCGGATGTCGTCCGAGTAGGCACCGCGCTTCTGCAGTTCCGCCAGAACGCGCTTCGTGTCCTGGTTGATCGCGGCCAGGGCGAGGTGCACGACTCTCTTCGGCGTCGAGGCCGCATCGCGGATCGCTTCGATGCCGGTCGCATAGTCGAACTCGCCAGCCGCAACCGGTGCCGTCGCCGAGGACGCCGGAGCTGCGGGCATCGTCGATGGCCGCGACTTGCAGTACCAAACACCGAAGGTTGCCACCACGGCGATCCCGACGCCCACCAGCGGGGCAATCCAGCGCCGTTGCGGTCGGCCGCCGCCCTCGAGGCGGTACATGCCCGCCTCGGCGCGCATCACGGTCGAGTGCACCCGGGCCTCATCGAGCGGAAGCGGCGGGATCGCCCGCGCCAGCAGTTGCTTCATCTCCTCGGAGAACGGGTGGACTTCGTCTTCGGGCTTCATGGTTTCTCCTCCGGACCTTCGCGGTCTCCTCTGTCGAGTCCGAGCAGCTTTTCGAAGCGTTTCTTCGTTCGGTTCCGGGTGGAGTAAACCGCTTCGGGAGTGGTCCCCAGGATCGCTGCAGCTTCCTTTGCCGGAAGGTCGAAGTCGTGAGCCTGGTCGAGCATCAGGACATCGCACTCCAGTTGGGGCAACGAGTCGACCAGTGCCCTGACGCGGGTGCTGATGTCGTTCGTGAGTGCGCCGGCTGCGTTCGGCGCCGCAATGTGCTCTTCGGCTCCGTCCCACAGCTGATGGTGCCGAGTCGTGTTCTCCCGGCCTGCATGCCTGAGCATTTCGTGCCGCGCGGCCACGTAGAAGTAGCCCCCGAGGTTGCCGTTCGGATCGATCTTGTCCGCACCTCGGAACAGCGACATCGCCGCGTCGTGGGTCGCGTCTTCCGGCATGGGGTCACTCGCCCGCCGTCCGAACGCGACCCGAAGGCGGCTCTTCACGTTGGGGCCGTGCACTCGCAGCAGAGCCTCGACACCGTGTGAATTCCCCGCTCGCATGAGCCGGATGATCTCCTCGTCTCCTTCTGGTTCGGGAAGCGCCGTCATGAGTCGCTGACGCGACCCACCGCGTCATCCATAGGCCCCGGTCTAAGCAGACCGTTCGAGAGGTGCGTGTAATACCCGGTCCCCTCCGGACGTGCACCCCCATGCCGCCGCGGGAAGGTCGTGTGGAAAACCCGCCCGCAGTGTCGAGAACCCGGGGTCGGAACCGACTGGTGCCTTGGATGGATCACTCCGCCCGGTGTGACCGGATCGATCGTGGCACCCTCGCTCGAGGGCGCCGGTTCGGATCGGTGGGTGGGTGTGGCATGGCGGCGCGAGCCCCATGCAAGAATGGCTCGTCCGTCCGAGCCGGACGCAACCCCGAGGACCCCGAAATGAAGTTCATGCTGCTGATGATGGCCCCCCGCGACGTCGAGACGCACCTGGCCAAGTGGTCGCCCGCCGACTTCAAGGCGATGGTCGAGTTCATGCATCGGTTCAACGCGAAGCTGAAGTCGCGCGGCGAACTCGTTGTCGCCGAAGGGCTCGACATGCCCACGGCCGCCCGCATCGTGAAGTGGCAGAAGAACGCGCCACCCGTCGTCACCGACGGTCCGTTCGCCGAAGCGCGTGAGTTCCTCACCGGCTTCTGGATCGTCGACTGCGCCTCGCGGGAGCGCGTGGTCGAGATCGCCGCGGAGGCGTCGTCCGCGCCCGGACCAGGCGGACAGCCGATGAGTGTGCCCATCGAGGTGCGCCAGGTGATGCACGCGCCGGAAGTGTGAGTGGCGTGAACGCGATCGAGCGGCTGCTGCGCGAGTCGTCGCCGAAGGTGCTCGCCGCACTGGCGCGCCGCGTCGTCGACTTCGCGAGCGCCGAAGACGCGGTGCAGGAGGCCTGTCTCGCGGCCGCAGCGGAATGGCCGTCGACGGGTGTTCCGGACAATCCCGGTGGCTGGCTGTACGCCGTCGCGCTCCGTCGCGCCCTCGATCGACGCGACAGCGACGTCGCGCGAACGCGCCGCGAGCGCGACGTCGCGGCAGCAGCGAACACGACCGCGGAGGTGCGGCTCGACGACGATCCGTTCGCGACGGAGCACGACGATGCGCTCGCGCTCCTGTTCACGTGCTGTCACCCGGCCCTGACCGAGCCGTCGGCGATCGCACTCACGCTGCGGGCCGCGGGCGGACTCACGACGGCCGAGATCGCTGCCGCGTTCTTCGTTCCCGAGGCCACCATGGCGCAGCGCATCAGTCGGGCGAAGCAGACGATCGCGGCGTCGGAGATCCCGTTCGCGCTACCGACGCCGCACGAACGCGGGGAACGCCTCGCCGTCGTGCTGCACGTGCTCTACCTGATCTTCAGCGAGGGGCATGCGACCAGCAGCGGACCGTCGCTGCAGCGGGTCGAGCTGTCGAGCGAGGCGATCCGGCTCGCCAGGCAAGTGAATGCGCTCCTGCCCGACGATCCCGAGGTCGCGGGCCTTCTCGCGCTGATGCTCCTCACCGACGCACGACGCCGCGCGCGCACCGGTCCGAGCGGCGAGATCGTCCCTCTCGACGAGCAGGATCGCGCCCTGTGGGATCGGACTGCGATCGCGGAGGGCTCCGCGCTGGTCACGGCGGCGTTCCGACGCGGAGCGATCGGCAGCTACCAGATCCAGGCGGCGATCGCTTCCCTTCACGCCGAGGCGCCGAGCGTCGATGCGACGGACTGGCCGCAGATCCTCGCGCTGTACGACCTCCTCCTGCGGCTGCAGGACAATCCGATGGTCGCGCTGAATCGTGTGGTCGCCGTCGCCATGGTGCACGGCGCCGCGATGGCACTCGCACAGCTCGAACCTCTCGCCGCCGATCCGCGCCTGAAGGACGGCCACCGATTGCTCGGT
Organism: uncultured candidatus Brocadiaceae bacterium; assembly: GCA_964538915.1. Taxonomy (GTDB): domain Bacteria; phylum Planctomycetota; class UBA1135; order UBA1135; family UBA2386; genus JAEUHQ01. Next base: position 168,971 of record CAZIFB010000003.1, on the reverse strand, counting down.
GTGCGCGCCCATCTTCGCGAACGGGCTGGCGACGCCGCAGGCGCGATCGCCGACTTCCGAGCCGCCGCCGCGCGGTCGCCGAGTGTCGCCGAGCGCACGCACCTCTTCCTTCGGGCGGCGCGACTCGACGTGAAGTGACGCGTCACTCGACCGGAGTGAACAGCTGCGTCCGCCACTTCGCTGGATCGGGGACCATGCCGGGATCGGTCCAATAGATCTCCCAGCAGCCGCCGCGGACCTTCAGCTTCTGCTGCTCGATCCAGGTGCGCATCTGGTCGTGTGCGCCGCGCAGTCCGTCGTAGGGGCCGACGTGCCACGCGGTGACGGTGCGACCCGCAGGCAGCTCGGCGTTCACGATGCGGCCCTTCGGTGTGATGGGTTCTTGCACGGGGATGCCGGCCTCCAGGTCGATTTCGGTCTCCGACCACGCGTGGTACCGCGAGAACGGCGGGCCGGCCATCTTCGCCCCGACCTCGACGAGGTACTGATGAACCTCAGGCAGGAGCGTCGCGAGTTCCTTGCTGATCGCCGTGGGCGCGATCCTCACGCGGATGCTCGCGACGAGCTGCTTCGGACGATCGACGACCTGATGGACCGGTTTGCCGCTCGCGTCGAACGCGGGCCCGTTGTGCTCGACCTTGACCTTGTCGACAGCGGCCGGCGGCGCGAACTTCGCAGCGTCGATCGTTCCACCGACGGTGACGGTCGAACCCACGAAGGACACCTTCGCCTTGCCCATCGTGAGCGTGCGCCGCATCGGGAAGGTCCCGCCTTCGACCTTCTTCCAGTCCGAGAACGCGATCACCGACGGCATGAGGTCGGGCATGTCCCAGGTTGCGTCCGCGGACTCCGGCGCGGGCAGCGCCGTCTCGACCCGAAGCAGCGTGCCGTCGGCGTCGACGTGGAACAGGTCCGGCGAACCCTCGGCCGGCGTCGCCTTCAGCACCGTCACCGTGCGGTCGTCGACCTTGTCCGTTCGGGCGATGGTGATCTCGCGATACATCGAGCGCGGGTCGTCGCATCGCAACAGGGCGAAGTAGCGGCGCACGACGGCCGCGTTCCGACCGCGATGGACTCTCGCGCCGATCATCGGGTCGACCTCCCACACGACATCGCCGCGCAGTCCCTTCTCCATCGGTGCGAACTGGCCGATCGTGCTGGTGTGTCGCGCGAGGTCGCGGCCGACGAAGATCTCGTGGAAGGCGCCCTTCGCGACGGGTTCCGGTACGCCTTCGAAGGTCACGGCGTAGTCACCGTCGATCGTGATCGCGGTGTCCTTCGAAGGGGCCGCGGGCCCGCGCGTCCTGGCCATCCTGTCGAGGATCGTGGTGACCGCGGGATCGAGAGCGGGGGGCTTCGGTTCGGATTGTGCGCGCGGCACGGCCGCGAGCACCGCGACGGCGCCGGCGAACGCGAAGAGGGTGAGGTCGAAGAACGGGATCATGGCAATGGGGATTCGATGCACGAGCGGGTCGAGCCTCATGGCCCGGATCATGCCCGCTCGTCCTGCGGTACGGATTGGCGGCCGCGCTTCATCGCTCCGGTCGCCGAAAATCGGGCGCGGGACGCACCGCCTCCGCGGTGGCTATCATCCGCCGGCCGATGTCCGCGGATGCCCGAGGCCCGACGTTTCCTTCGACGCGCTGGTCGCGGATCCTGCTTCCCGCCGGCGAACGCGATCTCGACGCGCTGGCGCGTGCCTACGCCCCGCCGATCGAAGCCTGGCTGGCGAAGCGCTTCGCCCGTCGCGCGGACGACGCGGCCGATCTCGCACAGGACGCTTTCGCGTGGCTCCTGCAGACGAAGCTTCTCGACAAGGCCGACCCGGCGCGGGGGCGCTTCCGCGGTTTCCTGAAGACGGCGCTCGCACGCTTCGCGATCGAGCGGCTGCGGAGGGAACGCGCGACGAAGCGGGGCGGCGGCGCGCAGCACGCGTCGCTCGAAGACGTCGCGGAGCTCGTCGATCACGACGCGCAGGCGCCGGACGAAGCGCTCGACCAGGCGTGGCGCCGCGAGCTGCTGGCGAAGGCGCAGAGCGCGCTGCAGCACGAGCTCGAGACCGGCGGTCGCGCGGTGCACTGGGCGCTGTTTCGCGACTGGTATCTCGCCGAGGAGGACCTCGATCACGCGACCCTCGCGAGTCGTCACGGCATCTCACGCACCGACGTGTCCAACTGGCTCGACTTCGGCAAGCGCCGCTACCGCGCGCTGCTGCGCGACATCGTTTCGGACACCGTGTCGTCGCCGGAGGAACTCGAAGAGGAGCTGCGGTGGTTGTTCGGCCCCGCGAGCGGAGCGCGGACGTGAGCGAGCCGCTCGACGAACGAGCGGCGCGGCGCCTCCTGGCGATGGCGGCCGAGGACGACGGCCCGCCGCCGCACTCCGCACTGCCGGCGCGGTACGAGATCGTTCGCGAGATCGGCCGCGGCGGCATGGGTGTGGTCTACGAGGCGTTCGATCGTCGCCTCGCGCGACGCGTGGCCGTGAAGACGATGGTCGCCGGTCCTGGCGCCGACGACGAAGTGCGCGCCCGCTTCGCTCGCGAGGCCCTGGCGACGGCGAGTCTGCGACACCCGCACATCGCGGTCGTGCACGACGCGACGCCCGACTACATCGCCATGCAGCTCGTCGAGGGCGCGCCCATCGCGGCGGTGCCCGGCGCCGATCCCCGGATCGCCGTGGTGCTGATCCGCGACGCCGCCCGCGCCCTGCAGCACGCTCACGAACAGGGTGTCGTGCACCGCGACGTGAAGCCTTCCAACCTCCTCGTCGAGAACGGGCACGTCTTCGTCGTCGACTTCGGCCTGGCCAAACGCGTCGACGCGGGAGCGTCGGTGTCACTCGCCGGATCGGTGCTCGGCACTCCGGCGTTCATGCCGCCCGAGCAGGCGCTCGGACAACACGACCGCATCGACGCACGAAGCGACGTCTACGGCCTCGGAGCGACCTTGTTCGCGAGCCTGCGCGGCGAGCCGCCGTTCGCGGCCACCGACCTGCCCTCATTGCTCCGTGCCGTCGTCGACGCGGACCCGCCGCGCCTCGGTGTCGACCCGGACCTCGACGTCGTCGTCGGCAAGTGCCTCGCGAAAGAACGGGAGCAGCGTTACGCGAGCGCCGGAGCGCTGGCCGACGATCTCGATCGCTGGCTCGCGCAGGAGCCCGTGCTCGCGCGGCCGCCGTCGGTCCGCTACCGGCTCGCCAAGCGCCTACGCCGTCATCGCAGCGTCGTCCGCGCCGTCGTGATCGCCGCGCTCGCGGCGATCGGGCTCACGGGCGTCGTGCTCGGTCCGATCGTGTGGCGCGAGAGCGTCGCGAGTTCCGCGGCGAGCGAGGCCGTTGCGCTGTCGGGCTTCGCCGCGAAGGTGCTGCAGGACGCGGAGCTGTTCCAGCGTCTCGGCGACCAGGAATCGGCGCGCCAACTGCTCGACGACGGCATCCGCCGCGCGCGCGGGTTCCTGCAGCGTCACGACGTGCCGCGGTTCCGCTACCTGCTGGCGCGACTGCTCTGTGCGCGCGGCGCCGCGAACGACGCACTCGCCGAGATCGAACGCACGGTCGCCGCGGCGCCGGACTTCGCGGAAGCGCGCTTCGAACGTGGCCTGCGCCTCGCCGCCGCGGCGAGCCCGACTCCCGAACAGGTTGCGACCGCGATCGCGGATCTCGGCGTCGACCTCGGCGGCAGTCCCGTGGTGCGCGACGTGGACCTGCTGTTCGGCCGCGCGGAGCGCGCGCGCCTGTCGGGCGATCCACGGCACGCGATGGAGCTCCTGCGCGAGGTGCTCGAGTACGACGGCATGCACGTCCCCGCGCGCCTGTCCCTGGTTCGCGTCGCGCTGCAACTCGGACTCGACGACGAGGCGCGCTACTACTCGGCGAGTGCGATCGACATGCAGGCGGGCTACGCGCCGTTCTATCTCGCGCGGGAACAGCGCTCGCTGCCGACGTCGTTGCTCGGGCTCGACGCGCTGCTCGTCGACTTCTCCGGCGAACTCGACGTCGTCGCCGACATCGCCGTCGCGCGGTCGCGGCGGGCCATCGTCAACCTCCGGCGCGCGCTGCGGCTGGAAGCCGAGGAGCGACGTGCCGACGCGATCGAAGCCGCCGTGTCGGCGGTCGCGGATCACGACGCGGCGCTGCTGTTGCACCCCGATCTCGCGGGCGCACTCGTGAACCGGGCAGCGAGCCATCTCGTCGTCGATCAGCTGCGTGGGCGGAACGGCGACGCCGAACTCGCGCGTGCGGCGCGCGCCGCCGCAGCCGCCGATCTCGAGCGTGCCGTGGCGCTGGCTCCGAAGATGCCCGAGGCGCACGGCGATCGCGGCGTCCTCGCGCTGCGCGAAGCCCAGTTGCTGCGTTCGCTCGGGCGACCGCACGAGGCCTCGGAACGCGCGCGGACTGCGCAGGCGGCGTTCGGCAAGGCCCTCGCACTCGCGCCTGCCGCCTGGCCGCACGCGGCCTTCTGCCGCGAGCGCCTCGCTACCGCGGCAGCGCTCGGCGACGGCAATTGATCGGCAGCGTCTAGCTGCCGGGCTTCTTCAGCGCGACGCCGCTCGCCATGAAGTGGTAGAGCTTGCGTCCCTCGGTGACCTTGGCGGCTTCGTCGTGCTTGCCGGCGTCTTCGAGGTAGTGCTTGGTCTCTGCGACGGACTCCTGCTTCATCGCGAGGGTTCCTTCGACGATGGCGGTGCGGCCCGAGGCGTCCTTGGGCATGAAGAAGCCGTAGTCCTTGAACTTCACGAAGACGGGCGGCTCCTGCTTGCCGAGGGTCATCCAGCAGCCCTTGGTCTGGCAGACGGCGTTGATCTCGCCGGTGAGGCGCACGGTGCCGGTGGTGAACTTCTCGGGCGCCTTCAGCATGTCGGCGATCGAAGTCGGCAGAGCACCCTCCGTGATGCCCGTGCCGAAGTGGTCGTAGACCTTCTCGTCGAGCTTCTTCGCCGCCGCCTTCTTCAGCGCGACGCCGCTCGCCATGAAGTGGTAGAGCTTGCGTCCCTCGGTGACCTTGGCGGCTTCGTCGTGCTTGCCGGCGTCTTCGAGGTAGTGCTTGGTCTCTGCGACGGACTCCTGCTTCATCGCGAGGGTTCCTTCGACGATGGCGGTGCGGCCCGAGGCGTCCTTGGGCATGAAGAAGCCGTAGTCCTTGAACTTCACGAAGACGGGCGGCTCCTGCTTGCCGAGGGTCATCCAGCAGCCCTTGGTCTGGCAGACGGCGTTGATCTCGCCGGTGAGGCGCACGGTGCCGGTGGTGAACTTCTCGGGCGCCTTCAGCATGTCGGCGATCGAAGTCGGCAGAGCACCCTCCGTGATGCCCGTGCCGAAGTGGTCGTAGACCTTCTCGTCGAGCTTCTTCGCGGCGTCCTGGGCCTGCGCCGGGGCGGGTGCGGCGGGCGCGGGGGTCTGGGCGGTCAGGAACGAAGCGAGGGACAGGACGGTAATCGGGAGCAGGGTGCGCATCGGGGTTCGCGGATCGGGTTCGAAGGTCAGGGAAGGTAGCTGTTCGCCGAAGTGCGGGCCATGGGCCCACGAGCGGACTTGCCAGGGCGACACGGTGCGTCGGGCAAGCGAGCCTTGACAGCGTTCCGCGCGCGCGGGAACTTCACGCCCACTCGTCTCGGAGGCCGCGCAAATGCACCGTTTGCGCCGTCTCGCAGGGGAATTCCATGAAGCTCGATCCGGTGTATCTGGTGGCTCCGTCCAGCGCGCCGTCCATGCCGACGCGCCGTGCGTTCCTCATTGCGGGGACCACGTTCACCCTCGGAACGGCAGTCGGTGGCGCGTGCGGCTATTCGATCGGCGCGGCGCGCCCGACGGATGCGCCGCCGACCGAACAGGACTTGCCGTCGTCGGGCGACGTCGAACTCGACGAACTCCGTCGACTCGCCGTGAAGGCGCCGATCGAGGAACTGGTCGAGAAGCGCAACAACTTCTTGGCATCGTTGTCGCGCGACTACCGAAGCGACGAAGTGCTCTGGCGCGGCGTCGAGCGCCTGACCGCTCGCGTCATCGCTGACAGCAGCTTTCCGCAAAGGCGCGTTTCGGCGCTGTTCTTGGCGCAGGTGATTCAGTTCGCCGAGCCGCGCTTCCACGACAAGTACGCGACCGTCGAAAAGGAACTGCGGACCATCCGATGATCCAGGACGGCGAAGGCGTTCGAGCGGTGCAACAGGGCGGATCGGTATCCGTCGAGGTTGGCCCGAACGACTCGACTGTCGAGATCAGCACCGCGGGCAACAACGACACGACGAGTACTCGCGTCGAGCCGAACAAGACCGCCACGGTCCCGATTCCGGACGTGCCCGGTGGCACTCTCCTTCTCATCACCGTCGGCAAGGGATCCCGCCGACGCACCATCCTCGTCGAAGTGATCGCGCCACCGCCGTGATGGCTCGTCTCCGTCTCCTCTCCTGACCTGCACCAACACTCGACCATGCTCCCCATTCGTTGTGTTGCCATCTTCGCGTTGCTCGGCGCCGCGCTCGGCGCGCAGGCGCCAACGCACCTCGTCGTGCCGCTCGCCTACGAGACGAACGATGCGGTGAGCTACCAGTGGATCGCCGGGGCGAGCCGCGACGTGCGTCAGCAGACGTTGATCCTGCAGAACCACCTGACGCCGATGATCGGCAAGACGCTGCAGGCGATCGAGCTGCGGCGCTCGGCCACCGCCGAGACGTTTCTCGGCGGCACTGCCGATCTCACCGTGTCGCTCAGCATCTCGCCGAACTTGCCCCTCGCCTGCTCGTCGCAGTTCGCGGCGAACGTCGGGCCGAGCCCGGTGCAGGTGTTCTCGGGGCAAGTGACGCTGCCGACGTCGCCCGGGGTCGCCGGACCCGCGATTGCGTGGTCCGCGAACAACACGGTCCGAATCGCCTTCCAGACGCCGTTCCTCTACACCGGCGGCACGCTCTGCATCGACGTCGTCGGGCACCCCGTGAATGGACAGAACGCGAACTGGTGGATGGCGGACGCGGAGTTCGAGAACCTCGCAGCCACGTCCACGGACCTCGGCGGCGGCTGCGGCGCCTACGGCGGTCCGCAGCACGAATGGAGTTTCGTCGCCGAGCGCACCGTGGTGCCCGGCGGGCACGCTCTCTTCTTCGCCTACGGCGCGCCTTGGGACCTCGGCCTCGCGTTGTTCGGCATCGGCAGCCCGATCGGAGTCCCGATGAACGCGCTCGGCTTCCCGGTCTCGCCGATCTGCGAACTGCACATGGCGTCGTTCCTCGTGCTGCAGCTCGCGTTCTTCGAGCCGGAGTCCGCGCTCGGCCTCGGCGCGCGCGGCGGTCGCGCCGAGATCCGCCTGCCGTTCGGCTACGACCCGTCGTTCCTCGGCTTCACGTGCACGACGCAGTGGATCGACCTCAACACGTGGGAGACGAGCAACGCGATCGAGTGGACGACGCCGTCGTCGGTGCCGACGCTCGGCATGGCGCTCGTCGAAGGGGATGCGGCGGACGTGTCCGGCGAAGTGTCCGTGCACCTCGCGCACGTGATGCGGTTCGAGTACCAGTGAGCTACGGCGCGATCAGCGCGTCGTAGTCGGCGCGGCCGCGCAGCGGCCCGAACGTGCCGCTCGCCGCCTGCGCCTTCGACAGCTCGCCCTTCGCGAGGCCCGCGGCGAGGCACTGCACGGCGCGGGCGCCGATGCGATCGACGTGCTCTGCCGCGGTCGTCGCGGCGAGGCACTTCGTGAGCAGCGCTGCCGCGAGTGCGTTCGCGCCGCCGTCCGGGCCGACGCGCGCGACCAGCGCCTCGACGTGCTGCTCGGCGGCGCGCGGGTCGCCCTGCTCGAGGGCCAGCTCCGCCGCCTGCGTGAACAGGTTGCGCAGGCGTTCGTCCGGAATCGACGGCATGTCCTTCGCGAGTCCCATCGCCTCGCCGAGCGCTTGCGCCTGGCCCGCGAGGTCGCCGAGCCGCGCCCGGAGGTCCGCGAGCACGAGCCGCAGATCGAGGTCGCGCTGACGCGACGCCCGGTGCGAATAACCCTCGCGCGCGTCGAGCCGCGCATCGGCTGCCGCCGGGGTGCCGCGGCGTTCGATCACCGTGCGAAGCTCCTTCTCGGCTCGTTCGAGCAGATCGTCGCGTTCGCGAGGATCCTCGAGCGCGGCCTGTCCGAGCAGCAGGGCGCCCCATTCGCGCGTGTTGTCGTCGAACTCCTTCGTCTCGAGCAGGAGCTGCGTCGTCGCGATCGCGGCGTCGGCGTCGCCGCGCCCGGAGTGCGCACCGGCCAGGCGGGCCACGAGCTGCGGCACGATCGCGTGCGTCTGGCGATCGCGGGCGTCGAGCTGCAGCGCGCGGCGCACGTGTTCGAGGCCTTCGTTGCCGGCGGCGATCGCGCCGTCCCACTCCTGTGCGCGGTAGTGCGACCAGAGGATCTGGCTGCACACGTTCGCCAGCTGGCCGTGGACCTCCGGGTCGTCGGGTGTGCGCTGCACTTGCGCCAGGAACACGCCGCGAACGCGCGCGTGCTCGGCGCGAGCGGCGGCCACTTCGTCGCGCGTCTCGTGCAACGTCGCGAGAGCTTCGTGCACCGCACCGTAGGTCAGCGTGACGGCGGAGCCCGCTGCGTTGGCGGCCGCGACCACCGGATCGATCAGGGCCGCGGCACGTTCGTACGTCGCGACCACCGGGTCGGCGCCTGCCCCGTGATGCTGCCACAGCTCCAGCAGTACTTCGCCCTTCGCGAGCAGGGTGCGAACGAGGCCGACCACGAGGCGTGCGTCGTCGGGACGCCGCGCCACGAGGCGTTCGCGAACGGCGACGGCGCGGTCGACGGCGGGAAGTGCGTCGGCGGGCCGGCCGGCGTCGTTCTCGAGCTGGATCAGGAACTGCAGGCCGATCGCCAGCTCCTGCGCGTGACCCGGCAGGTCGGGGTGCTCTTCGACGAGGCCCTCGCGCAACGTCACCGCGCGCTGCCCCGCGGCCCGCGCCTCGTCGAAGCGATCGAGCCGGCGCAGAACGCGGGCGAACTCCATCTGCACTCTCGCTTCGGCCTCTCGCTGTGCGGCCGTGGCAGGTCCGTCGCCGAAGCGCTTCGAGGCCGCGGCGAAGAGTCGCGCGGCGTCGTCGAGCCGGTTCTGCTTCGTGAGCGCCGATGCCAGCAACGCTTCACAACGCGCGCGGTCACGGTCGTGGAGCTCGTCGGGGGCGGCGGCACGTTCCCACGCGGCGAGCGCGCGTTCGAAGACGGCGATCGCCGCCGGCACGTCGACCGTCTCCGCACCGAGCGCCGTGAGCAGCTTCGCTTCGCGGGCGTCGGCGTCGGGGACCATGTGGCCTGGACGCTCGCGCGCTGCGTCGAGGACGTCGAGCGCCACCTGCAGCTGCTCCCGAGCGCCGTCGCTGCGCCCGTTCGTCGCGAGCGCGGAGGCCAGTGCTCCGTGCACGTCGATGCGCAACCGCACTGCGCGTCCTTCGTCGGCGATCGGCACCGGCAGCGCAGCGACGTCGTGCGCGCATTGCGTCAGCGTCGTGATCCCGGATTCGAGTTCCCCGAGCCGGAGCTGGAGCACGCCCGCGCGGTGGTTGGCCGCGAGCAGATCGAGGCGAAGCTCCGGGTCGTCGGGCTTCTGCGCGCGCAGGGTCTCGTAGGACCGCAGCGCATCCGCGAGCAGTTCACGACGAATCGCGTCGGCCTGCGGCACCTCGGCGAGCCGCTGGTCGGCCACGTCGACGACGTCGCCGAGTGCGTCGCGTGCGAGGCCGAAGAACGTCCGAGTCTCGGCGAGGGCGACCGCGGCGTTCTGTTCGGCGCGCCGCGCCTCGGCGGTCGCGCGCAGGCTCGTCGCGAGAGCGGCGACGAGCGAGACAAGTACGGCGACACCCGCGAACACCGCGGCGCGATGCCGCTGCACGAACTTGCGGATGCGATACGTGCGGCCCGGCGGAGCGGCAACCACCGGTTCGTGGCGCAGCCAGCGTTCGAGGTCCTCGGCGAGGGCGAGCGCCGACGGGTAGCGCGCGTCGCGTTCCTTCTGCAGCGCCTTCAGGGTGATCCAGTCGAGTTCGCCGGCCACGCGTCGCAGCAGCGACGACCGATCCGTGCGCCGCGCGACGAACACCGTGTCGACCGCGAGCGACAAGCGCCGGCTCGGCAGCGTCGGCAGCTCGTCGCGCAGGATCTGCTCCATTTCGTGTCGCGATGCGCGGCGCAGCCGCTTGCCGTCGAACGGCAGCTCGCTGCAGAGCAGTTCGTAGAGCATCGTGCCGAGCGACCAGACGTCGCTGCGGGTGTCGACGTCGAGGCCGCCGGACATCGCCTGCTCCGGGCTCATGTACTCCGGCGTGCCGAGGACCTGGTCGACGCGTGTCGCCATGTCCGTCGTCGGAGCCGCGGCAGCGGTCGCCTTCGCGATGCCGAAGTCGATGATCTTCGGGGCGAGTTCGCCGTCGTGCTCCGCGACGAGCACGTTGGACGGCTTCAGGTCGCGATGGATGAAACCGCGGTCGTGTGCGTGCTGCACCGCGCGGCACACCGTCGCGAGCAGCTGCACGCGACGCTCGGTCGTGAGTGCGCGACGGTCCGCGAAGGTCGTCAACGGCTCACCCGCAGCGAACTCCATCACGAAGAACGGCCGCCCCTCCGCCGTGATGCCGGCGTCGAAGACCTTCGCGATGTGCGGGTGGTTCATGCCCGCGAGCGCCTGGCGTTCGGCCTCGAAGCGTGCGACGACTTCGCGCGTGTCCATGCCGAGCTTGACCACTTTGAGCGCCACCTCGCGACGCACCGGTGCCGACTGCTCGGCGAGGTACACCGTGCCCATGCCGCCGCTGCCGAGTTCGCGGACGATGCGGTAGGGGCCGATCGCCGTCGGCATCGGCTCCGCGCCGGGGATGAGCCCGTGCTTCGCGAGATGGGCCAGCCGGCGCTGCACGCGCGTCAGCAGGTCCGGGCGATCGCTGCAGACTCGCGTCGCTGGATCCCGTTCGCCGCGCTCCATCGCTTCGATGCACTGGGCAACCAGTGCTTCGACCTTCGCCTTGTCCTCGGGCGAGGGTGACGAGGACGGGTTGGGCGTGGAAGGCGTCATTCGAGCGGGCGCGCGCGGACGCGGGCGAGCGACGCGGAGCCTACTGCCGTTCGCGGATTCCGGCGAAATCGCGGGTCGCAGGTTTTTCGCGCCCTTCGCGAACAGGCGCGGCGGTGCGTCGCTCGACCGGCACCGACGCGAACGCGCCGGCAAACGAACGAACAACCTCACTGTCACCAACCACGAAACCAAGAAGAGAGTCGACCATGTCCCTCACGAACAAGTTCTTCCCGCTCGCCCTCCTGACCCTGACCGTCGCCGCCGAGGCCCAAGGCACCTTCGGCACCTACGTGATCCAGTTCCCCACCGCGGTGATCCTCCAGCCGCTGCCGCCGACGCTGCCGTCCGTCGAGTACAAGAACGGCGGCTACGACAAGTCGATCGGCAACAGCTGGCTCGGCGGTTCGGTTCACACGTACGTCGGCATGGTGCGCCAGAAGTCGGGCACCTACGAGCTCGGCTACGCGACGGCCGAGTTCCGCGGCGCGGCCAACGTGCTGAACCACTCTGTCGAGGTCGCCGAGATCGTCGGCCTCGCTTCGAACGTGATGAACAACGGCGTGCAGAACCGCAGCGGTTCCTTCCGCGTCGACGTCCTGGGCTACTCGGTCGTGAACCAGTCGTTCCAGAACAACAGCACCTTCGCGGCGTCGACGTCGACCTTCAACCTGCTCGGTCCGAGCGGCGTCAGCGCGTCGGTGCCCTGCGGCCCGATCAGCGTGACGATCTCGGGCAACGCCGGCTGTTCCTTCAGCCGCTCCGCGAACTGGCTCCTGCCCGCCGCGACTTCGACGGTCGGCCTGAACGCCAGCGGCAGCGCCTGGGCCTTCGCCAACGCGTCGGTCAGCTTCGGCATCCCCGGCTTCAACGTTGGCGTCGGCCTGCAGGGCAAGATCCTGGAGCAGACGCTCGGCATCAACCTGTCGTCGAGCGGCCTGTGGGGCCTGTCCGGCGGCGCCTCCTACACGCTGAAGGCGATCACGCTGCAGCTCTACGCCTGGGCCACCGCGCTCTGGACCTGGACGACGAACCTGTGCAGCTGGACCGCCGGCCAGATCACGCTGACGCTGATCTGAGCGGCACAGCGGCCGAAACGAGATGACGAACGAAAGACGCAACGCCATGAGGCGCTGCGTCTTCCGGCGTTTCGGGGCCGCCTTCGCCACCGACGCCGCGGGGCCTGCCCCGGAATGTGGAGCCGTCGCGAACAGCGGGCAGGCGGTGTCGCTCTCCCGGCATGGCCCGCACGACCCGAAGCTCGTCCCGCTCCGCCCTGCTGCTCCCGCCGCTCGCGGCGATCGCCACCTTTGCGGCGGTGATCTGGTACCGCGGCGAGTCCGACACGGCGCCCTCGCTCGCGACGACAGTAGCAACCCCGGCAACGCCGGCCTCCGTCGCGGATGCGATCGCGGGCTCGGCCGAACGCGATACGGCGACCGCGTCGCGCGGCTTCTGGACCGCGCCGGCCGGCAGCCGCTTCGTGCATCGCGTCGTCGACCGCTGCGATTTCACGATCCACAGCGCCGAGGGGGGCACGCAGCCCGGCGGCGCGCTGCACGCCGAGAGTCTCGTCGAGACGGTCGTCTGCGACCGCCGCGACGACGAGATCCTCGTGCGCCAGATCGTCCACGAGCCGACGTTCCTCCTTCCCGACGGCCGCAAGGTCGCGGACGACCCGATCCAGGCGAGCTTCGTCGCGGCGAGCAAGGCACCCGTGTTCGCGCGCCTCGGCACGAACGGCAGCCTGCACGGAGTCGCCTTCGCCACGGGCCTCGACGGGGACCAGCGCAACTTCCTGCGCGGCACGCTGTCGCTGCTCGCGTTCGAGGCTCCCGTCGCGGGTTCGACCGTGTGGACGAGTCGCGCGGCGGATTCGACCGGCGAGTACGACGCGAAGTTCGAAGTGCGCGGCGCCGCCGACGCCGACGAGGTCCACGTCGAACGCACCCGCCTCCGCTACACCGCCGTGGCGGGCAACGCCGAAGTGCCGAAGCACGAACTGCGCGGCCAGGGCGAGGCGACGTTCGCGCTCGAGCGCGGCTGGATCACCACGGTTCGGATCGACGAACACACGACGATGTCCCTGCCGATGCTCGATCTCGAGGCGATCACGCACCGGCGCGCCGACGTCACGCTCGTCGAGAGCGGCATGGTCGAGGTTCCCGCGGATGTCGCCGATGCGTGGCGCCGCGCGGTGGAGCCTGTGAGCGGCGCCGCCGAGACGATCGGTCGCTACGCCGCGGGCAACGAGCGCCGGCGCTGGCAGCAGACGCTGAACGGCGTGACCCTGGGACAGCTGCTCGCGGACGTCGAACGGCTCCTCGCCGCGGATCCGGTGGATGCCAAGGCGGTGGACGATGCGTTCCAGAAGCTGCAGTGGCTGCTGAAGCTCGACGATGCACACGCCGACGCGCTCGCGCAGCAGCTGACGACGCGCCAGCTGGGCGTCGAGGTGGCGCGTGTGGCGCTCGGCGCGCTCGGCGCCGCGGGCACGCCCGCTGCTCAGACAGCCCTCACGACGGTGCGCAGCGACGCGAGCGTCGCGATGCCGGTTCGCGAAGCGGCCACGGTCGCGTGCGTGCAGCTCGACGATCCTGCACCGGCCCTGATGCAGAGCCTCGCCGCGGACGCGGACGGCACGTCGGAGCTGCAGGGCTCTTCGATGCTGGTGCTCGGCGCGCTCGCGCCGAAGGCGAAGTCCGCGCTGGCGGATGGTCGTTCGCCGGTGGAGAAGCTGCTCGCGATGGAGAACGACGCCGCCGCGCGCGGCGACACAGCGACGTGGCTCCTGGCCGTCGGCAACGCGGCGCCGCCGCAGACCCTGTCGATCGTGCAACGCTACGCCGCCGACCAGAACGTCGCCGTCCGGGCCGCCGCATGCGTCGCGCTGCGCCGCGTCGCCGACGCGGACGCCGTGCCGATCCTCGCGAACGCGACGTCGGACGCCGATGGCTCGGTCCGCCGCGAAGCACTGCTCGAACTGGGCCGCCGCTCCTCGCCGGAAGCGCGGGCCGCGATCGAACACGTAGCGCAGCACGAAGCCGACGTCGAACTGCGCGACCGCGCGCGCCGCCTGCTCGCTGCCGGCTGATCGCGGCGCGGATTCGTCTCGGGCTCTCAGTCGTCGTCGTCGAGGCGCGACGACAGCGCGGCGAGGCCGCGCGCCACGAGGCCGCGCACCGCGGACTCGGTCGTCCCCATCTGCTGCGCGATCTGGTCGTACGAGAGGCCGACGAGCCGCGACATCGTGACCGCGTCCCGCTGGGGCTCCGGCAGGTCCTGCACGGCTTCTTCGAAGCGCGCGAGTTCCTCCCGTGCGGCCGCGTGCTGGCTCGGCGTCGCGATCGACGCGTAGCACGCGAGGATCGCGTCCGCGGCCGGGCCGGCTTCGGGCATCGGGACCTCCTTGCTCGCGGCGCGCCGATCGCGGCCGTGGAACTTCGCGCGATCGAGGACCTTGCGGGTCGCCTGCATGAAGAGCCAGTTGCGGAAAGCGCCTTCGCCCTTCAGCTCGATGTTGTCGACGTCCTGGAGCACTTCGCGGAAGACCGATTGCGCGATGTCGACGGCGGATTCGCGGGCCGCGATCGCCTTGCCGGCGCGCGCGCGGATGAAGGCGACGAGCGGCGGCAGGTTGCGCGCGAACAGGCTGTCGCAGGCGTGCGGATCACCGCGGCGGGCGGCGGCGATCTCCGCGGCGAGGTCACGTTCCATGGCGGGGCGCGAGTATAAGGACCGCGCCGAATGGACGTACTGCACGTCATCCACCAGTTCCCGCCGGAGAGCCGCGGCGGTTCGGAGTCGTACCTGCTCGATCTCGCGCAGCGCCAGCGGGCACGCGGGCTGCGCGTCGAGGTCCTGAGCGGGAGCAAGGTCTGGAAGGAGGAGCTGACGATCGAGAGCGGCGAGGTAGATGGGCTCCCTGTGCACCGGCTGCATCGCGACGACCTCTTCTTCGATCATCACTCGAAGGCGTGGCACCCCGGTGTCGAGCAGGTCTTCGCGGCGCTGCTCGAGAAGTGGCAGCCGAAGCTCGTGCACGTGCACCACTGGGTTCGCCTGACCTGCAACCTGATCGACCTCTGCTGGCAGAAGAAGATCCCTGCGGTGGCGACGCTGCACGACTACTACACGAGCTGTCCGCGCGCGTTCCGCCGGCGCGAGGGCGACGAGGCGTGCCGCCGCCAGCTTTCGCCGGCGAGTTGTTCGCAGTGCGTGCCGAAGTTCGGCTACGAGCAGGCGGGCGAACTCGACGCCGGGGTCGAACTGTTCCGCGACCACTATCGCGCCGAGCTGTCGCTCGCCCGCGCGGTGATCGTCGCTGTCGGCAGCACGGCGAAGCTGCTGTCCGAGACGACCGGCGTGCCTCTCGATCGCTACGAAGTGCTGCCGCTCGGCTACCGGCGCCGCTTCGTCGGCATGCCCGCGCTGCCCGCGCCGCGCGGCGACGAGCCGCTGCGCTTCGCGTACTGGGGCGGCATCGGCCGGCACAAGGGCGTCGACGTGCTGCTGCGTGCGTTCCGTCGCGTGCACACGGAGCGACCGGGCCGCGCGGTGCTGCACGTGCTCGGCGGCGTCGACAGCGAAGCGCTCGATCGCGAACTGCACGACCTCGCAGCAGGTCTTCCGGTCACGTTCCACGGCGACTTCGACGCGGCGAAGCTGCACGCCGCGCGACCGCAGGTCGGCGTGTTCCCGAGCACCTGCTTCGAGACGTACGGCCTCGTGCTCGACGAGTGCTTCGAACTCGGCCTGCCGTGCATCACGAGCGACCTCGGCGCCCTGCCCGAACGCGCCGCGGGTGCTGGCCTCGCGACACGATCCGGCGACGCGCACAGCCTCGCCGCGGCGATGCAGCGCTTCGTCGACGAACCCGCCCTGTGGAGCACGAAGCGCGCCGCGATTCCGCCGCCGTCGCCGAGCCTCGACACGCACGTCGAAGCTCTGATGGCCGTGTACGACCGCGCGCGCACGATGCCGCCGAAGGACTGGTTCGCCGGCCCGGTGCCGGCGAGCCGCCGCACGTGGTTCCTGATGAAGCAGCGCGAGTCGGCGATGAGCCGGCTGATCCCGCCCGACGGCCCGCGATGAACGACGGGCGCTGATCCAGGTCGGCACGTTCCGCGTCGGAGTGCGGCTGCGACGTGACTTCGAAGCGACGACTTCGTGTCCGACGTGCGCGGACACTCCGGTCTCATGGGCACTTGCATCACCCGCACCTCGGCCGTCCGTGGTGCCTCGGGGATGATCCTCTTCCGTACGGCGTCGTGCATGACGATCGCTACACTGCGCTGCCCTCACCAAATCCACGCAGCGAAGGCAATGGCGAAGATCACCATGACGAAGAGCGGGCTGTCCGTGCCCGCGAACCCGACCATCCCGTTCATCGAAGGCGACGGCACCGGCCCCGACATCTGGCGCGCCAGCGTGCGCGTGATGGACGCGGCCGTGGCGAAGGCCTACGGCGGCAAGCGGAAGATCGAGTGGATGCCCGTTCTCGCCGGCGAGAGCGCGTTCGAGAAGACGAAGAACTGGCTCCCCGACGAGACCGTCGCCGCGTTCCGCGACTACCTCGTCGGCATCAAGGGCCCGCTGACGACGCCCGTCGGCGGCGGTATCCGCAGCCTGAACGTCGCGCTGCGGCAGATGCTCGATCTGTACGTGTGCCTGCGTCCGGTGCGCTGGTTCAAGGGTGTGCCGTCGCCGGTGAAGGAGCCGCACAAGACCGACATGGTGATCTTCCGCGAGAACACGGAGGACATCTACGCGGGCATCGAGTTCCAGGAGGGCACCGACGAGTGCAAGAAGTTCCGCTCGCTGCTGCACGAGCACTTCCCGAAGCAGTTCGGCAAGGTGCGGTTCCCCGAGTCGACGGGCTTCGGCATCAAGCCCGTGTCGCGCGAAGGCACGGAGCGTCTCGTTCGCGCCGCGATGGACTACGCGATCGCGAGCGGCCGCGACTCGGTGACGCTCGTGCACAAGGGCAACATCATGAAGTTCACCGAGGGCGCGTTCCGCGACTGGGGCTACGCGCTCGCGAAGAAGGAGTACGGCGCGACCGACCTCGACGGCGGTCCGTGGCAGACCTTCACGAAGAACGGCAAGAAGATCACCGTGAAGGACGCGATCGCCGACGCCTTCCTGCAGCAGATCCTGCTGCGGCCGGCGGAGTACTCCGTGATCGCGACGTTGAACCTGAACGGCGACTACATCAGCGACGCGCTCGCTGCGCAGGTCGGCGGCATCGGCATCGCGCCGGGCGGCAACATCAACTACGTCACCGGCCACGCGGTGTTCGAAGCGACGCACGGCACGGCGCCGAAGTACGCGAACCAGGACAAGGTGAATCCGGGCTCGGTGATCCTGAGCGGCGAGATGATGTTCCGCTACATGGGCTGGAACGAGGCCGCCGACCTGATCGTGAAGGGCATGGACGGCGCCATCGGCAAGAAGCAGGTGACGTACGACTTCGCCCGTCTGATGGACGGCGTGAAGGAGATCAAGTGCTCGCAGTTCGGCGACGCGATCATCGCGTCGATGTGAGCCCGGGCGCGCGCGGGCCGGCGAACGGTCGGCCCGGCCGCGAAGATCCGCGAGGATCCTGAATCACGTCGGCGCGCACCGTTGTCCTGGTGTCCGTGATGAGCAGCCCCCTCGACGCCGACGGACTCGAGCAGGTCATGCGCCACGAGCGCGGCCTGCGCCGGCTGGCGGCGGAGCTGCTCGCCGACCCCGCGGACGTCGACGACGCGGTCCAGCATGCGATCACCCAGGCCGCCCTCGGCCGGCGGCGCCCCGGGACGCCGCTGTGGCCGTTCCTGCGCACCGTCCTGCGGCGGCACGCGAGCAACCTGCGCAAGCTCGCGCGACGCCGACGCGCCCACGAAGGCGACGTCGTGCCGCGACCCGATCCACCGACGCCCGAGGACTTCGTCGCGCGCGAGCAGCTTCGCCGCTGCGTCGCCGACGCCGTGCATGCGCTGCCGGAACCCTACCGGCTCACCGTCTGGCTGCGCTGGTTCGAGGATCTCGACAACGAGGCGGTCGCTCTGCGGACGGGGGTGCCGGTCGCGACCGTGCGCACGCGCCTCCACCGCGCGCACACGATGCTCGCCGAGCGCCTCGATCGTGACTACGGCGGTCGCCGCGCGTGGGCGTCGCTGGCGTTGCCGCTGAGTGGAGCCATGGGCGCGACCGCGGTGACCTTCGCGTCCGGAATCGCCATGAAGAAGTCGTTGCTCGCTCTCGCCGTCCTGGTGTCGATCGTGGCGGCCGTCTTCGTCCGGCCCGGCAGCGTGGCGGCTCCTGTCGAGACGACCACGGGCGAGCCGTCGCTGGTCGTCGCGAGCGGGGAAGCGCCGGCGCGTCCGCTGGAACGGCAGGTCGCGACAGTTGGAGAACCGCCGGTCCCGGCTGCGCCGGCGCGCTTGTCGGTCCGCTTCGCCGACGGCCGCCCGGCCCGCGGTCTCGAGGTCTGGTGGTGCGCCGACGACGCGTCGCGACCCGCGTGGACGCGCCGAGTGGACGCGGCGCGTGATCGCGAGATCGCGCCGGGTGCGGCGGCCGAGTTCAGCGTTCGGCCGCCGAGCTCCGCGGTGACCGACGACGACGGCTGCGTGCTGCTGCCGGCGGAACGGGCGCAGGCCGCGTTGGTCTGCGTGGGATTCGCGCCGGACCAGTGCTTCGTCGCGCCGCGGCCCGCAGAAGGCGGGACGTTCGTGCTGCCGGCACTCGGTGAAGTCGAAGTCGCGGTGCGCGGTGCGCCCGCCGGCAGGCGCTGGTCCGTGATCGTCACGCCCGCAGTGAAGGAGGCGGATGGTGGCACGTCGGGCTACACGGGGCTACGCCAGAACGTGGATGGGCCGACGAACGGCGTGGTCTGCCGCCGCGAACACGAGTTCGTCGTCGACGCCGCGGACCGTCTTCGTGTGCTCGTGCCGCTCGGCGTGTTCGCTTCGTTCGCGATCGAGGGCCACGGCTTCGCCGTTCGGATCCCGGGCGGCGACGAAACGTCGTGCACCGTGGAGGCGCCGGCACTGCTGGAGGCGGCGTTCTTGCGCGCGCTGCCGGCGCTCCGCGCGGTCGTGCAAGGCGACGACGGGCGTGAGGTCGACGTGTCGGGCCGCTGCTGGCTGCGCTCCGAAGTGTCGACCGGGGTGCTCGTGTCGACCGAACCGGAGCCGGACACTTCGTGGTCGGAGCAGCAGCAGCCGCTCACCGCGGGCAGCGTGACGTTCGATCGTGTGTGGTTGCGCGACGGGGCGTCCTACGAACTGACGATCCTGTTCGACGACGACACCTGGGTCACGCGACACATCCGCTTCGCACCGGTGGGCGGAGTGCACCGCATCGTGTTCCGTCGCGACGAAGCGCTTCGACCGACGGTCTGGTCCCTCGGCGATCTGCCCGCGGAGGAGGGCGTCAGCGTCGCGATCGAGACCGCCGAAGGGAGTCTCGAAGCCGTGCAGCCGCGCAAGCTGCTCTACAGTTCTTCCGTGCCGATGTTCAGCCGGCACGGGAGCCTGATCGCGCTCGCGATGATGCCGGTCGACTGGCGTGCGGCGTGGATCGTCGCCGCGAACGGTCGCGTCGCCTCCATCACCCGCGGAGCGGACCCGGAGAACGTCGTCGCGTGGCTCACATCCGCGCCGCCGCGCACCGTCGATCTTGCGCAGCTGTACCGGGACCACGGCGACCGCGAACTCATGGCGGCGTGGCTGCAGGTCGAACTGTCGCTCGCGGACGGCAAGACCGTGTGGTGGCTCGTTGCCTCCCATCGCCGGTTCCACCGCAGCGAGGCCACGCCGCCCGTCTGGCGCGATCTCCAGCTGCCCGCCGCGGCGCGGTGCCGGCTCCTACTCTACGGCGGCGACGACCCCGAGACGGGCTTCGGCCCGCCGCTCGAGATCCCGCTCTGACGTGGTCAGAGTCCGACGGTGAGCGCGACGCCGTTCGACGTGATCAGACCGTTCGGGTTGGCGCCGGGCGCGAACGCGAGCGTCTGCGTCGTCACGGCCAGCCCCATCCACGTCGGGTCGTTGGGTATCGTCCAGACGTCCACTCCGGTGCCCGCATTCGCGATCACGACGTGCAGGAGTTCGGTGCCCGAGTAGAGGAAGCAGCCCGGCATGTTCGCGATCGTGAGCTCGATGCCAGGGTCGTAGCGGGTCACGCTGATGATCTGGATGCCGAGCGCGCTCGCCGGCGTGAAGTTGGTCGTCGTCAGCGTCATCGCCTGGCCGAGTTGCGGCAGCGACGTCGTGAGGGTGAGCGGCGGCGTGTTGTCGGCGCCCGTGTGCAGCCCGCCGGACAGTGCCGCGGAGAGATTCACGCTGCCGAGATCGTCGTTCGGTGCGGTCGCCGCGAAGCCCACGACCCACGCGCTGCCCGATGCGACCATCGTCGACCACACGGTCGTGACGTTGCCGGTTGCGACGTCGAACTGGAGCTGCCACCGGTTCGCGGCTGTCGTGTTGTAGCTGTAGACGTTGTCCCACGTGATGTAGGCGATCGCGCCGATCTGCTCGAACTTGACCTTGCCGGAGCCGGCCGCGTCGGGGTTGAAGTCGTGCCAGCATCCCCAGCGCGGCTGCGTCGACGCGAGCCACTCGGCCGCCGTCGGCGACCAGTCGTTGCCGTTGCCCGCAGCGGCCGACACGAAGCCGTTCGCGCAGACGACGAGCGAGGTCGTCGTTCCACCGGGGAAGGGGAACGCACCGCTCAGGTTCACGGTGACCTCCCCGTCGTCGATCAGCACCAGCTGCGTAGCGCCTCCGGACGGCGTGACGAACGTGCCACCCGTCGTCACGTCGTAGCGGTTCCCGTTGCGGATCATGCGCATGCCGGAGTTCGCGAGGTCGAAGCCGGTGCCCGTGAACGACTCGTAGAACGCCTTCGACAGGTGGTAGCAGCCCGTTCCGAATGGCGCCGTCGCAGCGATGACGCCGCCCGGGCCGGAGACGTCGAGGCTGAACGCGCCCGTTGCGCCGTTGTAGCCGCCGACGCGCACGTACCAGGTCCCCGGTGTGATCGCGGCGGACACCGAGGATTGCACGCTGCACGTGTCGTCGTTGCACGCGACGCTCGTGAGCGAACTGCACGAACCGGAGAGGATCTGGAGCGTCGTGTCCCACGACGCCAGGCCGCACGTATGGACCGTCAGCGTGCCCGCCGTCTGCGTCTGGTAGGTGAACCACACGTCCTTCGCGCCCGAACCGCACGCCCAGGATGGGGACGACGTCAGCGCGCCGACCGTCGTGAACGGGCCGTTGACGCCGTTCGCGAGCGGGATCGCGTTCGCGCAGAGATCGTTCGGCACGGGGCTCGTCTGGCCAGGGTACGGCAGCGAGTGCTGATCGCACGCCCAGACGAGATCCGCCCAGTGCGGTGTGTGGTTGGCGAGGTTGCCGTCGTCGTCGTCCGCGACGAAGACTTCGAGCACCGCGGCCTGCTGGTCGGTTGCGTCCGCGACGATCGAACCGAGCACGATGTCGTTCGTGATCGCGATCGCCGACGGTCGGTTGCCGAGCGTCGTCGCGAGATGATCGCGCAGCTTCCAGGCGAAGCCCATGAACGACTGGCCCTGCGTGTGCACGCCACCGCTCGCCGGATACTGCGTCGTGTTGTTGCCGTTGCGGATGCCGACGCCGGCGGTCGAGAAGCCGCTGCCGAGGATCGGGTTGTCCGCGAGATAGAAGGCGAGCGTGTCGCCCCAGGCTTCGCTGAGGCCGTCGACCTGCGAGATGCCGCCGTAGCGGTCGTCGAGTCCGTGGCCCCACTCGTGCGCGACGATGGTGGAGAACGCCGTGTTGTTGCAGCCGCCGCCGGTTGCGTAGAAGTTGATCGTGTTGCCCGAGTAGTAGGCGTTGCACGTGTTGGCGATGTTCACCGTGGGCACCACGTTGTCCGCCGTCGCGAGCTGCGCGCTGTTGCCGAGGATCGACCGAGCGAACTCGTTCGTCTTGTCCGTCCACCACGACACGGTCGTGTGCGCTGCCTCCTCCGCCGACGCACCGGACGTCAGCAGCTGGATCGTCGTCGCGACGCCGGGATTCACGGTGAACGAGCCGCCCGGCGCGTTGCCGCCCGACATCGCGGCGTGGTGGCGGCCGTTCAGTGCACCGACCGTGATCGAGACCGGCGAAGCGATGTTGATCGTGAACTGACCGTTCTGGTCGGTGATCACCGTGCCGATGCCTGGCACGGACAACTCGAGCCCCGGCAGTGGCACGTTGACGAGTGCGCTGAAGCCGTCGAGGCCGGTGCGGGTCCAGCCTTTCACGGTCACGGTCGTGAGAACGGGAAGCACGACCGAATCGGGCGCCGGGCGGATGCGCAGCGGGCAGTCGGCGAGGCCGCACTCGTGCTTGTCGCTCCGGAAGCCGAGCATCGCGGTCGTCTGCGCATCGATGTAGCAGCGCCCGATCGGACCCTGGCCGTCGCGGTCGACGTTGCTGATCGCGATCTCCCACGCGAGCCGCGGCGTTTCGGGCTGTGCGCTGTGCACGTCGCCCCAGATCACGAGGCGCGGGGCAGCGACGTTCGCGGGTTGCGGCACGCCGGTCGGCACCAGCGCGAGCGATTGCCATGCGACGGCGACCGCGGTCTCTTCGGCGATGGCCGGCGTGACGGCGAAGTCGGCGGGCAGTTGCCACGCCGTGCTGCCGAACATCGGCACCCGTCCGCGCATGTTGACGCGCACGTCGACACGACCGCCGATCACGGGCACGCCGCGGAAGTACTGGTCGAAGACGAAGGACCACGTGCGACCCATGCGGCTGCCGATCACTTCGCGGAACTCCGAGTCGCCGAGTCGCAGCACGTCGGTGCGGTCGCGCATCAGCTGGTGGGCATGGCGGCGCGCTTCTTCGATCGTGTTCGCCCGCCAGTCGGCCAGTGCGATGCCGCTGCCCCAGATTGCGCGCGGGGTGCCGGTCGCGGGGCACCACTCGACGGTCCAGGCGCCGCCGTCCTGCGCGAGGAACTCCTGCCACGGCGCGCTCTGATAGAAGGTCGCCAGCTGGTTCTGCGCCGGGGACTCGCCCTTTGGCGCGGGGCCCTTCGATGCGGGGCTCTGCGCCGAGGCGATGGGCGGCAGGACGAGCAACGAAACGAGAGCAAACGACGTCGTGACGGCGTGGGCCATGATGCGTAGGCGCCGACCGGAGGGCACGGCCGCGCGGGGGAGCGGTGGGGACGGGGACCGAGGTGTCCGTCGGACGTTGGAAGTTTGCCGCGGGTGCCGTGCGGTCGGGGAAATCGTGCGGGGTGCCGCCCGAGGGATAGCCTGCGCGCGCATGGATCGCCGCGTGGTCACCTCGTTCGCATCGGTGCTGCTCGCGGTCGCGGCTTGCAGCACGCCGCCGCCGCTCGTGAGCGACGCCACCGGTGGGTTGCGCGCGGCGTATTCCCGGCCGTCCGCGGCCTGGCCGGCCGCGACCATCGACCCGGGCGTCTCCTTCGTCGAACTCGGCCGCCTCGAACGTCCCGCACCACCCTCGGACCCGAGGGCCAAGGCGCGCGTGGATCTCGGCCAGACATTGTTCTTCGACGCCCGCCTGTCCGGCCCGGGCCAGATGGCGTGCGCCTCGTGCCACGACGCCGAACTCGGCTGGGGCGACGGGCGCGCCACCAGCTTCGGGCACGGCTTCCAGCCGCTCGCGCGCAATGCACCGTCGATCCTGAATGCGGCGTTCGGCACGCACTTCTTCTGGGACGGACGCGCGAAGAGTCTCGAGGACCAGGCGCTCGCGGTCTTCCAGAACCAGAGCGAGATGCACTCCAGCGCCGAGCACGTCGTCGCGACGCTGCAGCGCAGCGCCGGCTACCGCGAGCGCTTCGCCGCGGCGTTCGGCGATCCGGAGCCGAACCTCGAGCGCACGCTGATCGCGATCGCGGACTTCGAACGAACGATCACCAGCGACGGCTCGAGCGACTTCGATCGCTTCCTCGGCGGCGACCGCGAGGCGCTGTCCGACGCGGCGGTGCGCGGGCTGCACCTGTTCCGCACGAAGGCGCGCTGCGCGAACTGCCACCACGGACCGCTCTTGTCCGACGGCGGCTTCCACGACCTCGGGCTCTCCTTCTACGGGCGGAAGCTGCAGGACCTCGGGCGCTACTCGGTGACGAAGGACGCGGCGGACGTCGGCCGCTTCAAGACCCCTTCGCTGCGCAACGTCGTGCGCAACGCGCCGTACATGCACAACGGGCTCTTCGACCTCGCCGGCGTGATCAACATGTACTCGGCGGGGATGGCGACGCTGAAGCGCAAGCCGGAACAGGCGAGCGACCCGCTGTTTCCGACGAAGTCCCCGCTGCTGCGCGAGCTCGGGCTGTCGTCCGACGAGAAGGCCGATCTGCGGGCCTTCCTCGAGTCGCTGACGGAACGGCGGCGGCGATTGCGCCCGCCGGAGATGCCGGCGCTCGGTGAGAACGAGCGCTGAGCGGCGTCAGGCCTTGATGTGGGCCGACACCAGCTTGGTCATCTCGAACATCGTGACCTTGCTCTTCCCGCCGAACACCGCCTTCAGCGCGTCGTCGGCGTTGATGTCGGTCTTCACCTTGGCGTCCTGCAGGCCGTGCTTCTTGATGTAGTCCCACAGCTTCTTCGTGATCTCGCTGCGCGGCATCGGCTTGTCGCCGACGACTGCGGCCAGGACCGCATCCGGAGTCACCGGCTTCATCAGGGCGGGATTCGGCTTCTTCTTCTTCGGGCTGTCGGCGCTCATTTCGAGTCGATGGGTATGACGTGAAACCGGGTCAGGAGTCGCTCCCGTTCCGGTGCCGGGAACAGTCGCGCCCCGGCCGCCATTCGTCCACTGCCACGTCGACAAAGCCTGCCGCGCGCCATCAGCGGCCGCGGAACATGCGGGACCAGCGCTTCACGCGGGTCTCGATCCCCGGATCGTCGATGGGCGAAGCGGCGCGCAGCAGTCCGAGGCCGTCGACGAAGAGGATCCACGGGTACGCGCCGGTGAACGGTGCCCCGACGTCGTGGTCGACGAACGGTGGCGGCGGACCGTCCTTCGCTTGCACCGTGCGGGACGCCGTCGATCGGTCGGCCGCGGAAATCGTGCGCGGCACCGCGACGACCCAGTTCTGTGGGTAGTCGTGTGCGGCACCGCGGATCGCGTCGACGATCGGCATGGCGCGTGACAAGGACGCGATCGGCGACGCGTTCTCGTCGGCCTGCTTCGGCACCCACACCACGAACGTGCCGTTCGGTCCGGCCGGGACGCCGCTCACCGGCAGGCGGAGCAGGTCGTCGAGCGTGCCGCTCGGCTGTCGCGCGAGATCGAGACCCCGCACGGAACCGGTGCCGTCGTCGAGTCGCTGCACCGTCGGCTGCTGGACCCGGATCGCGCCGGCGCTCATCGCGAACCCGAAGTTGCCTTCGATCGGCGCGCCGTCGTGCATCGCATAGTCGATCGACTCTTCGCCGTCGATCAGCACGGTGACACGCGGGCCGTCGATCCGCACTTCGTAGTCGAACCACGTGTGGTCCTTCGCGAGATCGAGAGCGCGCTCCACCCGAGTGCCGGGCATCCGTCCGTCGCGTTCCCAGAGTCCGGTGAGCCGCAGTGCCAGAACGTCGTCGTTCTGGCGCGTCTCCGACTTGCCGATCGCGTACGAGCGATCGCCGGCCGAGAAGTGGAGGCGCAGGTCGCGATCGGCGCGCTGGTGGCCGAACACGATGCAGCCCTCCACGAACGACGTCGTGAAGTGCACGCGGCCTCGCAGCACGTAGCGGCCGGGACGTTGCCAAGCGACGGTGTGCACGAAGGCGTCGAGGTCGTGGGCCTCGCGGTCGAGAGTGCCGGTGCCGTCGCGCGGACGTTCGCGGCCGACGTGCAGGTCGCCCTCGGCGGTCGCGTACCAGAGGCCCTTCTGCCGCCGCTCCTGGTAGTCGGTGAGGTCGCTCTCCGTGAAGCCGTGGTCGCCGACGTGTCGCGCCGGTGTCGGGATCGACCGCCGCTCGCGCGTCGGCAGCGGTGGCAAGCCGCACAGGCGCGCGAGGTCGTCGCGTTCGGCGGTGCACGCCGCGGCCGCGGCCGGAGTGCCTGCTGCGTCGAGCGTCGCCACGCGCGCGGTCAAGGCGTCGATGAGCGCGGTGACCGCCTTCGGGCAAGCTGTCGGCGTCGAGGGCGGCGCGTCGAGCGTCGTGAACCGCCGCCGGGCGAGCGATGCGAAGGCAGCCGCGGCGTCGTTCGCCTTCGTCGCGACCAGCGCCGAGAGCAAGGCGCGACTGGTCTCGAGCCGCCAGCCGTCGACGACGAGCGACCACACGCCTGCGGCGACCGCGCCGTCGAAGTCGCCCGCTTCGTGCAGCAGCAGCGTGGCGGCGGCGGCGTGATCCTGGCCGAACCATGGTTCGGCGCGGTGACGGGCCCACGACCAGGTCGGCGGATCGAGTTCGAGCGGCTTCGCTTCGTGGCCGGCGGAGCCGCGGTACTTCGCGACCCACTCGTTGCCCTTGCGCTTGTCCTGGTTCCAGTCGTAGCAGCCGCGGAGGAACGTGTTCCAGTCGGTCACCAGGTCCGCGAACGCGGCGGGCCGGCCCTGCTTGCCGTCGCAGAACGTCTTCGTGAAGTAGGCGATCGGGTCCTTCTGGCCGGCGCGCGCGTTCCGTTCGAAGGCAGGCAGTGCGTCGCGGTAGCGCGGTGCGCCGGGCGGGAACGACCGGAGGAACGAGTAGAGCGAGTAGCCGGCGACGTAGTTGTCGCGGTAGTCGGCGATCGTGCCCGTGAGCAGTTGGCCGAACTTCTCGTCGCCCCCGTAGCCCTTGTAGCAGGCCATCGCGACGGTGAAGACTTCGAGCGTGTTCTCGAAGAACGCGGCGTCGTCGATCTTCTGGTAGTTCTTGCCCGTCCACTCGGCGTGCCCTTCGCCGTACCAGCCGCCGAGGAAGGGGCGCAGCGTGCCGTCGAAGCGGTGCGTCAGTTCGTGGGTGAGCGTGCGCCCGAGCGCGGCGACGTTGCTCCACGCGAAGCGGATCGTCGTCACGTCGCCCGCCTGGAAGCCGCCGGCCCACCAATAGGGCACTCCTGCCGCTTCGAGGTCGCCGTGCTCGGGCACGATTCGCACGATGCCCTGGCGTTGCTCGAACGGATCGACGCCGTAGTGCGACACGAGGCGCGCGTGGTGCTTCTCGACGCTGCGCGCTGCATCGAGCAGCGTGCCGTGCCCGCACGTCGTCTCGATGCGATAGCGGCCGTTCGGGCTCGTCGCGACGCCGGGATCGCGCCACGAGGTGTGCGTCAGCGTGAACGCGGCGGCCTCGGCGGGCGTGAGCTTCTCGAGTTCGGTGACCGTCCACACGCGGCCCTTGCCGAACGCCGCGAAGTGTGTGTCGAGCAGGCGTTGCGCTTCGTCCGCGAGCTTGCCGACGTCCACCGGTGGCGGGCCCTTCAGATCCTTGAAGTGCGACTGTGCGTCGAGGCCGGTGACGATGCGCGCGGCGCGCAGCGCGCGGTCCTGCACCGCGGCCGGGTCGACGGCGGGTCCGGTGCCGGGCGCGCCCTTCGCGGCAGGCGCGGGCTTCTGTCGCATGAGTCGCGCGAGAGCCTGCAGCACGACGTCGTGGTCCGCAGCGAACGCACCTTGCGCGGTGTCGACCGCGAGCGCGACGCCGCCGACGACACCGGGAGCGCCGCGCCCGGCGGTGAGGATCCCGTCGGCGGCCCACCGCACGAGCAGCGCCTTCGCCGCGTTGCGAGGGCCGGACGGCTTGTTGCGTTCGACGAAGCGGGCGAGGTCCGCGATCGCCGCCGCCCGCGCCTGCACGAGTGTCTTCGCCAGCTCGATCTGCGCTTCGAGACCCGGGACCGCCGCTACGGCCTTCTTCTGCGTCGCGTCGAGCGTGACGCGCCCCTGTGCGTTCGCGGACGCGCGCACGAAGCGGTCGACGGCCATGGCGAGAAGGTCCGCGTCGTCGCGGCTCGCGAGCATCAGGTCGAACAGGATCGGTGCGGACGAAGGATGGAACTCCAGTGCTGCCTGCAGGTGTCCGCGCGCAGCGGCGAAGTCGTCCTTCGCGAGCGCGCTGCGGCCGGCGTCCCAACGCAGGCGCGCAGGTCCTTCACCCGGTGCAGCGGTCTCGATCGCGACGTCGAGCGGCATCGGCGCGCCCGGCGGGCACTGGGCGACTGCGGCGTTCGTGAGTACTACGGCGACGCAGGACCGAACGGCGGAGGCGAGCATCGTGTCACTCCGTCCGCAGTTGCCAGAGCGTTCGCCACACCAGGATCACCGCGAATCCGACGAAGCACGCGAAGGCGCGGATCAGGAAGCTCAGCGGGTCCTGTTCGAAGCACATCGGCCCGACCACGAGCAGCAGCAGGAGTGCGCGGACCACGTTGCGGCGGCGACCGAACGTCCACGCGATCGGCAACGCGAGCGGCAACCCGGCGCAGACGAACGTCACCTGCCGCGCGACGATGTCACCGAACGGCGGTACGTCTTCGGGGCGCGAGTACAGGAGCATCGGGTTGAGCGTCGTGTAGATGCCCGCGGTGATGGCAGCGAGCCCGAGGGCGAACAACAGCGCGCGGACGAGCAGGAGGCCGAAGACCGCGAACTTGGAGAGGAAGCGGACCTCGGGCTCGTTCGATACGAAGGGGGCGGGGTCCAAGGGCCGCCATGCTACGCGCCGCGCAGGTTCGGTCGCGACCGGGAGCACCAACAAGAATCCCCTTCGATCCGACCGCGCAATCCGTGGTTCCGGAGACTCAGCGCACGACGCCGCCGGTGACCGGACTCATCTGCAGCAGGTACGGCGCCGGCGCCGTACCGACGGCCTGGAAGAAGAACGTCCAGTTCGTGAGGCCGGGCGGCACGTTCCAGGTTCCCGTCGCGGCGCCGACGCCGTCGGCGATCAACGTCGAGAGCGGGATCAGCGTCGTGGTACCGAGCAGGACGGGTTGCTCGAGGCCGGGCACCGCGGTCACGGCGAGGTTGGTCGATACGAACACGCCCACCAACCCGTTCGGGTCCGTCTGGAACGCGAGCGTCAGCGGGCCAGGGCTCTGCAACGCGGTCGTTTGCGACACGCCGAGCATCGGGCCGGTCGTAGGCTGGCTCATCGAGCAGAACGCGGGCATTGCGGGGAACGTGCAGCGCGAGAATCGGCCCTGTCCCGAGCCGACCGGGCACATGTAGCCGGTGAACCCGCCGATGAAGCCCCCCTGCAGCGTCGAATCGCTGATCCACGCCGATCCGCCGGTGAGTGCCACCTCCCGAGGCCGACCATCGAGATTCCGTCGCCGCCTCGAATGGTCAGGTGACTTCCGTAGAGACTCGACGCGGTCAGACTGATGCCGGGCGTGGCGAAGTCGTTCGGGGCGGGATTGATGACGAAGGCGTGTGGGCGACCGACGAACGCGCTGTCGACCGCGGTGATCGTGGAGTTCGTGGCGGTCAGGCCGCCGCCGGGCTGTTGGACTGCCCCCGAAATCGTCGACGATTGCACGAACATCGTCGTCTGTGTGACCGAACATCCGCGCCGGAGAAGGCAGTTGTCGAGCGTGACGGTGCCGTTGAGGAAGCTGGCCGATGTCTCGATCGTGAGGTTCGACAGGTGCAGCGCCTGCCCGCTCGCCGGGGACCCCACGATGGACGCGATGTTCGCGCCGATGCCGGTACCGCGGATCGTCACCCCGATCGTCGCCGTGAACCCGGCATACGGGGAGTTGCCCGGTTGCACGAGGATCACGTCACGCGGTGCGGCGATCGCGAGAGCGTTGATGATCTGCGGGAAGCCTCCGATGCCGACCAGATGCGTCGTCTGCGCGACGCCCGTGGTCCCCAGCAGACCGACGACACCACCCCATGGCGTCCCGGTTCATGGCCGAAGCATAGCGTCCCGCACGTAGTGCGCGAGCCGTGGCCGGGAGGCGGCTGGTCGAGCACGGGGGCGCTGAGGCTGGCTCCTGGTCACCCAGGGTGAGTCCGATGTCTGCCGTCGTGCGCGGATTACGCGAGGCGATATCGCGCCGGTCGGTCGCTCCTACCGCACGACGCCGCCGGCGACCGGACTCAGCTGCAACAGGTACGGCGCCGGTGCGGTGCCGACGGCCTGGAAGAAGAACGTCCAGTTCGTGAGTCCGGGCGGCACGTTCCAGGCCCGGGACGCGAAGCCGGTTGCGTCGGCGAACATCGTCTCGAGATGGAAGGTCGAGGTGACGTCGAGCAGGATCGGCTGCTCGAGGCCGGCGATCGTGAGGTTGCCGATGCCGGTCGCGAAGTAGACCGCGACGACACCGCTCGGCTCGGTGTTGAACTCGAGTGTGACCGGGCCGGGGCTCTGCAATGGACCTGGTTGGTGGACGCCGAGCAGCGGGCCGTTCGGAATGGTGGAGCCGCAGTTCGGCTGAAGCGTGCAGCGAGCGAGCCGGGCGGGTTGCGCGCCTTGAACGCTGAGTGGGCATGCTGCACCCCCGCCGCCCAAGTCCGCGCCGCCTGCAAGGAGGCAGTCGCAGAGCCACAGGGTGCCGTTGGTCAACATCACGGCGGGTTGCGGCGCCCAGGACCCACCGCCGCCGTACCCGCCGCCGCCTCGCACCTCGAGATGACTGCCGAGCAACGTCGAGTCCTGCAGTTGCATCCCCACCGTGGAACTCCAGGCCGCTTGGGCCGAGCCGATGGCGCCGGTGAATCTGCTGTCGATCGCGGTCACGTTCGCACCGGTCGCCAGGAGGCCGGGCTTCGCGAGACCGAAGAACGAGAATCCTGCTGCGCTGCAGGACTGGAATCGCACGTCACTGGCCGACACGGCGCACGGGCCTTGCATCCTGCAGTGGTCCAGTTCGGCACGCCCACCGTAGATCGCGACACTCGCAACCACGTTCAATGCGACGTCGATGTCGCTGACATGCAGAACCTGACCGCTCGGGACGTTGGCCGTGATCGATTGGACCACCACGCCGGCACCCGTGCCCCGGATCACGACACCGATGCTCACATTGATCGCCGGGTAGGACCCCGGCTGGACCAGGATCACGTCTCCGGCGGACGCCAGACTCAGTGCAACGCCAACGCTCGTGAGTCCACCTGGGCCGACGAGATGGGTCGTTTGCCCAGTGGCAGCAGCTGCGAGCATGGCGAGCGGGAGCACCGCAGCGGGGGCCTTCTTCATGACGCGGTAGCCTAGCGGGGGCGTTCTTTTGGAGAGAGCCCCCGGGGTCGGTATCGTGCGCGCCCCCGATGGCCACGAATCCACCGTTCCGGCGCCTCCTGATCGCCAACCGCGGCGAGATCGCCGTCCGCATCGCGCGCGGATTGCGCGAGATCGGCATCGAGTCGGTCGCCGTGCACAGCGACATCGATGCACGCTGCGCACACGTGCTGGCGAGCGACCACGCGATCGCGCTCGGCGGCAACACCGCGGCAGAGAGCTACCTGGACATCGGCAAGATCCTCGCCGCCGCGAAGAAGAGCGGTGCCGAGGCGATCCATCCGGGCTACGGATTCCTGAGCGAGAACGCGGCGTTCGCGCGCGCCGTGCGCGACGCGGGGCTGGTCTTCGTCGGGCCGAAGCCCGAGGCGATGGACCGCCTCGGCGGCAAGAAGGCCGCGCGCGAGGAGGCGATCGCCGCCGGCGTGCCGGTGATCCCCGGCACCGAACAGGATCTCGGCGACGCGGGACTCATCGAGGTCGCGAAGAAGATCGGCATGCCCGTGATGGTGAAGGCGAGTGCCGGCGGCGGCGGCCGCGGGATGCGCCTCGTCGAACGCGAACAGGATCTCGCCGAAGCGCTCGCCGCGGGTCGGCGCGAGGCGAAGGCGTCGTTCGGCGACGACCGGATGATCCTCGAGCGCGCGGTGTTCCCCGCGCGGCACATCGAGATCCAGCTGATCGGCGACAAGCACGGCAACGTCGTGTCGCTGCACG
Organism: uncultured candidatus Brocadiaceae bacterium; assembly: GCA_964538915.1. Classification (GTDB taxonomy): domain Bacteria; phylum Planctomycetota; class UBA1135; order UBA1135; family UBA2386; genus JAEUHQ01. The sequence continues at coordinate 137,057 of CAZIFB010000003.1, read as the reverse complement.
AGCGCGAGTGTTCGGTGCAGCGCCGCCACCCGAAGGTGCTCGAAGAAGCGCCTTCGGCCGTCGTCGACGAGGCGTTGCGGAAGCGCATGGGCGACGCCGCGGTCTCGCTTGCGCGACGCGTCGGTTACGACAACGCCGGGACCGCCGAGTTCCTGCTCGACCCGCAGGGCAACTTCTACTTCCTCGAAGTGAACACGCGGTTGCAGGTCGAACACCCTGTGACCGAACTCGTCACCGGCGTCGATCTCGTGCATCTCCAGGTGCACGTCGCGGCGGGCGGCAAGCTCGAGCAACTGCTCGCCGGCAAGGACCTGCGGCCGCGCGGTCATTCGATCGAAGCGCGCATCTGCGCCGAATCGCCGGAGAACGGCTACATCCCGGCGGCTGGCCTGCTGCGGCTCGTGCGCGAGGCGGAGGGTCCGGGCATCCGGGTCGACAGCGGCGTCTACACCGGCTGGGACGTGCCGCCCTACTACGACTCGATGCTCGCGAAGCTCATCGTGTGGGCGCCGGACCGCGCGACGGCGTGCGCGCGCCTCAGTCAGGCCCTGCGCGACACGGCGTACCTCGGCATCCCGACGAACGTCGACTTCCTGCGACGCATCGTCGACGACACCGCCTTCCGCAGCGCGCGGCTGCGCACCGACATGCTGAAGATGCGGCCCGAGCTCGCGGAGGGTCCGAAGGAACCGCCGGAGGACCTGGCGCTGGCCGCCGCTGTGCTGTGCCAGGCGATCGCGCCGCGCGGTGCCGGCTCGAGCACGGCGGGCAGCGGAGGCGGCGGTGGTGCGAGTGCCGGGGCCGGGAGCACCGCGGTGTGGCAGGACCTGCAGGGCTTCCGCGTCTTCGGAGGTGCGTCGTGAAGACGAACAAGGAGTACGTGCGCGACGGCAAGCCGGTCGCGGTCAGTGCGGAGCGCATCGACGGCGATCGCTGGCGCGTCCGGGTCGGCGACAGGACCTACGAGTACCGCGCGCACGCACTCGGCGACGGGGGTGTGCGGCTCGCGCCCGTCGGCGAAGAGTTCGACCGTTCGTTCGTCGCGTACGGTGCGGCGGCGGGCAAGGAGTTCATGGTGCGCGTCAACGGCCGCACGCACACGCTCGCGTCGCCCGCGGGCCGGAAGGGCGGTGCCGGCGGCGGCGGCGCGGACGGAACCGTGCGAGCACCGATGACGGGCACCGTTCTGGACGTGCTGTGCAAGCCAGGCGACGCGGTCGCGGCGGACCAGACGCTCGTCGTCGTGTCGGCGATGAAGATGGAGCACAAGCTGGTCGCGGGTGTCGCGGGCGTCGTGCAGTCGGTCGCCGCGAAGAAGGGCGGCACCGTCGATCAGGGTGCGGTGCTCGCGGTCGTCGAGCCCGCGAAGTCCGACGCCGCGAAGGGCTGAGCGCCGCGGATCAGGCGTTGGCCGTTCGCCGCGCGATCGCACGGTCGTGCATTCGCACGAGCAGCAGTTGCGCGAGCACCGCGCCGGACAACGCCATCGTCATGTCCCACTGCGCGTCCCACGGGTCGCCCTGGTGACCGAGCCACTCGGGCCCGGCCTGCGGATACCAGACCAGCACGACCGCCATCTCGAGCAGTTCGTACGCGGCACTGAACGCGAGGCAGCATGCCGTCACGATCCAGAACAACGTCGCGCCGCTCGGCAGTCCGCGCCGGCGGACGAGCCATTCACGCAGCACGATCGCGGGGACGAAGCCCTGGAAGAAGTGGCCGATGCGGTCGGTCGGGTTGCGCGCGAGTCCGAGCCATTCGGTGACCGCAGCGGGGAACGGCACCTCGGCGAACGTGTAGCGACCGCCGACGCACTGGATCACGAAGAACAGCGTGAGCAGGACGTACGCGAGGTCCGTGAAGCGGAACACCCGCGACCGAACCGCGAACACCGCGAGCACGAGGGCGAGCGGCACCACTTCGAAGGCCCACGTCGCGCGGTCGCCGGCGCCGGCGAACGACCACGCCGCGAACGCTGCACACCACACGCCGAGAACGGGCAGCAGCGGAGAACGTGCGGTCGCGGCGGGCGCGGACATGGCCGGACTCTATCGTTGCGCTTCGTTTCCGAAGCGTCGTTAGGATGCCGCCGTGACCACTACGTCCTCCGCGCGTTCCGTCGACCTCCGCTATCCGATCGGCAAGATCGACCTGCCCGCGCGGCTCGAGCCCGCGGCACGCGCCGCGGCGATCTCCCGCATCGCCGGTGTGCCGGCGGCCCTCCACGACGCCGTGCGGGGACTCGACGCGGCGCAGCTCGACACGCCGTATCGCCCTGGCGGATGGACGCTGCGCCAGGTCGTGCACCACGTCGCCGACAGCCACGTCAACGCGTACGTCCGTCACAAGCTGACGATCACGGAGAAGGCGCCGCCGCCGATCAAGGCGTACGACGAGGCGGCGTGGGCGCAGCTCGCCGACGCGAACGGCCCGATCGGCTCGTCGCTGCTCCTCGTGCAGTCGATCCACGACCGCTGGGTGCACTGCCTGCGTTCGTTGCCCGAGAAGGCGTTCACGCGGACCTGCGTGCACAGCGAGCGCGGCGTGATGACGCTCGACGATCTGGTCGCACTCTATGCGTGGCACGGCAGCCACCACGTCGCCCACATCACTACGCTGCGTCTCGCGAAGGGCTGGTGAGGTCGTCGCTGCGCGCGCCCGACGTCACGGCTTGCCGCCGCCGCCCATCGGCGGCAGTGACGAATTGAAGATGTCGCGCCACGCCTTCCATCCGCCGCTCGGCTGCCGCTTGTAGACGACGAGGCTCTTGCCCTCGTCGTTCACCGGGCCGGGTGCGCCGGGCACGTTCATCGACAGCGAATAAGTGCCGTACGAGACGGCGAGATCGCCTTCGCCTTCGATGTCGTGCGACTTCAGCGAGAACGACGCGATGGGCGGGAACGTGCGCAGCGCGGCTTCGATGGCGGCATGGCCGACGGCCGCCGGCGCGTTGGGGGCGAGCAGGATCGCGTCGTCGGTGTAGTAGAGATCGACGAGGGCCGTGAAGGCGCCCTTGCCGGCGAGCATGGCGAACGAGTCTTCGAGCGAGCGGATCGTCGCCCGGTCGGCGTCGGTCAGCGAACGGGGCGTCGACTGGCACGCAGCCGCGAGGGCGAGGAGCGCGGGAAGAGCGATGCGGCGTGGAGGCATGCCCGCGAGCTTGCGTCGGGCCGCGGCGGAAGTCCACGCTGCGCGTGCAGCCTTCCGGGCCGGCAGCCGCGCCGTATGCTGCCCGGCCGGCCGCCGCCGAACGGAGGCCACTTTCCCAGGAGCCCCCAATGCGCATCGCTTCCGTAGTCGTGTTGTCCCTGTTGCTGTCCGGCCTCTCCGCGCAGGAGACGGCGAAGGAGCTGTTCGACAAGGCCGTCGCCGCGCAGAAGGAACTGCGGGCCGGCGGTCGCCCCGAGAAGGCCAAGGTCGAAGCGTTCCAGAAGTCCGTGAAGGACTCGATCGCCGCGAACGCGTCGATGCTCGGTGAAGGCGACAACCTCTACTACCGCGCCCGGCTCGAGATGCTCGCCGGGGAGCGCGACACGGGAGCCGCGACGCTGAAGGCGTTCCTCGCGACGAAGCCCGACACGGAGAACGGGCACGAGGGGCGCGTGATGGCCGCGCAGCTCGCGATGGGGCAGGACGAGGCCGCCGCGCGCGAGATCCTGTCGCAGGTGAAGGCCGACAAGCTGTCGGAGCCGACCAAGAAGATGTTCGAAGGCCTGCAGTCGCAGTTCAAAGCCGACGACACGCGCACGGGCCTGACCGGCAAGGCGATGCCCGCGATCCCCGCGAACAAGGTGCTGAACGGCGCCGCCGACTGGAGCTTCGCGGGCACGAAGGGCAAGGTCGTGCTCGTCGACTTCTGGGCGACGTGGTGCCCGCCGTGCCGGGCCGTGATCCCCGGTCTCGTCGAGATGCAGGAGAAGCACGCGGCCGAAGGCCTGCAGGTCGTCGGCGTGACGCGCTACTACGGCTACGGCATGGACTTCACCGCCGACAGCAAGCTGCCGCACGGCGGCAAATCGGTCGGCGACCGCGATCCGGCGAAGAAGCTGAGCGAGGCCGACGAGCTGAAGGTGAACGAGAACTTCGTCGCCGCCTTCAAGCTCAACTATCCCGTCGTGTTCACCGACGCGAGCGTCGCGAAGGATGCGTTCGGCGTGACCGGCATCCCGACGGTGTTCGTCATCGGGCGCGACGGCAAGGTCGTGGGGAACGTCGTCGGCGGTGGCGACAAGGCGCACGAGGAACTCGAGAAGATGGTCGCGTCCGCTCTCGCCGCGAAGGGCGCGCTCTGAGCATTTGCGCCCCTGCGGGACGCCAATGCTCAGGATTCACCGGGAGCCGTCGCAACGCGGGGCAACGTCATGAGCGAAACGCCGCACCCAGCCCCGCTGCGCCGTCTCGTTGGGAGTTCACCCGTCGAGCCGATCGATGCGTCTCGTCTGCGCATGGATGAACCGACTCCGACGGCCGTCGCGAACACCGGGTTGTCCGGGCTCGCGGCGGTGCTGCCCGCGCCGAAGGCGCTGCTCGCGCGGCGCATCGTCGCATCGGGCCGCACGCCGAACGAGTTCGAGTTCGACCGGCAAGGTCTGCGGCTGTCGCCGAGCGAATCCGTGGCGCTCGAGCACTGGCTCGCCACGGGACTGTCCACGCGCGTGCTCGAGCAGGTGCGATCGGACGACGGCACGGTGAAGCTGCTCGTCGGTCTGCAGGACGGCAAGAAGATCGAGAGCGTTGCGATGCCCGTCGGCGCCTGCTGCGTGTCGACGCAGGTGGGTTGTGCGGTCGGGTGTCGCTTCTGCGCGTCGGGACTGTTCGGCGTCGAACGCAACCTGACCACCGACGAGATCGTCGAGCAGGTCGTGCACAGCCGGCGCGTGATGCGAATCGACCGCATCGTGTTCATGGGGATGGGCGAGCCGTCGCACAACCTCGACAACGTGATGGGCGCCGTCGCGCGCATCCGCGACGAAGTGCTGATCTCGCCGCGGCGGCAGACGTTCTCGACCGTCGGCGGCGTGAAGCCGCTCGAGCGCATGCGCACCTTCGCAGTGCGACCGTGCCTCGCGCTGTCGCTGCATCTGGCCGACGACGCGCGACGTCGCGAACTGCTGCCCCGCGCGCACAAGGATCCGCTGGCCGACATCGTGGCTGCGGCCGACGCCTACGGCCGCGACGTCGGCACGCCGGTGCAGTTCGAGTGGACGCTGCTCGCCGGCATCAACGACGGCGACACCGACATGGACCAGCTCTGCTCGCTGCTGCAGGGCGTGCGCGGCTACGTGAACTTCATCGTCTACAACCGCGTCGCCGGGCTGCCGTTCGAGGCGCCGCCGCGCGACCGGATCGTGCAGATCGTGCGCGGGCTGAAGGCGCGCGGCGTGCTCGCCACGATCCGCGATTCGTCGGGGCCCGACGCGCAGGCGGCGTGCGGTCAGCTCCGGCTGCGCGACCGCGGCGCCTGAGTCACTTCTTCTCCGCTGCTTCGACGGCCTGCTCGGGCTTGCCCGCGGTCCGCAGCGAAGCGAGCGCCGGGGGCAGGACCGCGTCGCGGGTGCGGAACGCGGCGAAGCGCCGTTCGAGTTCGGCGTCGCCGAGCTTCTCCTCGACCTTCTCGCCCTTGGCGCGCAGTTCCGTCAGCAGCGCGTCGTGGTAGAGGCCGTCGCTGGCCTTGCGGAGGACGAGGCGGTCGGCGCCCTTCACCCCGAGAGCGACGCGTGTCAGATCCTCTTCGCGTGCGAGCGACCACTCGTTGTCCTGGAGAAAGCGCAGCGACGCTGCTTCGTGCACGGTCTCCCTCAGCCTGGTCCCTTCGATCGTGGCCGACTTCGGATCCGCGGTCGTGTCCATGGGGTCTTCGTTCGCAGCGCGGCGCTTGTCGACCACGGTGCGGCGCACGATCTCACGGGCCGCGTCGTCGAGGAGGGTCTTCCCGAGATGCTGCTTGATCCACGCGTGGTCGGCTGCCGAACACGGCACGCGCAACTCGATGCGACCCGGTTCGATCTGCAGCAGGCGGCTCCCCGACCGGAGGAATTCGCGCAGCGCCTCCTTCGTGTCGTCGTCGAACGTGTGCGTCGACTTGCCTTCGCGGACGGGCTCGTTCAACGCGACCTGGGCGCCGAGTTCGAGGATCGTGTTCAGCTTCTGAGCGAACGCCCTGGCTTCGCGGATGCGGACGAACTGGTGCCCGCACAGCACTCCCTTCTCGTCCGTGAACAGCGCGCCGTTCTCGACGTCGACGTGCGCGGCGAGCGTCTGCGCCGGTCCCTTCAGGCTGCCCGAGAGGTCGAAGCTGAGCGGGTAGTTGTTCCAGAGGTAGAAGACGCCGCGGTCGCGCACCTTCGCGAGGTCCTCGAGCGCCTTCTGCATCGGCTTGTCGGACGACCCGCTTCCCGATTCGACGAAGAGGCCGCGGTAGACGAGGTGGACGTCGATGCGGTCCGCCTTCGCGTCGTAGACGATCGTCACGTCCTGCGAGTCGAACTCGAGGCAGCCGCCGAGCAGCAGGAGGAGGAAGGCGAGGAGGAGTGATCTCGTGTACATGCGTGAGCCCCTTCGGGCCGGCAATCAGAGCGCGGGCCGAAGGGGCTCACAAGGTGGCCGGAGCGCTCGCCGGGCGAGCGGTCGGGTCAGAAGGGGCGGTCGCCGAGCACGTAGCTCGCGTCGTTCGACACCGAGAAGCCGAAGGCGTTCAGGGTCGGGTCGAAGCAGACAGCCTGCTGGTAGATCTTCAGTCCGATGTCGCCGACGACGTACGGGAAGACCAGCGTGAGCTCGCCGTTGCCGCTCGCGTCGGTGAGTCCGGCGAACAGCACGTCCGGTGCGACCCGCAGCGCGCAGTCGGTGGGGACGCCGAGCGAGTCGGGGCCGCCGAGCCCGAGCGAGAAGGGCGGGATCGCGTTGACGCTGAGCACGTAGATCGCGAACGAACTCGGCAGCGCGCGTTCGAGGCGTGTCACGAAGGTGGAGCCGAACGCCGCGGTCTCGCCGGAGAGGTTGCCGAACAGCGGCCGCTGGCCGTTGCTGCCGAAGCACGCGTTGGTAGACGCCGGCTCCATGCGCGTCGTGGCGCTCACGTAGAGCGGCGTGCAGCCGCCGGTGCGCAGCAGGTAGTCACCCGTCGTCAGGGTCGTCGCGCCCGCGATCTGCAGGAAGTAGATGCCGGCCCGCTCGATCGTGAAGACGAGGCGGCCGTGCGTCGTGGCGCCGCCGCTCGCCGATGCGAGCGACACCGTGCCGGTGCTGTCCCAGAGGCGCAGCGTCGAGCCCGCGAGCGGCGTCCCGTTGGTCGGGTCGCCTTCGGCCATCGCGCCGATCGTGGTCGGACCGCCCACCGCGAACATCCACCAGTCGATGCCGTTGCCGGTGCTGCCCGTGGTGTTGCCCTGCAGCGTGGCGCCGAGGCCGAACACACCCGCCGGCGTGAGCACGTTGTCGTTCGGCTCGGGGGCCTCCGACAGCGGGGGCGTCACGGGGCATTCGATCACGGCCGTGCGGAGCGAGTAGAAGCCGGTCTTCACGTAGTCCCACGGCGCCGTTCCGACGGCCGCGCTTCCCGCGCGAACGCTGATCGCATACGTGCCGGGCGCGAGGATGCCGGTGTGCGAGAGCGTCGTGACGCGATGGCTGGCCGAGTTCGTCGCATCGCTCGCGGACAGCGGGCTCCAGGACCCGGGGCTGCCCGCGTAGAAGCGCAGCCCCATGTTGTCGAGCTGCGGCACCGGGCCGTCGTCCCAGCTCACCGCCTGCACGATGCTCGGCACCGCGAGCGTGAACATCCAGAAGTCCTCGTCGCCGCTCGTGAGGTCCCCGACGATCGTGTCGCCCGGCGTGAAGGTCGACGGCGTCGGCGACGCAGCGTCGTTCGGCTCCGGCGCCTCCCCGGTGTTGATGATCGCTGCCGGCAGCACGTAGAAGTCGAGGTCGTAGCCCGCGGGGACCGCGCCGGACTTGATGCCGACGCGCGCGGTGTAGTTGCCCGCAGGCAGCGTGACGCCGCAGTCGGCCAGCGTGCCGACGGCGCCGTCGTTCCACGCGAGACGCACCGTGCCGGTCGCGTCGTAGATCGCGATGCGGTTGTCGCGGCTCACACCGAGCGAAAGCGTGCCCGACGCGACGGTGTGCACGTGCACCTGGCCGGGGACAGCCAGGGTGAACGAGTACCAGTCCTCGTCGGCCAGGGACGAGTAGCTCGCGACCACGTGCTGGCCGGCGACGATCGGCATCGCGGCCGGGGCGGTGTCGTTCGGCTCGACTTCGTTCACCTTCTGGGCGGCGAGGGAGGTCGCGAGTCCGCACGCGAGAGCCGCGGCGGCGCAGAGTTGGGTCGGATTGCGCATGTCTTGGAGGAGTTCGGGAAAGTGCGGTCGGGGCACGCCTCGGCGACACCCGACCAGGGTCCCCCAGGGCGCCGTTTCCGAGCGCCGAGCCGGGCCAATCCCCGGGAATCGGTGCTGGGCTCGTCGCGCTACCCAGCGCCTTCGCCGCCGCTGGTGCCGCGCCTCGGCGGGATCGGAAGAAGCTGCGTCACGCTCGGCCCGGTGCGGGGATCGGCAGGACGGCATGTCGCCCTCCCCCGACCCGCTCCCGACCATGAAGACCCTCCTTCTCCTCCTCGCCGTGACGTTCGCGGCATTCCTGCCCGCCCAGGACGACCGCGACCGCACGACGCCGGTGGAGTCACAGTGGCTCACCGCCCAGACGGAGAACGACCTCCTGACGCTGCAGGGCGCCGGCTGGCGGTTCACCGACCTCGAGGTCACGTCGGCGTTTCCTCTCTCCTTCGCGGTCGCGATGGTGAAGAACACCGGCACCTACGCGAAGACGTGGGCGTACCGCAGCGCAGCGACACCAGCGGACCTGTCGGCACTGGTGGCACAGGGCATGCGGATCGTCGATCTCCAGCCGTATTCGTCGCTCGTCGGGCTCAGGTTCGCCGCGGTGCTCGTCGCGAACGTCGGTGCCGACGCGAAGAGCTGGTGGTGGTGGTACGACCAGACGAGCGCGCAGGTCGATGCGAACATCACCGCCGTGAACGGCCGCCTAACGTCGTTCAAGCGTTACGCCGACAACGGTCAGACCCGGTTCGCGACGGTGGCGGTCTCGAACGCCGGATCCGAGTATCGCCCCTGGGCCTACCTCTACGCGTCGTCGTCGGCCGCGCTCAACCAGTTCGCCGCGCAGAACGCCGCGCGCGTCTACGGCATCGAGCGAGTCGCGGACGACAGCTACGACGTGATCCTGATCGACAACCAGCAAGCGCTCGGGCACTGGTTCTACTACGAGCAGTCGACCTTCGCCGCCCAGCAGCTGCTCGAGCAGAACCTCGGGCGCGTGGTGGACGTCTCGGTGTACACGGTCGGCACGTTCCCGCTGCAGGTCACGAGGTGCTGCATCGCGATGCTCGACAAGGCCAACCCGCTCGAGAACACCGCACGGCAGGCGTTCTACGGCGCCGCCTCGGGCGGCCTCGGGCAGTACGGCTTCTTCCTGAAGCAGGTGAACGGACCGGTGATGGCCCAGATGCGGCCCGACACCGTGTTCGAGCCCGCGGACACGATGAAGACGCTCTACCACGTGCACGTGATGCGGCGTGTGGCGCAAGGCACCGCATCGTTGAGCACGCTGCACAACAAGCCGACGTCTTGCGGCGTGCCCGGTTCGGGTCAGAGCTACGGCACGTCGCTGACGCAGATGATGACGAACAACGACGACATGGCGACGCTGGCCATCTCGCAGACGTTCGGCGTCTCCTTCATCGATGGGACGGCTGCTGCGCTCGGGATGACGAGCACCAGCATCAACTACACGATCGGCTGCGGCGGGCCGGCGCCGATCAACGAGATGACGCTGCGTGACCTGTCGACGCTGCACGAAGAGGTCGCGAACGGCTACCTGGCGAACGGTCCCTTCGACCATCGACCGACGTTCTACGCCCTGATGCAGGAGAGCCTGGCGTTCCCGACGTGGGGGACGTCGGACCTCGACGATCGGATCGACCTCTACGCGCCGCTGATCGGCATGTCGTCGACGGCTCGCGACGTGTTCAAGAGCAAGCTGAAGATCGCCTACAAGCACGGCGACGCGGTCTGGGTGCAGGGCAGCACGCTCTACTCGTACTCCGAGGGCGGCTGGATGTCGGTGCCGTTCCGAGCGCCCAACGGTCTGCTGGCGCCGAGGGAGTTCACGTTCGGCGTGTTCGACCACGCGTTCGGCGCCCAGCCCGTCTCGGCCCGCAACGCGATGTGCAACGCGGAGCTCGAACTCGTCTGGGACCGCGTGAAGGCCGGGATGGACACATGGGACGACTACACGGCCGGAACGATCACTCCGATCGGCGGCGCGGGGTGTGCGGGCTCGGCCGGCGTGCCGGTGCAGACCGTGGGGGGGCAGCCCGATCTCGAAGAGACCGTGCTCTACGCGATCGAATCGACGCCGACCTCGGCGATCGCGATCGCCCTCTTCGGGTTCTCGAACACGTCGTGGGCCGGCGCGCCGTTGCCCGCGGATCTGGCGCCGATCGGCGCGCCGGGGTGCATCCTGCGCACGGAGCCGTCGGTGATGCTCGCCGTCGTCACCAGCGCACAGGGGATCGCGCGCCTGCCGATCGTGATCGGCACGGATCCGTCGACGATCGGCACCGTGTGGTACTCGCAGTTCCTGATCCTCGATCCGCCGGCGAACGCGTTCGGCGCGACGTTGAGCAACGCGCTGCGAACGCGGGTCGGCGGTTCGGACTGACGCCTGGTCCCGGACGGAGAAAGCGCCGATCGCCGTAACGCGACGAATGCTTCACCGATGGTTCGATGCCGGCATCGTGCCGGCATCCGGCGATGACGAACCTGCGCGGTGACCGGCGACCGACCTCGGACCTACCCGTCGTCGTCGCCGAGCAGTTCGGTCAGGCGCGCCATGGCGCGGAACAGCATCGCGCGCACTGCGCCCTCGTTCTTGCCGAGACGTTCGGCCAGCTCCGCGTGGGACGACCCGAGCATGCGCACCGCGAGGATGACTTCGCGCTGTTCCTCGGAGAGCTTGTCGAACGCGGCTTCGACGCGCAGAAGGTGTTCGCGTGCGCCGGCGTCCCGGCTCGGGGTGCAGACCGTCTGGTAGCACGCGGCGACCGCCTCGTCGTCGATGTCGAGGTGGGTGCGGCCTCCCGCCCGCTTCTCCGCGCGGTAGTAGTCGGCGCGATCGGCGATCTTGCGTTGCGCGGTTCGGAACAGCCACCGGCGGAAGCCCTGTTCGCCGCCGTGGGCGAAGGAGTCGGCGCGCCCGAGGATCTCGCGACACACCGACTGCACGAGATCGGCGCTGTCCTCGTTGGCCCGGATCATCGGTCCCATTCGCAGCCGCAGGTACGCGCGAACGCTCGGCAGATGCCGCTGCAGCAGTTCGTCCAGCGCGGCGCGGTCGCCGGCGGCGGCGGCCGAGATCAGGCTCTCGCTCGGTTGGTCCATGGAAAGAGGCGGTCGCCGAGCCGGGCGTCGGTCGGTCGCGGCCCGAGGGCGCGCTACGATACCACCCGTTCGTCGCCGGGAACGTGCGCATGAGTGACCGACAGCCCGAGCTCTCCGCCACAGCCGAGATCTTCGCGCGCTTCCTCGAGAGCCTCGAGCAGGGCGGCGCCGACGACATCGAGCCTTTGTGTCGTGAGCACCCGCGCGCGGCGGACCGTCTGCGGCGCATGCACGCGGACTGGCGCCGACTCGAAGACGCGCTGGGACCGACGCGCCCGAAGGTCAACCGCGAACGCTACGAAGTCGGCGAGTGCATCGCCCGCGGCGGCATGGGCATCGTGTACCGCGTCTACGACCATCATCTTCGCCGCGAACTCGCGATGAAGGTCCTGCGCGGTGCGGCGGACGGAAGCAGCACGAAGGGTTCGAGCGATCCGCGTGCGCTGAGCCGCTTCCTCGACGAAGCGCGCGTGACCGGCCAGTTGCAGCACCCCGGCATCCCGACCGTGCACGACCTCGGCGTCGACGCCGAGGGGCGCGTCTTCTTCACGATGCCGCTGGTCTCCGGCAGCACGCTGCGCGAGATCGTCGCCGCGATGCGGAACGACGACGCCGCCTGGCCGCTGCAGCGCGTGCTGGGCGTGCTGCTGAAGGTGTGCGAAGCCGTCGCCTTCGCGCATGCGCAGGGCGTCATCCACCGCGACCTGAAGCCGAGCAACGTGATGGTCGGCCGCTTCGGCGAGACCTACGTGATGGACTGGGGCCTCGCCCGTGTGCTCGCCGAAGCGGACGCTCCGGCGCCCGCTGCCGTCGCTTCCGAACGCGCCGCGCTGTCGCGGCAGGATCCGCGATCGCCGCTCGCGACGCGCGACGGCGACGTCGTCGGCACACCGGTCTACATGCCGCCCGAGCAGGCGCGCGGCGAGACGGCGCAGCTCGGGCCCCGCGTCGACGTCTATGCCGCCGGCGCGATGCTCTACCACGTCGTCGCGGGCTCGCCGCCGTACGGCGACGAGAGTGCTTCGTCGCAGGTCGTGATCCAGCAGATCCTCGCTGGCCCGCCGCCTCGGCTCGACGCGGTGGAGCCGTCGGCGCCGCCCGAACTGGCCGCGATCTGCGCCCGTGCGATGTCGTGGCGCGCCGAGGACCGCTACGCCGACATGGGCGAACTCGCCGCCGATCTGCGCGCGTGGATCGAGCAGAGGGTCGTGCGCGCGTACGACACCGGCGCGCTCGCGACGTTCAAGAAGCTCGTCGCACGGAACAAGATCGCCGCGACCGCGATGGCGGCTGCATTCGTGGCTTTGCTCGCCGGCACCTTCGTCAGCGTGCGCCAGGCCAGGTTCGCCGAGGCCAGCAATGCGCTGTCGCTGGACGCCGTGGACCGCATGCTCGAGCGCGTCGCGTCGAGCCGGCTCGACGACGTGCCGCGTGCGTATCCCGTTCGGCAGGAGCTGATGAGCGATGCGATCGCGCTCTACGAGCGGATGCTGGAACGTCGCGGCGACGACGCCGCGACCCGCGCGCGGCTCGCGCGCTGCTGGCACCAGCTCGGCAAGGTGCAGCACAAACTCGGCGACCAGAAGGCCGCCGCCACGTCGCAGGAGCACGCGATCGCGATGTTCGACCGGCTCGTCCAGGAGCAGCCAGGCGTCGCCGAACTGGTGAGTGGCCGCGCCTCGGCCAGCTTGTCGCTGAGCATCCTGCTTACCGATCGCGGTGAGAACGCCGCCGCCGAACGGCTCCTGCGTGCCGCCGCCGCCGTCCTCGACTCCGGTCTCCCCGCCGGCGGCGAGCAGCACCTCGAGGATCGACTCCACGTCTGCAGCCAGCTCGGCACGTTGTTGCTCCGCGACGGTCGGTCGGCCGAAGCGATCGAAGAGCGGCAGCGGGCGGTCGAGCTGGCGCGTCGCCTCGAACACGTCGGTGATCGGGCCCGCGCGGAGGAGCGCCTCGCCCGCAGTCTCGACCAGCTCGGCAACTGCTTGTTCGAAGCCAATCGGCCCGGTGAGGCGACACCTCCGCACCAGGAGGCGGTGTCGATCCTTCGCTCTCTGTACGAGGCCGACCCGCGTCGCGAGTCGGTGCGCACGAGTCTGGGCGCCGCGCTCACGAACCTCGGGCGGTGCTTCGACGTCGCCGAGCGCGACGCCGACGCGCTGGTCGTGTGGCGTGAGTCCGCGAAGTTGTGGCAGGCGATCCTCGCGGACCATCCGGAGGTGCCGACCTGGCACTGGGCGCTCGGCACGACGCTCGGCAACATCGCGAGGAACGAGCCCGACACTGCGGCAGCGGTCGTCGCCTGGGACGCTGCGGTGAACGAACTCGGCCTGGCGGCCGGCAACGCGAAGACGAACCGCGCCTTTCGCGCCGAGTGGTTGCGCTACCTGCAAGACCGCCCGATGTGGTTCGCGAATCGAGCCATGCACCGTGAGGTCGTGCACGCCGCCGCCGAACTCGCGGACGCCGATCCCGAAGACGCGCAGGCCGCGTTGCAGGCAGCGATCTACGTCGGGCACGCGGTCCGCTCCGCGACCGGCGATGGGGCCGTTCCCGCCGCCGATCGGGCCGGGCTGATCGCCGGGTACCGGGCAGCGGGACTGCGCCACGTGCGACAGGCCGTCGAGCGCGGATGCCGCGACCGGGCGCGACTGGAGACCGAGCACTTCGCGTTCCTGCGGGAGGAGCCGGGCTTCGCGGCGCTGCTCGACGGTCTGCGCGACTGATTTCCGCTCGCCGCATCGGCGTCGGGAATGCGAAGAAGCGCGTAACGCGCGCGGCGGCCCTCCGATCGGTGTGCGGGCGAGGCCGGAACCGGCCTCGCCACATCTTCCGCGAGGCCTTTCATGCTCACCGTCCGCTGCGCATTCGCGCTCGTCGCTTCCGTCTGGTCGGGGTCGGCCATGTGCCAGTCACCCGGCGTCGATCCCTCCCGCCGAACGACGGAGTCGCCGCCGCTCGATTGCCGCCGCAGCGTCGGTCTCGGCACCACCGACGAAGGTCTGGTCGGGGCGAGCACCGGCTACGTCGCGCGCTTCGGTCGCGACGAAGTCGAGTTCACGCCGGCGCTCGGTCTGGCGGCGCCGCACGACATGCCGCTCGACTACCGGCTGCTGTCGGTCGGTCGCGGCGCGCCCGTTTCGATCGCGCCGGCCGAGCCGTCGTCCGCGGGAAGCATCGTGCGCTACGAGCACGGCCCCGTGACCGCGACGTACGAAGTGCGGGACGACGGGCTGAAGCAGAGCTTCGTGTTCGCCGCGCTGCCGCCCGGTGACGGCGATCTGGTCGTGCGCGGCGTCGTGACCAGCGAACTCCGGCTCGCGCACGCCGACGCGAACGAGCTGCTGTTCGAACTGCCCGGCGTCGGCGGCGTGCGCATCGGTGCCGTGCTCGGTGTCGATGCCGCGGGTCGGCAGGTCACGGGCGAGCTGCGGTGCGAAGGCGACCGCATCGACTACGTGCTGCCGGCGTCGTTCGTGGCGCACGCGGCGCTGCCGCTCGTCGTCGATCCGCTGCTCTCTCCCTCGCTGTACGTGGGAGTCGGCGCCGGCGGGAGCCCGAGCTCGGGCGGCGGCTTCGATCGCTTTCCCGACGTCG
The DNA here is from genome assembly GCA_964538915.1 of uncultured candidatus Brocadiaceae bacterium. Classification (GTDB taxonomy): domain Bacteria; phylum Planctomycetota; class UBA1135; order UBA1135; family UBA2386; genus JAEUHQ01. Next base: position 121,998 of record CAZIFB010000003.1, on the reverse strand, counting down.
CCTACGACCACACCGCGGACGTGTACCTCGCCGTCTTCCAGACCTGGCTGTCGGCCACGAACCAGAACGTCTACGGCCAGCGGTTCACGCCGACCGGCACCGTCGGTTCGCTGATCCAGCTCGAGGTCGCGACGAACAATCTGCCGTCCGATCCGCACGTCGCGAACGTCGCCGCGAGCGGCGGGTTCGTCGTCGTCTGGCACCAGGCCGGCGACATCCTCGCGCGCGGCGTGTCCGCCAGTTCGGGCGTGATGACTCCCGTGGTCGGTGTAGCGACCGGAACCGACGTGCAGGAGCAGCCCGACGTCGCTGGCGAGAGCGACGCGACGCACACCGCCGCGGTCTGCGTGTGGACCAACACGACGACGAGCGACATCCAGGCGCGGCACGTGATCTGGTCGTCCGGTTCGCTGCTGGTCGGGCTCACCGTGACCACGTTCGCCAATCCGGTGTCGAGTCCGTACTCGAAGCCATGCATCTCGCAGCACGACGGTGAAACCGGGCGGCGGATGATCTGCTGGGAGCGGTTCATCTCACTCGGCACGGCCAACCAGGCGCTCGTCGCCGTGGTCGTCGACCGCAATCTGGCGACCGTCGCCGGGCCGACACTGCTGTTCAACAACACCCTCGACGAGCGTGATCCGGACTGCGACGGCGACGGCAATTCGTGGGTGATCGCGTTCGAGCGCGAGGAGTCGGCCGGCGCCGCCAACACGAACGTGCTGGCGCTGCCGATCCACCTCGCGGGCGCGTCACTCGTGCCGGGCACCGAGGTGAGCGTCGCGCTCGCAGCAACCATCGACGAAGGCGACCCCGCCGTCTGCTGGCTGCGCGAATCGTGCCTCGTCGCGTTCTCGCGCGAGCAGAGCATCTTCTCGACCGACCGCGACACGTTCGTGCGCTCGATCGATCCGATCGGGTGCCAGGCGTGCGAAGGCGAGTTCGCGCTCGACGTCGGCGGAGGCACCGACGAGTCGTCTCCGGCGATCGCGTGGCGGCTCGGCAACGGCACGGACGACGAGGCCATGGTCGTCTGGGCGTCCAACTTCTTCTTCGTGCCGAATCCGGCGCCGCCTTCGATCGAAGCCGTGCCGTTCCGCGGCGACGACGGGCGCGTGACGACGGTCCAGGTCGGGTGTGGCACCGGCGGGCGCCTCACGACGAAGTGCGCGCGCTCCGGGCACGCGGACTTCGCTCTGTCGCTGACCGACGCTGCACCGTCCGCGCTCACCGTGATGGTCCTGGCGACCTCGCGGATCGACTACCCGTGCGGCGGCTGCGTGCTCGTGCCCGACCCGTACCTGGGCTTCCTCGGCACTGTCGTGGTCACGACCTCGAGCGGTGACGCGGCGACGCCGCTTCCGCTGCCGAGCGGCATCGGTGGTGCGGCCTTCTACGCGCAGCACGTCACTTTCGGCGGCACCTGCTTCGGCGGGCTGTCTCTCTCCGACGCGGTTCTCGTCAACATCGAATGAGGTCGGCCATGAACGTCAACATCCCTTCTCTCCTCATCGCCACGTTGGTGGTCGCGGCCAACGCGCAGGAGCCTCTCCGGCCTCGCGCGACGAACGCCGCCATCGCGAACGCGAGTGGCGTGACCACGATCGACGGCGACGTCGTGGCCGCTGGTGCCGCCTACAAGGCCACGTTCCGCGACGGCGCGTTCGAGTACGTGCCCGCACTCGGCACGCGGGTCGAGACCAACCTGCCGTGGTCGTTCCGGCTCACGTCGATCCGGCGCGGCATCACGCAGCTCCTCGATGGCACGGTGCCGGTCGCCGGTCCGACCGTCGACGGCGACCGCGTGAGCTGGCTCCGCGGCGACGTCGTCGAGCGGTACGACGTGCGGGCCGAAGGCATCGAGCAGTCGTTCGTGTTCCCGACGCGGCCCGAAGGTGCCGGCGACCTCGTCGTCACCGGGCACGTCGTCACGGACCTCGTGCCGGCGCCGGACGGTGCACGATGGCGGTTCGTCCGTGAAGGGGTCGGCGGCGTGCGACTCGGTGAAGTCGTCGGCGTCGACGCGACGGGGCGCCGCGTCGCCGGTTCGACCCGTGTGATCCAAGATCGCATCGAGTTCACGCTGCCCGCCGGGTTCGTCGACGCGGCGACGTATCCGCTGGTGCTCGATCCGCTGATCGGCACCGAGTTCCTCGTCGCGTCGGGCGACAGCAAGGTCCCCGACTGCGCGTACGACCACACCACGAACCGCTGGCTCGTCGTCTGGCAACAGCACTTCTCGTTGAGCGACGTGGACATCCGCGGCATCCGACTGGACGCCGACACCGGGGCGGCCGTCGGCCCGCTCGTGATCGTCGATGCAGGGCCACAGCCGTGCACCCGACCGCGCGTCGCGGACATCGCGGGCGTCGACCGCTTCCTCGTCGTCTACCAGAGGGGCGCGTCGCTGTTCGGACCGTTCGACGTGCGCGGTTGCGCGGTCGACGCCGCGGGTGCTTTGGCGACGATGTCGAGCACACTGCGGCCGGACATCGCGCAGGAGCCGAAGCCGTGCGTGGGCGGCGAAGCCAGCGACCAGGGCAACAGCGGTGTCGTCGTCTGCGAAGACACCGCACTCTGGGCGCTCAAGGTCGTCGTGCCGGCGGTCGGGCCGCCCTTCACCTTCTCCTCCGGCATGGTCACGCCGAGCAACTTCGCGCGCGAACCGGCCATCAGCCGCAGCGGCGGCCTCACGGGACGCTACCTGGTGACGTGGACGGAGGTGATGTTCAGCAGCGACACCGACGTGCAAGGGCGAGCGATCAGTCGCGACCTGGCGCTGCTGACGCCGCTGACGACGCTGCTGGGCGGCGCCACGATCGACGGCCAGACGGCCGTCGACGGCGACGGCGCCGGGTTCGTCGTCGCGCACTCGCGGCGCGAGCCGGTCGGAACCCTGCGCGACGTGCGCGCCATGCGCGTGGAGTACGCGGCGGGCGCGCTCTCGACGGGCCCCGACAACCCCATCGAAGCGACGCCGAACGAGGACGAGTTCGGCCCCGACATCGCGTGGCTCGGACCGAAGTACTGCGTGACGTTCGTGGAGAGGCAGGGCCCGCTCGACGACGACGTCGGCGCGTGGCTCATCGATGCTTCGTGCACGACGTGCAACGCGCGGATCACGCTCGACGGCGTCGACGCGACCCCGGCGAGCAACCACGAATGGGCGCCGCGCGTCGGGGGACGGTGGGCGTTCGCGCAGAACAACTTCAACGACGACGGGCTGATCGTGGCGACCGAGTCGCTCGACGCGCCGCTGTTCACCGGCGTGATCACGGCCCAGCGTGTGCAGGCGCTCGCCCCCGGACTCCCGCCGGTCGTCCTCGGCGGCGGCTGCGGCAGCGGTGGCGTGCCGGCGGTGTCGGCGCCGTTCGTGGTCGGCAACGCCGACTTCCACTTCCTCGTCAGCGGTCTCGAGCCGGGCGCGCTCCCGCTGATCAACCTCGGCTTTCCCGGTCCGCCGGTCCCGTGCGGTGTCTGCAGCATCCTCCCGCCGGTGATCCTCGAAGCGAAGCCGAACGTCGGGGGCACCGCGTCGAGCCTCTTCGCCGTGCCCTGCGATCCGACGTTCGCGGGGTTCCAGCTCGAGTTCCAGTGGCTCAGCCTGTTCACGACCGTGAACCCGTGTTCGCTGATCGACGGGCTGTCGATGTCCGACCGTGTCGCACTGACCGCGGACATCTGACCGCGGGCATCCGACGGCCGTCAGTCGAGCATCGCGCTGGCGATCACGGCGACGCCCGCGATGTCCTCGGCCGAGCAGCCGCGCGACAGGTCGAGCCACGGCTTGCCGAGGCCTTGCAGCAGCGGGCCGAACGCCTGGAAGCCGCCGAGTCGCTCGGTGATCTTGTAGGCGAGGTTGCCGGCGTCGAGATCGGGGAACACGAACACGTTGGCGCGCCCCTGCAGCGGACTGTCCTTGCACTTGCGCGCCGCGACGGCCGGCACGTACGCGGCGTCGAACTGCAGCTCCCCGTCGCTAGCGATCGCCGGATGTGCGGCGCGGAACTTCGCGGCGGCGCTGCGCACCTTCGCCACCTTCGCATGCTCGGCGCTGCCTCGCGTGCTGAACGACAGGAACGCGACGCGCGGCGGTTCGCCGGTGAAGCGCTGGTGGTTCTGCGCGGTCGCGTTCGCGATGTGCACGAGCTGGTCGGGATCGGGATCCGGCACGACACCGCAGTCCGCGAACGACAGCACTTCGGCGCCGCGGACGAGCAGGAACATCGACGACACGAGAGGGATGCCCGGCGCGGTGCCGAGCTGGAACAGGCCGGCGCGGATCACGTCGGCGGTCGCGTGCGCAGCACCCGTGACGCCGCCATCGGCGTGGCCGAGCGCGACCAGCCCCGCGCCGAACATCACGGGCTCGGCGGCGAGGCGCAGCGCCTCGTCTTCGCTCATGCCCTTGTGCTTGCGCCGCGAGTGCAGGTGCCGCGCGACGTCGCGGAGGCGCGGGTCCGTCTTCGGGTCGTCGATCCACACGACGTCGCAGAGGCGATCGCCTTCGAGGATCCGGCGCGCGTCGACCGTTCGCGGATCCTTCGTCTCGGGCAGCACGATGCGGGCGCGGCGAGCGCGCGCGCGGTCACGGAGTCGGTCGAGGACGGCGGGCATGGTGGCGCCGCAACGATGCCCCGTCGCGGCGCGAGTTGGAACAGGCGCGCATCACGGCGCGCGCAGATGCACCGCGAGGTCGTCGGTCAGCTCGAGGCGCGTCATCTCCGGCGTTTCCTTGTCGAGGATCACGGCGACGGCGCCCTTCGGGATCGCGACCGGGCGGTCGGACCGCGTGTCGATCCTTTCCGGGTTCAGGGTGCCGTCGGCCATCTGGAAGTGCGCCGGCCGACCCCTCGAGCCCGCGCCGAACAACAAGGTCAGCCACCGCGATCCGTCGCACGTGATCGGACGGCGCGCGAGCAGTTCCATGACCGGCGTCATCTGGCGGATCTGGCCGTGGACCCGCACGCAGAGCCACGCGTTCGTGTCGGGGCCGACGGACATCTCGAAGACCCCGGCGTCGCTGCACGCGATCGCGGGGGTCGACTCCATCTGAGTGCCGCCGCCTTTCGTCACGTGCGTGAAGAACGCGATCTCGACGGTGGCGTCGCGCAACGGCAGTCCGTCGGCGTCGACGAGGCGACCCGGGAACCGGGGCCCGGCCTTCGGCAGCTGCAGTTCCAGGACCCGGGTGCCGGGCTTCGACGCACGTGACGTCTCCGACGCGCCGGTCCGCGGATCGACCGCGCGCACCCGATAGGCGCGGTCGTCGAGGCCGTCGAGCACGAACGCACCGGTCGCGTCGGTGCGAACGATCGCCGGTGCCTCCGCGACGCGCGACTCGACCGTGTCGAACGTGACGTCGAGCAGAGTCGGGTCGACGAGGAACACGAGTGCGCCCTCGACCGCCGTGCCGTCGGGACCGACGACGAACCCGCGTACGCTGCGCGGCTTCTTCTCGAGCACGAACGTCAGATCTTGCAGCGCCCCGCCGGACAGGACCTGCTTGCCGAAGTCCGGCAGCTGCAGAGCGGCCCAGCCCTTCGCGACGATCGTCAGCGCGTACTGCGGCTTCGCCGCGTCCGCGGCGAGCGTGAAGCGACCGTCGGCGGCGGTCGTCGTGTGCTGCCGACCGAACCACACGGACGCCTTGCCGACCGGCGCACCACCGCTCGTGGTGACGATGCCGGTGATCGTCCGGCGCACCGTGAAGCCCGGGCGGTGCAGCACGACGTACGGGCGCTGCACGGGGTTCTGCGACAGCGGCACCTCGGCGGTCTCGTAGCCGTCGCAGGAGACACGTATCAGGCCGTTCGCGAGGGCACGGCGGACGAGGAACGCGCCCTGTTCGTCGGTGCGCGTCGCGGACTGTGCGTGCAGTTCGATCGGCTCCTGCGCGGTCGGGCACATCGCGATCGCCATCGCGTCGGCGATCGGCGCGCCGTCGGCATCGTGCACGGTGCCTTCGACCCGCACCGCGGGGCCGGCGACCCAGGGACTTGCGTCGGCGCTGCCGGCCGTGACCAGCACGAAGCGCGCATCCGCGACGTCGATCGTCCGGTCGTCGACGGGGAGCGGCGGCGGGAACAGGAAGGTGCCCTCGCGGTCCGTTCGCGCGTCGCGCAGGGGCATCGCTTCGTCGAGCACCGTCGCGCGCCACTCTTCGGCATACGGCAGCTTCGCGAAGAACTCGTCGGCGTAGCGAGGGTCGGTCCGCAACCGCTCCTCTTCGTCGGCCAGGATGCGAAGTGTGCGGCCCGCACCGCTGATCCAGCCGCGGTCGCCGCCCTGCCATCGCACCGTGGTCGTCGCCGCGGCGCGCATCCGAACGCCCTCGAGCGCCTTGCCGTCGCGATCGACGAGGCGGCGTCGCACGGGTGCGGCAGCGGCGACGCCGGAGTCTGGCGACGATGTCGTCGCCGCGGGCGCGCGCGAGTTGCCCACGGGGAGCGATGCGCCGGGCGACGGCCGTCGCGTGTCGGATGCGTCCACCACGGGCGTCGTCGAGGAGGCCGCCGCGGAAGGCGCTCCAGGATCGGGTCCGGGCGCGACCGACGTCGCGGTCGGCGCGACGAGCGGGATGGCGAGCACCGCTGCGACCACCACGGCGACGACGGCGAGTGCGGCCTTCTGCGCCGCGAAAGCCGTCGCCAGGCCGGCCGGGATCACGGGGCCCGCGCCCGATCCTTCGTGGACGGTGTGGCGATCGGCGAGTGCGATCACCGCCGGCAACCAGTGCTCGCGACCGCCGTGGTCGCGATCGAACCTCTCGCGCAGCGTCTGGAGTCCGCGCTGCAACCGGGAGCGGACCGTGTTGTGCTTCGTCTGCATGCGGCCGGCGATCGCCGCGACACCGAGGTTCTCGAAGAAGCGGAGCACGATCGTCTCGCGGTACGGTTCGTCGAGAGCGAGCACGGCGTCGGCGAGTTCGCGATGCATCGCGACGCGGATCGCGAGGTCGGCGGCCGATGGCGCGGTTTCCGCGGCGCGCACGGCCGCTGCGCCGCGTTCGTGCTTCGCGCGGCGTGTGCCGGAACGGTGGGTGCGCTGCGCCTTGCGCCGCACGATCGTCGCGAGCCACGAGCGCGGGTCGAGGATCGAACGCGGGCGCTGCTGCAGCACGTCGACCCATGCGGCCTGGGCGACGTCGTCGGCGGTCGCCGGATCGGCGACGAGCGCCCGCGACAGCGCCGTGATCCAATCGGACTGGGCCAGGAGGCTGTCGAGCGGGAAGGGGCGTTCCGTGGTCATGCAGGAACCGAGTGCCCGCTCGCGCCGCGGCGGATGCAGGCGGATCGGGATTCTAGGTCCCGCGCGCCCGCCACCGGATGGCCGGCTTCCGCCCGAACGTGCGTCGCCGGGCTGCGGTCGTGCCGTGCCTCGCGCCCGCACCGTCGTTGCGTTCCGTTTCCGACGCGCGCGCTGGCTACCGCTCGACTTCCATCTCGAGCAGTGCCAGCCCGTGCGTCTTGCCCTGCGCGTCGGTCTTCAGGCTCTCGCTGCCGCCGCCGCCGAGCGAGTCGCGCAGCAGGAAGTTGAGCGCGAACATGTTGGGCGCTTCGTAGCGTGTGACCTCGCCCTTGCAGATCGCGTGGAAGTGCATCTTCACGCGCTCGACGGTCAGCTCGCGCTTCAGTACTTCGTAGTCCTTCGCGTTCGTGACGAAGACGCCGACGTTGCTGCCGTCGCCCTTGTCGCCGCTGCGCGCGAACGCGAACTCCTTCAGCTTCGTCTTCGCCATCACGACACCTCCACGCGGACCCTGGTCTTCACCTGCGTCTTGTCGAGCAGCGCCGGCCAGTAGCCGACGATGTCGGTCGCCTTCGGGCGGCCGCCCGCGAAACCGGTGACGCCCGGCGGGCCGCTGGTGACGAGCGGCACGACCTCCATGCCGAAGCGGTCGACCTTGTCCTCGTCCTGGCACTTCACGCCGAGCCGCAGCACGACCTCCGGCGGGTTGCTCGATTCGGTGATGCCCGCGTGGCAGACGCCGGCGCCGACGAGTTCGACGATCTTCTCGTGCTCTTCGAACGTGCAGCCGTCGAGGGCGAGGCGGCCCCACACGATGTCGGCGCACAGCTTTGCCTTCGCGACGGCGTCGGGCCCGCTGACCGTCAGCTGGCCCGTGGTCTTGAACCCGTTCTGGTAGCTCAGCGACACCTTGTACGTCGGCGTCGCCGGGCCGCCCTTGATGCCGGAGAGGCGCACGCGGTCCGGGCCGACCTCTTCGATCTTCGCCGACGTGAAGTCCGCCGTGCAGTCGGGGCCGAGGTAGCGCTTCGGATCGCCCATCTCGTAGAGCAGCTGCGAGACGACGGTGTTCCGGTTCACGAGGCCGCCCGTGCCCTCGTGCTTCGTCACGACGAACGTGCCGTCGGGCGACGCCTCGATCACCGGGTACCCGATGCGCACGTAGTCCTTCACGTCGCGCCAGCCGGTGTAGTTGCCGCCGGTGCACTGCGCGCCGCACTCGGCGATGTGGCCGGCCATCGTGCCCGCGGCGAGCTTGTCGAACTCGTCGGCCTTCCAGCCGAATTCGTGGATCATCGGGCCGGCGACGAGCGCCGGGTCGGTGAGGCGGCCGCCGATCACGATCTGCGCGCCCTGCTTCAGGCACTCCGCTACGGCGAACGCGCCGATGTAGACGTTCGCGGACAGCAACTTGTCCTGCACCGTCGACAGCGGGCGGCCGTCGTCCATGTTGACGAGCGGGTGGCCGTTCTTCTGCAGCTCGGGGATGCGCGCGAGCACGTCGTCGCCCTCGATGATGCCGACCTTCAGGCCCTTGATGCCCTTCTTGCGCGCGAGGTCGAGCACGGCCTGCAGGCACGCCTCGGGGTTCACGCCGCCGGCGTTCGCGATCACCTTGATGCCCTTCTTCGTGATGTCGGGCAGCGTGCGGTCGAGCATCGCGACGAAGTCCGTCGCGTAGCCCGCCTTCGGGTTCCGCGACTTCAGCTTCTGCATGATGCTCATCGTGACTTCGGCGAGGTAGTCGAGAGCGAGGTAGTCGAGCGGGCCTTCGCGCACGAGCCGAACGGGGCCGAGGATCGAGTCGCCCCAGAATCCTTGGCCGTAACCGATGAGAACCTTGTCGCGCATGCTGTCGGGGGTGGGGTGAGGGGCGAACAGGATAGCGGGCGCTCCGGCGCGCGGCTCCTGTAGAGTCCCGCGCATGGCAGGCAGGATGTCCAACCGGGATCGGATCGAACGGCTTCGCGCGGAGGCCGACGCGGCGGCGAAGGAGAAGGAGGCGAAGAAGGCCGCGAAGGCCGCCGCCCCCGCCGGCACCCGCAAGTCGGCGGGCAAGAAGGCAGCGGGCCCTCCGCCCCGCGTTCGCATCATGTGGCTGGTGTGCGATTCGGGCGGCAAGGAGGTCGAGCGCTTCCCGTACGCGAAGGAGCAGGAAGCCCGCGCCGCGGCGCAAGCGCTGACGACCTCGACCGGCAAGACGCACTTCGTGACGCAAGCGGACGTGCCGGTCACCTGATCGGGCTACGCTGCGCCGATGCTGCCCTGCCGCTTCGCGCTGCCGTCCCTGCTCGCCGCCTCGCTGTCCGCGCAGGAGCCCGATCCCGTCCTCGCCCGGCTGCCGGCGAACACCACGAGCCTGCTCGTCGTGCACGACGTGATGCCGCACGTCGACGCGCTGCTCGCGTCGCCCGTGGTGCGCGACCTGCTCGCCGTGACCGGCGACATCCAGGAGGAGGCGTTCGGCATGCGCTTCGACGCGGCGCAGCTGCGGCGGCAGATCGAACTCGTGCGCGGCTTCGTGCCGGCGGAGATCGCCGTGGCCGGTTCCGCGGACACGTTTCGAGGGCTCGCCCAACTGATCGACGTGTTCGCTGCCGCGATCGTGCTTCCGCAGCTCGCGCACCTCGGCAACGAGATCGAAGACGTCGCCTCGGAATCGAGGAACGCCGCGACCGAGGCGCTGCGCAGCATGCGACCGCTCGGGCTCCTCGTCCGGGTCCGCATGCGTGACGAGCGCACGGCCGAAGGCTGGTTCGACCGCGCCGTCGAAGCGCTGCAGCAGTTCGCTCGGCCCGGCATCGAGACGACCGTCGACGACGCGAAGGCGACCGTTCGGGTCGCGCTGATGCAGACCTTCGACGGCCGACTGCGCACGATGCTCGAACGCGCCGGGGTGAAGGTCGCCGCCGACGTCGAGCCGAAGATCGTCGCGCAGTTCGAGCAGCGCGGCGCCGAACTCGAGCTGCGCATCGGCGAACCTGAAGCCGGCCCGATGCCGGCGGCGCGGCTCGGCCGCCTCTGGACGCCGGGCCCGGACCAGATGCTCTTCGCGAAGGTCGATCCGGGGGAAGCGGCGGAAGCACTGGGCGAGGCACAGGAACGCCTGTCCGCGCTCGGAGTCGTGTCACCGGACCGCCCGTGGTCGATGCGTCTCTACGCCCTCGCCGCGAACATCGACAACCTCCTCCTCCCGTCGACGATGCGCATCGTCGTCGATCAGGGTTTCGCGATGGTGCACGAGACGGAGTTCGACGAAGGTGTGCTCGAGATCGATCCGCCGAGCGGCGCGCTGTTGCGATGCATCGACAGGGACGCGGGACCCTTCGTCCTGTCCGCCATCGGCCTCGACGCGATCCTGTCGGGTGCGCTCGAACAACTCTCGATCCGACTCGCGCAGCGCGGTCACGAGTTTCCCGAAACGCTCGGTCCCTTCGCGGACTACGTCTCGGGCGACGAGTCGGCGCTGTTCGGCGCCGGAACGCTGGTCACCACGCGGGCCGCGAAGTTCCGCGGCGCGAAGAAGTGGGACCTGCCCGCGTTGCCCTTCGGCGGGATCGCGGTGGTGGCGCAGGCCCAGGACGAGGCGTCGGCACGCGAGTTCATGAACGAAGCGGCCGATCGGCTCGCGCAGGGGTTCGGGATCGAGAGCGAGATGTGGAACGAACGCGACCTCGGCCTCGGCTTTCCGACCCAGGTGCTCGATCTCGAGCGCTGCTTGCCCGGCTGGGCCGAGGCGGGTGTGGATGCCGACTTCGTACCCCACTGGCTCGTCGTCGATTCGCTGCTCGTCGTCTCCACCGATCCGGCGCTGACGAAGGACCTCGTCGCGCGCATTCGCGGTCAGGGTGCGCCGCCGACTCTGCCGGCGAAGGAGCTGATCGATTGGTCGCGCTGGAGCGGCGACCACTGGGCCGACGTCTGCGCCGGTGCGTCGCAGTGGCTCGGTCACGTTCCCGCGGACGTGATCGGAGCGCACGCTTCCGAACTCCGATTGCTGGTCGACGGTTGTGCGGCGGTGTTCCGCGCGACGGACGGCATCGAGACGATCACCGAGATCGACGGCTCGACGTTGCGCGAAGTGACGTCGGTGCGGTGGCGCAAGAACAAGTAGCCGCCGCGGCGTGCGTCACTGCGGCCCGAACAGGCTCTGCTGCTGGAACGGCCGGCGGAACGGCGTCGGCTCGTCCGGGTCCTGGTCGATGTCGCGTCCGGCGCGCATGCCGAGGCGTTTGCACGTCGTGCGGAACAGGTTCGCGATCACCTCGTACCGTGCGCCGCTGCCGCGCATCCGCGAATGGAACCGCGGATCGTTGGCGCGGCCGTCGCGCATTGCCGCGAGCAGCGACAGCACCTTGTCGGCGCGCAGCGGGAATGCTTCGCGCAGGCGCGCGGTGAACACGTCCTCGACCTCGGCCGGCAGACGCAGGAGCACGTGGAACGCGCGCCGCGCGCCGGCCGCGTGGGCGCGTTCGAGGATCGCCGGGACCTGGTGGTCGTTGAGGCCGGGGATCAGCGGCGACACCGACACGCCGGTCGGCACGCCGGCGTCGCTCAGCCTGCGCAGCGCCGCGAGACGCCGTTCGGGCAGCGCGACGAACGGTTCGATCGCGCGTGAGTCGTCGGCATCGGCGAACGGGATGCTGACGTACACCGTCGCGGCGCCGTGCTTCGCGAGATCCGCGAGCAGGTCGACGTCGCGCTCGACGAGCGCGCCCTTCGTGATGATGCCGACCGGCTGACGGAACTCGCGGCACACCTCGAGGCACTGCCGCGTGATGCGGTACGTCGCTTCGAGCGGCTGGTAGCAGTCGGTGACTCCGGAGAACACGATGCGTTCGCCGCGCCAGCTCGGCCGCGACACGAATGCGCGCAGCAGCTGCGCCGCGTTCTTCTTCACGACGATGCGCCGTTCGAAGTCGGTGCCAGCACCCATGCCGAGGTACTGGTGCGTCGGACGCGCGTAGCAGTAGGCACAGCCGTGGAAGCAGCCGCGGTACGGATTGAGCGACCAGCGGAAGGGGATGTCGGGGCTGTCGTTCTCGCTGACGATCGACTTGCCGTCCTCTTCGTACACCTCGAGTGGCTGGTCCGGCGGCTCGCCGAGCCACTCGACGTGATCGCTGCGCCACGGATTCGGCGGGTTGTCGACGCGGCGCATCGCTCAGTTCCCCGCGATCACGTAGGCGTTCGCGATGCGGCTCCAGCGGAGGTGTTCGACCTTCGGCAGCAATGTGCGCTGCAGGCGAGCACTCGCCGGTTCCATCCACTCCGCGTCGTAGGCGTCGGCGCCGATCCGGAACAGTTCGGCCAGCACTCCCTCGGCGACCGCAGCGCGGCAGCAGTTCGTGCCGAGTTCGGAGATCCAGAACGGGAGCATCGCGAGTCCTTCGGCGCGCGCCTTCACCGCGTCGTCGATGCCGTGGTGCGCCGCGTACCGACCGTCGCGACAGATCTGCGTCGCGGCGTCGAGCGGCGCACGGTCGCCGAGTGCGAGCGCGACGTTCAGGTCCTCGCGAAAGATGACGTCGGGTTCCTCGTGCGGCTCCAGGCTCCGCACGAAGCGCTGCACGCGCTCGTCGTTCCAGGCCGCGAGGCGTGCCCGTGCCCCGCCTCGGTGGAAGGCCTTGCTTGCGGCCTTCACGAACGCGCGCGCCGGATCGTCGGCGAGCAACGCGGCCTCCTCGAACTTCGATTCGCGCGCGATCGAGACGTCCGCGTCGGCGAGCCGCGGGATGACGGTCTTCGCGGCGTTGGGCAGCTCGGGCACCGCGAGTTGGTCGCCCGCGTTCCACACCGCGGCGCCGAAGACGACGCGTTCGTCGTCGCTGCCGAGCCCGAACCGGAGCAGCGCGAGCTGGATCCGTCCGTCGAGTCTCTCGCGCCACGTCTGCGCCAGTTCGCTCGCGGCCTTTGCGTCCGGCGCACGACCGATTTCGCGCAGCAGGTCGTTCGGGTCCCGGCCGAGCTCTTTCGTCAGTGCGGCGAATTCGGCGGACGTCACCGACGTGCACGCGCTGAACCCGGCCATCGCGAGTGCGGCAACGAGAACCGGACTGCCGAGCCTCACCGCTTCCTCTGCAGCGCGATCTCGACCTTCGTCCACGCGCCTTCGGGGATCACGACCCTGCGCGGCGGGATCGGTTCGTAGCCGTCGATCGGTCCGATCGTCAGGGTGTGTTCACCGGCTTCCTTCGCCGCGATCTTGCCGCCGCTCCAGTACGCGACGCCTGTCTTGGTGACGACGTTCTCGATGTCCGACTCGCCGCTGATCGGCCAAGGAACGATCACGTCGCCGTCCTTCAGCACGATCTCGACGCCGCAGACGCGCTTCACGGACACCTCGATCTCGTTCGGTCCCGGCTTCACGTCGCGCGACTCCATCGTCCACGCGTAGCCCTCGGGTTCGACGTTGATGCCGACCCGGCCCGCCGGAGAACGGAAGCGATACCAGCCGTCGCCGACCTCCTCGATCCCGCCGTGACTCCAGCCCTTGTCCCATCCCTCGGGCGGCTGGAAGTACCAGCTCGGCGACGCGTGCGCGATCGGGGCCCGTGTCAAGGCGTCGACGAGCCGCAGGCGCACTTCGTTCGGCGGCGGCACGACGATGTCGAGCTCGGTCGTCGGGTGTGGGCCGACGTGGACGATCGACTTGTAGCCGGCGATCTCCACCACGACGCCGTAGCGACCGGCGAGAGCCTTGCGCGGTCCCCATCGGTACCGTCCTTCGCCGATCTTCGTCAGCGCATCGCTCGCGAACACGACGTCCGCCTCGTCCCATGCGCACACCTCTTTCATCGGCTCGAGCTGGAACGAGACGTCGGCGCCCCATGCGGGATCGATCGTCAGGGTGCCCTGCACCTGCACCGTCGGCGGGCGTTCGACCGGCTCGCTCAGGGTGATCGTGGCCGGCGTGATCGCGCCGCGCGCGACCTCGATCGTCGTCTTGCCGAGCTGTCGCGGGTCCTGGAACCAGCGGCCCTTCTCGACCGTGAGCAGCCAGCGGCCGACGGGCAGCCCGTCGACGCGCAGCTGTTTGCCCGACAACCGGAACTCTCCCGCTGGTGGACCCTGTTCCTCGGCACGAACGCGCAGGACGGCGCCGTCGGGTGCGGTGCCCACGATCGTGACGTCCACGTCGCCGCCGGGCACGAGGCGCAGTTCGCGTTCGCCCGCTTCGGCAGTCGACAGGTCCACCGCACCCCACGCGTACCCCGGCGAATGGACCCGGAGTCGCTGCATCTCTGCCGAGCCGTCGTTCGGAAGCGCCAGCGGCGAGACCGCGTGGTCGACCACCGGCGTCGCGCCGTGGTTGCCGGGGTGCGTGCAACCGTCGAGTTCCCAATCGGCGACCTGCACGACACGGATCTCGGTCAGGTCGGCGCGCGTGTCGCTGCCGACGACGCGCAGACGCAGAGGGTCGAACCACCGCGCGCGGAGCGCGATCGGCGCGTCGCCGGCGGGGAGGGTCGGCGCTTCGTCGCAGGCGCAGGGCCGTCCGTCGAGCACGACGTCGGTCACTGCGAGAGCGAAGGTGGTCGCGGGAACGGATGCCTCCCAACGCCCCGCCGTCACGTGCGTCGGCACGGTCTCTATCTGGCCGGGGCGCGCCTCGGCCTCCCCCTTCAGCATCACGTCGAGGTCCATCGTGCCGTTCGTCTGCGTGTGTTCCGCGCCGCGGCTGTCGACGACGACGATCGTGCCGCGCACGACGCGCCGTTCCGTCGCCGACGGCGAAGTGGCCTCCGCGGCGGTCTTCGCGGCGGTCCGTTCCGTCGCATCACCGCGTTCGCTCGCGGAGCCGTTCGCCGGGAGAGGGGCCGGCGCTGGTGCAGTCGCCGCCGGAGCGGCGTCCGGCGATGGCATGGGTGCCGGCACGTCGCTGCTTCGCAGCACGAACCACAGCGCGGCGGCGAGCACCGCGGCGAGGCCCAGGATTCCCGAGGCGCGAACGTTCACGCCGCGCAGTCTACCGACATGGCGGACCTTGACCCGCCCGCCGATCGCATCGACCATGCGCGGCCCCGATGAGCTTCCCCGTGATCCGCCTGGTCCTGGTTGCCCTCCCGTTCTTCCTGACCGCCTGTGCCCAGGAGGCGACCGTCGCGCCGAAGGACATGCCCGTGGCTGCCGATGCGACGGCCGCCGCGAACGCCGGCGCGGACGACGCGGACTGCAATCTCTCGACGCCGCTGGTGCCCGGCATTCCCGGCAGCCCGGGTCACCTGATCCAGTCGACGCGCAATCCGAACGGCGACAGCGAACTCTCGGTGCTGATGCGGCAGTTCGTCGACGACCTGCGCGAAGTGCGGACGCTCGTCGAGGCGAAGCAGCCCGTCAAGAAGCTCTGGCCCGTGCACCGCAAGATGCGCTGCGCGTGGCCGACGAAGCCCGAGGAGCGCAACGCCGGGTTCGACGGCCGTGCGCAGGGCTACCTCGCCGCGGTGCGTGCATTCGACGAAGCGCCGTCGCAGTCGAGCTACAACGGGATGATCGCCGGTTGCATCTCGTGCCACTCGGTGTCGTGCGGCGGGCCGCTCGAGTTCATCGGCGGCATGAAGTGGGAGTGATCGCGCGCGCGGCCGCGCGTCAGAGCTGGAAGCGGTAGACGAGCGCCCCGTCGACTTCCTGCCGCGTGCCGAGCGTGTCGAGCAGCGCCAGCAGCTCGCCGTCCCTTCGGGCCGGGTGCACGACGAAGCCGACCTTGCCGCGCAATTTGTTGGCGGACGCGAACGCGAGGATCGTGCGCACCTTGTCGGCCGTGTCGATCTCGAAGAACACCGACGTGTTCCCGAACTGCGTCTGCGTCGTAGCGGGCGCGTTCGTCATCGTCGTGTTGCAGCCGCCGAGCCAGGGCAGCGCCTTCGTGATGAGCGCCGGCGTGTCGTTGGTCGGCTCGAAGGCGGTCGCGGTGATCACGGTGTGTGTGCGCACGGCGCCGAAGGCCGCGGTGCCGGCGGTCACGAGCACGCACAGCCAGCCCACGACGCGGCGCCACGCGCCGGCCCGGATCAGCGCAGAAGCACTCGTCGGCACCAGCGCCCCGAGCGCGGCGAGGCCGGCGAAGCCGTGCACCGACCAGAACGCGTGTGCGACGGCGTGGTGCAGCATGAGTCCGTAGTTGAGAAGGCCCGGCACGAGCAAGGCGATGCCGACGACCGTGAGCCTGCGCACTGCCGGCCCGCCGGCGAGGGGTGCCATGACGACGCCGAGCCCCGCGAGCCCGAGCAGCACCTGGTTGTGGTAGCCGAACCACAGTTCGTCCATCGCGGCGGCGAAGCGTTCCGCCATCGGGGATCCGACGGCCGTCTGCTGCTCCGAGTGCAACGTGCCGAACAGTTCGCGCAGGAACGCGAGCGGGCCGTCGAAGACGAAGCCGTAGTGGATCGTCAGCACGACGAACGCGAGCACCGACACCGGGAAGAGGGAGATCACGGTGCGGACCGCGCGCCAGCGGTTCTCGCGGCCGATCGCGAGCACGAACATCGCGGGGCCCCACCAGTAGCCGGTGAAGTCGAGGGAGCACGTCACGAAGAACGCGACCGCAGTCGCGAGCCAGCGCTGCCGGCTCGGCGCGTCGAGGTGTCGTTCGAAACACCACATCGTGACGAGCCCGAGCGCGAGCACCGCGCCGTCCTGGATCACCATCGGCCCGAAGTACGCGACGAGCGGGCACGTCGCGAAGAGCAGGCTCGTCGCGCCGGCCGCTAGCTCGCCGCTCCGCCGCCGCACGAACAGGAACAGCGCGAACAGGCCGGGCAGGAAGAGCGACAGGTGCGAGATGCGCAGCACCGGCGGCGTGTTGCCGAGCGGCCATGCCCAGAGTGCGAGATACAGCCAGTACCCGGGCGGGTGGTGCCAGTTCACGTTGCGCACGAGCCCTTCGTCCGTCTCGGCGATGAACGCCGGCGTGCCGAGGGTGACGCCGAGGCCGTAGTGCACCGTGTGGAACACCGCGACGTGGCTGTAGGTGGCGGCCGTTCCGCCACGCAGACCCTTCTCCCACGGATCGCCGACGTTGCGCAGCGCGGCGACGAGCAGGATCACGAATGCGGCGACGAGCAGCACGCGGCCGGTGCGGCTCGCAGCGTCCTGGGGTGTCGTGGGTTCCGGCATGCGCGCTTCCCGCGGGGCGGCAAGCCTAGGTGCGCGTTCGTCGCTGCGCGACCCCCGTTCCCGTCAGCGCTGCGAAGTCAGCGCGTCGCGACGCATTGCTTCGGCGAGATCGCGCCCGAGCCATCGCTCGATCACGGCGTGCGCGACGTAGATCACCGCCGTCGACAGTACCGCGATGCAGAACTTGTAGACGTACGCGGTCAGTGCCAGCGCCGTCGCCTTCGCCACGGGCATGCCGCGGAACAGTGCGAACGCGACCCATGTGACGACGAGGCTGTCGACGAGCTGGCTCACGAGCGTGCTGCCGGTCGCGCGCAGCCAGATGCGGCGTTCGCCGGTGCGTCGCTTGAACCAGCGGAACAGCACCGCGTCGACGAGCTGGCTGATCAGGAACGCCGTCAGCGAGCCGACGATGATGTACATGCCCTGACCGAAGATCGCCGTGAACGCGGCCTGCATGTCCGGCACACCCTGCTCCGTCGCCATGCCGGTCCACCAGCCGCGGTCCGGCGGCAGCTCGATCGCGATCCACAGGATGCCGAACATGCCGACGAGCAGCGCCGTCGCGACGAGCGTCAGGAAGCGCACACCGCGCACGCCGAAGTAGTCGTTGACGACGTCGGTCACGAGGAACACGAGCGGCCACGTGACGACGCCGGCGCTCAGCACGAACGAGAGGTTCGCCGTGCCAAGCAGCTTGAAGTCCGCCTTCTCGGCGCCGAGCACGGACTCGAGCTGGAACAGCTTCACGCCGATCAGCTCCGCGACGATCGCGTTGGCGATCAGGAACGAGCCGAGCACGAAGAAGAGGATCGCCCGTTTGTCGTGCAGGATGGAGGGTTGCATTCGCGGCCCGTTCCGAAGTCGGGGAACGCGCACCCTACCGGTCGCCCGGCCTCGGCCGGCGGACATTGGCGGTTTCCCGGCCGATCCTTCACCACGTCTTCACGGTCGCTCGACCGGACGTTGTGCGAGCATCCCGGCGATGCAACTCAAGGCTCGCAACGACGGCGGCACCCTGCGCGTGACCCTCGAAGGTCGGCTCGACGTCGCGGCGATCCAGGTCGTCGGCGACCGCTTCGCGTTCCAGACCACGACGCACGACGGGCCCGTCGTCGTCGACTGCAGCGCAGTCACGTTCCTCGCGTCACTGGGCATCGGGATGTTCGTCGGCGCGGCGAAGGGGCTGCAGCGTCGCGGTCACACCCTGACGTTGCTGCGACCCCAGCCGAGGGTCGAGGAGGTGCTGAGGACCACGGGTCTGCACAACTTCGTGTCGATCGCGCACGACGAACCACCGCCGCGGAGCGTGACGAAGTGACGGATGGCGGCGGCGACGCACCGTTCTCGCTCTCCGTGCCGTACGACCTGCTGCGGATCCCGGACGCCGTTGCGCGGATCCGCGCCTTCCTCGACCGGAGCGGGATCGCCGAGCGGACGAAGGACCGGGCCGAGGTCGCGATCGAAGAGGTGCTGACGAACGTGATCCGGCACGGCCGCGCCGCACCGGGTGCTCTTGCGATCGACGTGGAAGTCCGCTGCGCGAACGGCGACGTGCACCTTCGCTTCCTCGACGACGGCGTCGCGTTCGACCCGCGCACCGCACCGGCGTTCGATCCGTCGACGCCGCTCGAGCAACGAACCGCCGGAGGAATGGGCATCCAACTGCTGCGCAGCTTCGCGCGCGAGTTGCGGTACGCGCGCGACGGGGACCGCAACCGTCTCGACGTGACCCTCTAGGTCGCGCGCCCGCGCGCCCGCGATCAGGTCTTCGCCGGCGCGACGGGCACGGACAGCCGCTGATCGCCGAAGGAGATCGCGAGCGCGGTGCCCTTGCCCTCGGTCACGAACTCGATGCGCAGCTTGTCGGCGCGCGGACTCGCCGCGGACTCGGTGAGCGCGGTCTCCATCACCGGCGTCACGTACTGCGCCGCGAAGCCGTCGAGCTTCGCCTTGTGGTCGGCGGCGGCCTGCGAGGCGACGAGGTTCCATCCCTTCGTGGTGCGGCCGAGCACGAGGTGCCAGCTGCCGGCGGTCAGCGTCTTGTCGCCGATCGCGAGCGGCACGTTCGTGTCGAGCGTCGTCGCCCAGTCCTTGCCGAGGCGCCAGCGTGTGCCGCTCTTCGCGTCCTTCGCCTGGCCGGCGAGTTCGTCGTTCCACGCCGGGACGCCGTGGTCGACGACCGCGAACGCGTTCTTGCCGAACGCGATGCGCGACGCGCCGCGTGGATCGGGGAGCGCGATCGGATTGCCGCCCTTGCTGCCGGCGACGTTCGCCTTGGCGCGCAGCGAGTGCGGGCCGAAGCGGATCGTCAGCTGCGCGGTGCCGTCCTCGCCGGGCTTCCACTCGGCGCGCAACGGACTCTCGTCCGCTTTCTCCGCCGTGAGCGCGATCGACGCCGTGCTCTTCACGCCCTTCGCGACGCCGGGAACTTCCTGCGCCTTGCGCACTGCGTCGGGATCGAGCAGTTCGAGCGCGAAGCCGTCCTTCGTCTTCGCGAGCACCGCGTAGTGGTTGCCCGCCTTGACCTTCGTCTTGCCGAACTCGAGGTCGCTGAACGTCTCGAGCGCGGCCCACATCGTCGTGCCGAGGGCGATGCGGGTGCCGGGCGAGGCGCTCGCGAACGCCTTCTCCGCATCCTTCGTCCAGGCGAGGTCTTCGGCGCCGAAGCCGACCTCCGCGCCGATCGGGTTGGTGTCCTGCACGAACCACACGGTGCGTGTTCGATGGAACGTCGGCGCGGTGATCGTCGGCGCCGTGACGGTTGCGGTCTGGGCGGAGAGGGGGAGTGCCAGCAGGAACGCGGCGGCGGCGGTGCGGCGGTGCATGGCGCCGGCTAGCCGGCGCGGCGCCCGGCGGTCACGACTCCGGGCGGAATCCCGTCCTGCCCGCGTCGTTGCATCCGATCCGCCGACTTCGGGATTGGTAGGCTCGAAACGACCATGGTGCCCGTCCGGTTCGACGTCGAGACCTCGCTCGTCCGCCACGGTGCGGCGTTGCGGGCCCTCGCGATCGAACTGGTCCGAGGCGCCGCGGACGTGGACGACGCCGTGCAGGAGACGTGGCTGCGTGCGATGCGCCGGCCGCCCGCCGACGGCGGCACTGGAGGATGGTTCGCGACGATCCTGAAGAACGTCGTCCGCCGATCGCGGCGCGACCACGTCCGCCGCGGCCGACGGGAGGCGGCGGTGGCGCGTGAGGGCGCCGGGCCCGATCCGGCGCACGGAGTCGCGCACGAAGAGACGACGCGGCGCCTGCTGGCGGCGATCGAGACGCTGGAGGCGGCGACGCGGGACGTGGTGTGGCGGCGGTTCTTCGAAGGACAGCCGCCGCGCGAGATCGCGGCGGCGCGGGGCGAACCGGTGGCGACGGTGAAGAGTCGGCTGCAACGCGGCATCAAGGAGCTGCGTGTGCGGCTCGGGGAGGACGGCCGCGGCGACTGGCGCGCGGCGTTCACGAGTGCGTTCGGGATCGGGAAACCGGGCGCCGCGGCGAGCGCGCTCACGGGAGGAGTGCTGATGGCGACGTGGACGAAGGTGGCGGGTGCTGCGGCTGTCGCCGCGCTCGTGTTCACGGTGTGGTGGCCGGGGCGCGATGTGCCGGCGAACGGGCTTCCGACGACCGGCGAGGTTGCGGCGCTGGCGCCGGCTTCCTCCAACGGCACCTCTCCCGAAGCGCCCGTCGGGTCGGGCGAAGGAGCGACACTCGCTGCGTCGTCGGTCCGCGAAGCCGCGCGTGTCGCGCCCGTCGCCGCGACGACGCGCACCTCGCTCGTCCGGGGGCGCGCCGTGGACGCCGTTACTTCCGAACCGCTCACCGACGTCGACGTCCGCGTGGACAGTGCTGATGGCATCGGTGGACCCGTTGCCACGACCGGGCGCGATGGTGTGTTCGAGTTCGCCGTGCCCGCCGACAAGAACACGACCCTTCGCTTGCGGCGCAGTGACCGGCGCACCGAGACGTGCAGCGGGTGGTTCCTGCGAGCAGGCGACACCTGGCAGATCGGGGACGTGCGAATGGTCCCTGGTCGGATCGTGCGGGGGCGCGTCGTCGACGAGGCCGGCGGAGCCATTCCGGAGCGGACCCTGGTCACGTGTCGAGGAACGGTCGTCCAGGCGCGGACCGATGCGCGTGGCTCCTTTGTGACGGAGGAACCGGTCGGGTTCGGTCCGGCAACGTGGGAGATCCCGTTCGGCCCGTTCGATCTGGTCGCTCCCGTTGAGGTCGACATCGGACCGGACGCGCCCGGCGAGGTTCTCCTCCGAGTCCGTGCTCGTGCGCACGTCCGCGGCATCGTGGTCGACGAGCGCGGCAAGCCCGTGTCGGGAGTGAGCCTCTCCGATCAACCGGGGCTCGGCAGCGTGACTTCGGGGGAAGACGGGACGTTCGTCCTGCTGTGCCGTCGGGCCGGCACGAACGCCGTGACGATCCACGTACCGAACGCGCCGGAGTGCGAGCCGCGCGAGCCGATCGCCGACGTGCCGTGGGGAACGGATGGCGTCCGCATCGAACTGCGCCGCCTTCGTCCGTTCACGATCGAAGTCGTCGACACGGACGGCGATCCGGTCGAGGCCTTCGGTGTCGCGATCGAACGCCCAGGGTCGATGCCGATGAACGGCAACGTGTCGCAGCGTGGTGCGCACGCCGGTGGGCGGGTCGAGTGCACCGAAGTAGTGCGCTGCCGGACGACGCTGCGTGTCCTTCCCGTCGATCGCGCGTTCGAACCGACGGAGCCTGTCGAGATCGGGAACATCGATTCGCTTCGCGTCGTACTCCAGCGACGCGTGTCGGCGCGGCTCCTCGTGCAAGAAGGAGGGGCTGCGGTTGCCGGAGTCAGGGTGCAGCTGTTGCGCGTTCGCGGTACGCCGAGACTCTTCGACCCGTTGGCGGTGATGCGAGGCAAGTCGCCGCGAGCGGCGTTCGCGTCCGTGCCGGATCCGACGAACGACAAGCGCGTGTGGATGCGCGGCGACGGTGCGGAACTCGTGGACGAGGGGGTCACCGACGAGACCGGCATGGTCGTGCTTCGACGCGGGCACGACGATCGCCTGCTGCGGTTGCAGGCGCCCGGCCGGCCGTTCCATCTGGTGCGCGGCATCGTGTGGCCGGACGGGGAGGAGGCGCTGCCTGTTGCGCTGGTGCGCCACGGCAGCATCGCCGGTCGTGTGGTCCTGAACGGTGTGGACCCGCGTTCCCTGTGCATCGAAGTACCCGCCGAGAATCGAACCGGCGGAGTGGCCGTCGGTGTAGCCGGCAGCGGCGAGTTCGACGTGCCGGATCTCGAACCCGGTAACTACGAACTCGTGCTCAAACGGCGCGGCACCGGCGGGGCGACCCTGGCGACACGGCGTGTGGACGTGGCTGCGGGAGAGATTGCCCGAGTCGCGTTGACCACCGACGAGCTGCCGCTGGTCGCATGGGACGGAGTGCTCGTCGGCGATGGGGCGCTGCCCGAACGGCTTGCGGTCGATCTCTTCCGGGACGCGAACGGCGTGCTCGAGGTCGCCGGCCAGGCGGCCATCGGGAGTGATCGTACGTTCCGAGTGGCGGACCTGCTGCCAGGCTCGTATCGCGTCGGCTTCCGCACCGTTGGCGCATCGGCGGCCGCACCGCCGGCTTTGGCGGCATACGTGGTCGAAGTGGGTCGGGCGGGGACGGCGTGCACTTCGATTGCTTTCGTCCCGCGGCGTCTGGTCGTTCGCCTGGTCCGGATGGACGGCCGCGCCGTCCGAGGTGCGCGCGTGCTCGTGAGGTGCGGCGGGACCACGTGGCCGCAGTCCCGCCTGTTCAGCCCGCTCGTCGACGAGACGCTCGTACTCGACCCAGCGCCGGAGCTCGCGGTCCAGTTCTCCGACTGGACCGAGAGTGCGCCCTGGAGCGAGCCCGTGCAGATGCCGGCCGACCGCACCGAAGCCGAGGTCACGGTTGTCTTGCCGGACCCGCCGAAGTGAGGGGTTGTGAGTGCGAACGGCGTCGAGCGGGCTCTCTGCACCGCCGACGCGCGGCCCTACATGCGTTCGGGCGCCGGGATGCCGAGCAGCCACAGGCCCGTCGTCAGCAGGCGCCGTGCGCAGTCGACGAGCAGCAGTCGCGCGTCGCGCACGGCGGGTTCGGCGCCGACGACGTAGTGGTCGCGCAGGTAGCTGTGGATCTCGCCGGCGAGCGCGATCGTGTGGCCGGTGACGATGCTCGGCTCGCTCTGTTCGGCGGCGCGCTGCACCGCGGTGCCGAACTCCATCATCACGAGCAGCACGCGCTCGGCGTCGGCGAGCAGCGCGAAGTCCACGCTCTCCGCCTTCGGCACCGGCACGTCGACCTTGCGCAGGATCGAGCTGAGCCGCGCGCACGCGAACTGCACGTACGGGCCGGTTTCGCCGTCGAAGTTGAGCATCTGCTCCCAGTCGAACTTCACGTCCTTGATGCGCGAGTTCTTCAGGTCGTTGAAGACGATCGCGCTCGTGCCGATCTGCTCGGCGACTTCGTCGGCGTTCGGCAGGTCGGGGTTCTTCTCGCGGATGATCGAGCGGACCTTCGCCACGGCCTCGTCGAGGATCTCGTCGAGGAAGACGGCGTTGCCGCTGCGCGACGCGAACTTCTCCCACTTGCCGTCCTCGGTCTTGCTCAGCACGAGACCGAACGGCACGTGCTCGACGGCCGCGGCGACCTCTTCCTTCATCTTCGTCAGCACGCCCTTCAGCTGGTCGAAGTGCAGCTTCTGCTCGGCGCCGACGACGTAGAGGATGCGGTTCGGGTGGTACTGCTGCTCGCGCCAGAACGCCGCGGCGAGATCTCGTGTGTGGTAGAGCGTCGTGCCGTCGCTCTTGCGCAAGAGACACGGCTCCTTGATGCCGAGTTCCTTCAGCCAGACGACCTGCGCACCGTCGCTGTTCTCGAGCACGCCGGCCTTCGCGACGCGCTGCATCGCGGCTTCCATCTTGTCCTCGAAGAACGACTCGCCGGTGACGTGGTCGAACGTCACGCCGAGACGGGAGTACGGACCCTGGAACGCCTTCAGCGACTCGTCGCGCAGGAGCTGCCACATGCGGCGCTCCTGGTTGTCCTTCCCGCTCTCGAGCGCCTTGAAGTGCAGGGCCGCCTCGTCGTCGAGGGCCGGGGTCTGCTTCGCCTCGACGCCGTAGCGCTTGTAGAGGTCGAACATGTAGCGCATCGGCGAACGGTGCAGCTCCTGTTCGTTTCCCCACCGCATGTACGCGGTCATCATCTTCGCGAACGGCATGCCCCAGTCGCCGAGGTGGTTGATGCCGTGCACGGTCGTGCCGAGGTGACGGTGGATGCGGCACAGGGCGTTGCCGATCACCGTGCTGCGCATGTGGCCGATGTGGAACGGCTTCGCGATGTTCGGCGAGCTGTAGTCGATGCAGACGACCTGTCCGTTCTTCGGCGACCTGCCGTACGGCGCCGCATCCGCGGCGATCGCGGTCAGCACCGCGCGCGCGAGTGCGTTGCGGCGGAACTTGAAGTTGACGAACGGCCCCGCGGCGGTCGCGGACTCGATCACGTCGTCGGGCGTGATGTTCGCGGCGAGTTCGCTCGCGAACGCGGGCGGCGCCTTGCCGGCCAGCTTCGCGAGCTGGAACGCACCGAGCGCAGCGTCGCCGTGGTCGCGGTTCTTCGGCGGGTCGAGGCGGACGAGCGGTTCGGCGGCGTCGCGCGCGAGCCCGAGTCGTGTGGTCGCGGCGAGCAGGCGCTCGCGCAGATGGGTGTGCAGGTCGGTCAAGGGCCGTGGGTCCGTGGCGGAGGGGCGGGCAGGATACCGAAGGCCTCGAGCCCGCGCCGCTGCGACGTTCGCGGCCGCCACCTACGGACAGCGTGTCCATCGCCGGCTCGCGATCACCGGCTCGCGACGCACCACGATCGCGCTGCCCTCTTCGTCGACGACGAACCGGGCGTCGGTCGTCGGATCGACGAGGCACGGAAGCGGAAGCCTGAGGCGCGTGGCGAGGCCGAGGCGCAGGCTGCGCAGCGCGGCAAGTTCGGAGAGTCGCCCCTGCTCGCGCCGGTGCGCATGGTCGATCCACCATGCGACGATCGAACTCCGTGTGCGGGCGTCGGCGGTGACCTCGAGGAAGAGGTCCCACTGGGCGGTGCGGGCGGCGAGTGCCGGCTCGGCGGGGTGGAGCACGTCGACGTGGCGCAACACCTCGTCCCAGGCTGCCAGATGCACGGCTGCCGGATCGAAGCCGTGGTCGCGGGCTTCGAGCACGCAGCGCCAGTGCCAGTCGATTCGCGCGGCATGGCGCAAGCCCTGGGTGCTCGGCGCAACGGTGTTCACGAGATCGGGCGGCACGAGCATGCGCGGTTCGAGATGTTCGAGGCCTTGCTCGAGCAGCGTGGCGGCCGTCGCGGGCAGGTTCGCGACCCGGTCCTGGGTCCACTCGCCGATGCTCGGTGTCTCGTCGAGGTCGAGTCGGAACGTCGCCAGGTCGAGCCACAGATGGACCGCTTCGCAGGCATCACCTTCAGCGCACCGCATCGCGATCTCCGCAGGCACGAAGGACGCCAGGTTCGATCTCCACCACGCCGGCACGTCGCCGGCGGCGACGAACCCGTCGCGGCACTGCGCGCCGCGCCGCAGTTGCGCCAGAGCCGGCGCGAACGCCGCGCGCCACTCCGCGAGCTCCTGAGGCGGCAGGTTGCGGAAGCCCGACCGCCCCGTCTCGGCGACGCGGAGCACGTGGTCCACGTCATGCCATCCGAGCAGCTCCGCCCCGCGTTCCTCCATCGCCCGCTGCGTGATGCGACAGGCTTCGACGTAGTGCTCCGCCGCCCCTGCGTGGTTCGCGGTGCCATCGGCCGTCGGTCGCTCCCGGCGCTCCGTTCGCAGGCGATCGGCTGCAGCCGCGAGAGTCGCGTCGAGCGAGCCGGGCACCGTCGGTGAGCTGGTCGCGACCGCGAAGCCGGCGGCGTTGGCTACGAACGCACCGGCGAGCACGGCCCCGGCAACAGACCAGGGAGAGCATCGACTTCGAACGGCCACGCACCGGTATCGGCGTTCCCCGCGGGTCGCGTTCGCGGTTTCCGAGGCCGAGCGAAGACAGATCTCGTGCGCTACCCTCTCGCTGCGCCCGACGCCGGAGAGCACGTCGCGATCCGGCACGTCGCACGCCACACCGCTTCCCGATGTTCGTCATCTTCCGTTGGTGGTACTTCACCGGCATGGCCGGCCTCGGCCTCACGGTCTACGGCGCGATCGAGACCAACCTCGCGCTGCGCACGAGCAGCGAGCCGATCGCGGTCACGATGGCGGATCTCGAGAGCGGCAAGCCGCTGACGCAGCCGTACGTGCGGCTCGGGGAGCACGTGGCGCTTGAGACGCTCGGGACCTCGGTGAACACGCGGAAGGTCGCGGATCGCAAGACGCTCTACCCGCTCGTCGCCGTCGATCACCCGATCGTCGAAGCGCTGGAGAAGAAACCGAAGAGCAAGCTCGACCTGCCGGGGTTCACGGACTGCCACGTGTTCGCGCTGCGGAAGGGTGCGTCGTCGACGCCCAAGGTGCGCAGGTCGGCTGCTGCCGAAGGCGTCGTGTTCGGCTTCGACGAGCTGTCCGAGATCGAACAGAATCTCGTGTCGATCGTCGTACCGTCGGTTGATCGCGCCGCGGTGCGAGTGATCGAACTCGACCGCCGTCCGGTGCCGCTCGTGCGCTGCCTAGGCGCGCTCTTCGCGGGCCTCGCGTTCACTGCGCTGGCGGTCCGCCTCTACCGCCGGCGGTCGTCGTCGGATTCCAAGAAGCCGCCGAAGCCGCCCAAGAAGCTGGCGAAACCGCGGCCGGTGCGGAAGCGTGGCGAGCCTGCCGAGGAGAAGGGCTTCCTCGACGACGAAGAGCTGCAGAAGAAGCCGTCCTGGTGAGCGCCGTTCACTTCGTGCGGACGGGGCCGCGCAGTTCGATCTCGCCGATGCGCAGGCGGTCGTTCCACGTCGAGATGCCGATGCGCGTCTTGCCCGGGATCGGCAGCAGCGGCGCCTGATCGAACAGCGAACGTTCGCCGAGGCGGACGGAGAGGCGTTTGCCGAAGTACGTCATCTCCAGCTTCACGGGCTTCTTCGGGTCGAAGTCCCACGCCACCGGCTCGGCGGTGTAGACGCGCAGGTCGTAGCGCTCGAGGTGCGCGTTCAGCTTGTCGCCCCACGGCTCGAGGATCAGCGTCCAGCCCGACAGCGCGTCGCGCGCGCCGTCGCCCTGCACGATGACGCACGCCTTCGGCATCTCGTTGCCGGCGGCCAGCTCGATCGTGAGCGCGAACACATCGAGGTGCTCCGTCGCCTTCTCGGGCAGCCACGTGAGGTTCGACGGTGAGTCCTTCGGGAATCCGGGGCGCACCGTGTACTTGCGCCACTCCACGCCTTTGCCGTCGTCGAAACCCTCGAGCGCGCCGTTGCGAACGCGCCACTTGCCCACGGTACTCTCGAGCTTCCGGTGCGCGCCGCCCTGGTCGAAGGCGAGGCGGAAGCGCTGTGGCCACTTCTTGCCGTCGGGGAAGTCGATCGCCGCGAGCTTCTTCGCCGGCGGCTCCGCGTCCGTCGTGAGGCCGGGCATCGGCAGGCCGTTCTGCTGCGCGATCGCGAGCGTGCATCCGGACGGCCCGCCGCCGTTGCGCACCTTGACCAGCACCTTGTGGCGCCCCTTCTTCAGCGCGACGGAGAAACGTGCGGCGTCGGGCAGCTTGACGCGCCAGTCCGGTCGCCACGGCCCGAGCTTGCCGGTGCCGTAGCCGTGCTTGCCGATCAGTTCGTCGTCCACGAACAGCGTGACGTCGTCGTCAGCGCGCAGGTGGAACCACGCCGTCAGGTCGCGATCGACGGTGACGTGCGTCAGCGCGTACGTCGCCGTGTCGTCCATGTACGCGAACCAGAACTCGAGCCAGCCCGAAGGCTCGACCGTCACCGGCTTGTTGCCGGGGCGGTGCCACGTCGGGTTGTTGTTGAGGCTCTCGTAGCGTGCCTTCAGGTCGATCTCGAGTTCGGGCGGGAAGCGGAACTGGTCGGGATCGACGCCGTCGCGGCGGAACGGACCGATGACCCACCAGTCGCGCACGACCGCGAGTTCCTTGGCGAACTCCTCCACGCCGGCTTCTTCGACCGCGAGCTGCTTCGCGAGCCGGTCGCGCGGCACGGGCGATCCGGGCATGTCGTCGAAGGTCGGGCCCATCGACTTCTTGGTCGCGGCGATCTGCTCGCGCCGCACGGACTCGAGGTCTCCGGGCACGAGCGGCCAGCGGAACCGGATCAGGTCCGCGAACGCCGCTTCGCCGAAGGCCTCCGTCAGGTGGAACGCGAACGCACGCGCCAGCGTCGGCGTGCGTGCGTCGTCGACCGGGCTCTCGCGATAGTCGCGGAAGAACTTCCGCCACAGCTGCCAGCGGAAGCCTTCGCCGCTCTTTGCGTACGTCGTCGTGAAGTGGAGGAAGAAGCCAGCACTCGGGCCGTAGTTCGGGATGCGCCAGTACTCGAGGTCGCGTTCGACGTAGTCCTGAAGGAACGCCCGCGCCGCGAGGCCGATGCCCGCGCGTGCGACGCCGGCCTGGCCGAGTTCCATCTGCGCGAAGATGGCTCCGAAGTCCGCGAGCCCTTCGCGCATGCCGCCGTAGACGGGCGACGTGTCGTCGACGCAGTGCGTGAGTTCGTGGAAGAGCAGGCCCGAGTCGGCGCGGGTGTCCTTCGCGTTCGGATCGGCGTTGCCGATGTCCACGATCTTGCCGCCGCCGATACCGCCGCCGAACTCGAACAGTTCCTTCCAGTAGACCGTGACGCGGTCGCCCTCGGGATTCGGCACGCGGCCGAACAGATCCGTGAGGTAGAGGTACGCGAGGTCGAAGCGCAGCAGGCTGTCGGCGGGAATGTCGTCGATCAGCTGCTTCGGCCCGATGAGCAAGAAGCGGTGGCTCGCGCGCGTCGCCGTGCGCGCCCAGCACGGGTGGTTCATCGCTGCGTCCGCCTCGGCGCGATCCTCCGCCGGCACGTCGGCGAGCCATTCCTTCTCGATCGCCTGGCGCGTCGTGATCGCCCGTTCCTTCAGGTTCGGAAAGCCCTCGACGGTCTGCACCAGCGCGCGACCGACCGCGCGGCGGTTCCTGTCCTTCGCCAGACGCGTGCCTTGCTCGATGCGCTCGGCGTTCGCCGGGACCTTTGCGGTGAGGTCGGCGAGTTCCGCCTCCTGCTCCTTCGACAGCGCGAACACCTTCGCCGCGATCCCGTCGCGGTCGCGCGTCGTGCGCTTCGCTTCATCGAGCGCACCGAGTACCGCGCGGTCGGCGTCCTCCTGCAGCGACCCCCCGACCTCGTCGAGGAGCAGCAGCGCGCCGAACAGCTTGCCGCGGTCGGACAGGCGGCCGGCGATCTGGCGCAGGTAACGCGCCCGCTCTTCGCGGATCCGCCACGCGACGATGCCGGACTCTTCGAACGTCATCGCCGGCGGCTGCGTGCGGCCGACGGTGAGCAGCGCCTTCTGCAGCTTCGCCTTCAGCGGATAGTCGTCGAGGCGCCGGAACAGGAACTCGAGACGATCCCACGCGGCGGCGGCGTCCTTCGGTGCGAGTGCGAGGGCTGCTTCGATCGTCGCTTCGACCGCCGCGGCGTCCGGGGCGTCGCTCGGTACCTCGAACACGAAGGTCGCGACCTTCGCCATGTGGTCGGATCGCGGCTTCGGATCGGCGATGCCGACCACACGGTGGTCCTCGTCCTCGGCGCCTTCGTCGAGCAGGCCGAGCCACACCTCGAGGTTGTCGCCGGCGACGACGTTCTTCGGCGGCACACGGAAGACGAGGGGCAGTTCGTACTCGACCGCGGTGCCCTTCGCCCAGCGCGGCGTCGGCACGGGCGGCGCGTGGTCGCGGCGCAGGATCTGGCGCCCGCCGCGCCGCAGCTCGACGCGGATCGCGTAGGCGCGGTCGAGCGGCGACTCCGTCCGAAGGGAGACGCGGAGCGTCGCGGTGCCCGAGGCGGCGAGGCGCGAGGAGTCGACCTCCACCTTGGCGGCGACGGGGGCCTGGGCCAGCAGCGGGCCGACGGCGAACAGGAGGAACGCGAGCGACGTCGGGACGCGGGGCATGGGCGGCGCGGGAGTCTACTCGCCGCCTGCCCGGCCCCCCGTTCGTGGCCCGCCTCGAACTCGCACCAGGGCCCATCCGCGTCTTCGCCCTCCGCAGGGTTCGATGGCGGACGTGAAGAGGTCTCGTCGCATGCCAGTCACCATCACGCGTCGTTCCCCCGCTTCCGGGGCCGCGGCCCGCCGCGCCCAGGTCCACGACTTCCGCGACTACGGCAAGGCGCTGCGCGCCGCCGGTTCGCGCGACCAGCTGTCCGCACTGCTCGGCGGCAAGGGCGCGAACCTCGCCGAGATGACGTCGCTCGGGCTGCCGGTGCCGCCCGGCTTCGTCGTCACCACCGACGCGTGCAAGGCGTTCCTCGCCGGCCGGGGGTCGCTGTCCGACGCGTTGTGGGCGGAGATCGAGAGCGCACTCGTCCGACTGGAGCGCGCGACCGGCAAGCGCTTCGGCGACCCGAAGCGACCGTTGCTCGTGTCGTGCCGCTCCGGCGCGAAGTTCTCGATGCCGGGGATGATGGACACGGTGCTGAACATCGGCATGACCGACGCGGTCGCCGAGAGTCTCGCGCGGGCAACCGGGGACGAACGCTTCGCGTACGACTCGTACCGCCGCCTCGTGCAGATGTACGGACGCGTCGTGCTCGGTGTGCCCGACGAGGCGTTCGAGTCGCTGCTGAAGGCGCAGCGCACCGCGCGCGGCGTGAGCAACGACGCCGAGCTGCCGGCGGCCGACCTGCGCGAGCTGGTGCAGCGCTTCCAGGCGGTCGTGCGGCAGCACACGAAGAAGTCGTTCCCCGCCGATCCTCGGCAGCAGCTGCGACTCGCGGTGGAGGCCGTGTTCCGTTCGTGGAACGGCAAACGCGCGGCCGACTACCGCAAGGCCGCCGGGATCCCGCACGACCTCGGTACGGCGGTGAACATCGTCGCGATGGTGTTCGGCAACATGGGGCAGACGTCCGCGACGGGCGTCGCGACGACGCGCAACGTGACGACCGGCGCGAACGAGATCGAGGGCGACTTCCTGGTCAACGCGCAGGGCGAGGACGTGGTGTCCGGCACGCGCACGACGCTGCCGATCGCGGTGATGGGGCAGTGGCAGCCGAAGCTGTGGAAGGAGTTCCAGCGGTACTGCCGGCTCCTCGAGGCGCACTACCGCGACGTGCAGGACGTCGAGTTCACGGTCGAGAACGGCAAGTTGTGGATGCTGCAGACACGCAACGGTAAGCGCACCGCACAGGCCGCGATCCGGATCGCCGTCGAACTCGCGCGCGAGAAGAGGATCACCCGGCAGGAGGCCGTCCTGCGCGTGCAACCCGAGCACGTCGACTACTTCCTGCATCCGCAGTTCGACGGCAAGGCACGCCGCGACGCGAAGGCCGCGGGCCGCCTGCTCGCGACCGGGCTCAACGTGTCGCCGGGAGCGGCGATCGGCCAGGTCGCTTTCGACGCCGACACGGCGGAGCGCTGGGCGAAGGAGGAGAAGAAGAAGGTGATCCTCGTGCGACCCGAGACGAAGCCAGACGACGTGCACGGACTGCTCGCGGCGCAGGGCGTCGTGACGAGTCGCGGCGGCCGCACCAGCCACGCGGCGCTCGTCGCGCGGCAGTTCGGCAAGCCGGCGGTGGTCGGCGTGCTGCACCTCGAGGTCGACGTCGAAGCGCGGCGCATGACGGGGCCGGGCGGTGTGGTGGTGGCCGAAGGCGACTGGCTGTCGATCGAGGGCACGACCGGCGAGGTGTTCGTCGGACAACTGCCGACCGTCGTGCCCGACGTCGCGGACGAGCACCTGCTGCAACTGCTCGCGT
The DNA here is from genome assembly GCA_964538915.1 of uncultured candidatus Brocadiaceae bacterium. Taxonomy (GTDB): domain Bacteria; phylum Planctomycetota; class UBA1135; order UBA1135; family UBA2386; genus JAEUHQ01. Next base: position 89,757 of record CAZIFB010000003.1, on the reverse strand, counting down.
GGGCCGACGCCGAGCGCCGGCTCGGTGTACAGGCCAACGCCGACTACCCGCGCGACGCCGTGCGGGCGCGTTCGTTCGGGGCCGAGGGCATCGGCCTCTGCCGCACCGAGCACATGTTCTTCGAAGCGGAGCGTCTGCCGATCGTGCAGGCGCTGATCCTCGCGCAGGACGACGCCGAACGGCAGAAGCACCTCGCGGCGCTGCTCCCGCTGCAACGCGCGGACTTCGCCGGGCTGTTCCGCGCAATGGACGGACTGCCGGTGACGATCCGCCTGATCGACCCGCCGCTGCACGAGTTCCTGCCCGACCACGACCGCCTGATGCGCGAGGCGACCGAGATCGAGACGAAGCTGTCGCTGCACGCCGGCGACGAGAGCGCACTGCTGCGCGATCTCGCGGAGCGGCGGCGCATGCTCGGCAAGATCGAGGAGCTGCGCGAGCAGAACCCGATGCTCGGTCTGCGCGGCGTGAGGCTCGGCATCCACATGCCGGGTCTCGTCCGGATGCAGGTGCGCGCGATCTTCGAAGCGGCGTGCGACTGTGCGAAGGACGGCGTCGTCGTGCACCCGAAGGTGATGATCCCGCTCGCGACGACGGCGGCCGAACTGCAGGTCGAGCGGTCGATCCTCGAGGAGGAGGCGCGCGTCGTGATGAAGGAACGCAGCCGCAAGGTGAAGTACCAGTTCGGCACCATGATCGAGGTGCCGCGCGCCGCGCTGACCGCGGACCGCCTCGCCGAGCACGCCGAGTTCTTCTCGTTCGGCACCAACGACCTCACGCAGACGACGTTCGGCATCTCCCGCGACGACGCGGAGAGCGGGTTCCTGATGGAGTACCTGCAGAAGGGCATCCTGAAGGACAACCCGTTCGCGACGATCGACCGCGACGGCGTCGGGCAGCTCATGCGCACCGCGATCGAACGCGGCCGCGCGACGCGCGCCGGCATCGAGGCCGGCATCTGCGGTGAGCACGGCGGCGACCCGCGCACGATCGCGTTCTGCCACGAGATCGGCCTCGACTACGTGTCGTGCTCGCCGTTCCGCGTGCCGGTCGCGCGCCTGGCCGCCGCCCACGCGGCGCTGCGCACCGCGGTCGGCTGATCGCCGCGGTCGCCGGTGTCGCCCGCGCCGCTCAGGCCTTGCGGTACCAGAACACGAGGTCCCACAGCCGCGCCGCCGAGGCCTCGGAGAGGTCGAACGTGAACGTCGCGTTCGTCGCGGTGATGACGCCCGACGTCAGCGTCTCGATGTCCTTCCCGTTCTTGTCGAACAGGCCGACGGCCAGCACCACCTTGCCGAACAGCGGGTGGCTCGAGGCGAGCTCGTACGGGCGGACGACGAGGCGCTTGCCGTTCTCGAGGCGGCACTTCCAGCCCTTGGTGATGCCGGGGCCGTTCTTGCCGCCGACGCCCTGCGAGTGCTCGGCCGAAGCGACCTCGGACATCGGTCCGTACGTCCACGACACTTCGCGGTTCGCCGGATCGGACTGCACTCGTTCGCCGCACGCGGCGGCGGCGAACAGGAACGCGGCGGCGGCGGAACGCGACGGAAGGCGACGGGCGCGAGGCTGCATCGTGGGGACGATCGGAAGCCGCGCGGTCGATTGCAAGCCGATGGCGTGGGCCGTCAGTGCGCGGCGAGCGCGTGCAGCGCGAGGGCTGTCGCGAGCAGCGGATCGTCCTCCTTCATCGCGCTGACGAGGTCGCTGCGAAAGCTGCCGTCACCGCGTTGCCGCGTGTGGAGCATCGTCGCGACTCCGGAGCGGAGCGGCGGCCAGGCTTCGGCCAGCACCATCGCGTGGTAGTAGCGGAGGGCGTCGTGCCACGGCTCGCTCGGGTTCTCGTCGATGCCGCCGATGCGGTCGGCGCGCGCGTTCCGGGCGAGCCAGCCGAGCGCCGCCGTGAGGCGAGCGTCGGTCGTCGGGACACCGAGCGCGCGCAACGCCAGCACGCCGTCCGCGGTGGCCGTGGCGTAGGCGCGAAAGTGCCCGTCGGCGTCGCGGCCGGCCTTGTTCGCGGCGTCGACGACGGGCGAGAACGCGAAGCCGCCGTCGTCGCGCTGGAGGTTCCCCAGAAGCACCGACGCTCGGTAGCGCACGGCATCGTCCAGCCGATCGGCCGCGGCGAGCGCCTGCAGGGCGAAGCGCGTGTGCGTCAGGTCGACGTGGCCCGGAGCGCCGGGCAGCAGGCCGCGCGCGCCGAAACCGAACGCGCCGAACCCGGCGTCGCTCGACGCGAAGCCGCGTGCCTCGCCGCACTGCTGGCGCACGAGCCAGTCCGCCATCGTCGCGATCCGTGGGCGATCGGCCGGATCGCCGCAGCGAACGAACACGAGGATCGCGAGCGACGACGCGTAGACCGGATACTCGAGCAGGTCGGGATCGGCGTAGCCGATCGCGCCGTCGGCACCGATGGACCGGCGAACGAACTCGAGTCCCCGCACGATCGTGCCGTCTTCGCGCGGGGCACCGTTCGCGAGCAGTGCGTGCAGCACGAACGGGGTCATCGCCTGTCCCGAACGGAGCACCGCGTAATGCGCGCTGCCGAAGCTGCCGTTCGGGCGCTGCTGCGCGCGCAGCCAGTCGACGGCGCGGTCCGCGCTCTCGCCGCGGGCGCACGCAGCGAGAGCCACGCCGAGCAGGAACGCTGTGCGCAGTGCCTTCACTTCGCGGCCAGCGTCACGCTCTTCTTCAGCCATTCGACGTCGCGATCGGCCGTGAGGCAGGCGATCGCCGTTGCAGTGCAGAACGTCGGGCTCGTGATGCAGTGGTGTCCGGTCCAGCTGCCGTCCTGGTTCTGCACCTTGGCGAGGCGCTCGCTGATCTTGGCCCGCCACTTCGCGGACTCCTCGCCAGCGTCGATCACCAGGGACTCGGCCTTCATCTGGTAGCTGAGGAACTCCTCGCCGCCGTTGTTGCCGAAGCCGTCGAGCACGCTCTCGTCGAAGGCGCGCTCCTTCGCGGCGCTGTTCATCGCGAACGACTCCGCGAACACCGCGGCCTTCTGGGCGTCGACGCCCAGCTTCTGCAGCGTGTCGCGATCGACTTTCGCGCCCTTGCCGAGCGTGCCGCTGTCGACCGCGTCCTCGACGAGGTCTGCTGCGGCCTTCGCCTGCGCCGCGACGTTGCGCATGTTCGACGCCGACGCGTACAGCGTCACGCCGGCCGCCGTGTCGGCCTTCACGGCGAAGCCGCCGCTGGCGCCGGGTGCTGCATCGCTCGCGGGCGGTGTCGCCGTCACCTGGCCGCGCTGGTAGGCGCGGGCGAGTTCCAGCTTCTTGCTGTCGATCGAGCGGCCGGCGAGCTGGCCGAGTTCGAGGGCCGAGCACATCTGCGCCGACTGGAGAACCGGCGCCCAGCCGCCGGCGGCCCAGCTGCCGTTGTCCGTCTGCGACCCTTCGATCTTGCGCAGGCACTTGTCGAGGGCGCGCTGCACGCGCGTCCGGACGTCGGCGGCGAGTTTCGTCTCGTGCAGGAGCCGCGCGAAGAACTGCGCCGTGAGCGCGGTGTCGACGTTCTGCCCCATCTTCGCCTGCGGCTGCGTGCCGGTGAGGTCGGTGATCTGCGGCCCTTCGTCCTTTGCGCCCTCGACCACGCCGAGCAGGTGGTCCGTCGCCTTCTGCAGCACCGCGGCGTAGTCACCGCGGTCCAGTGCGTTGCCGGCGCGCACCAGCGCCATCGCGGCGACGGCCGTCGTTGCGGGGTCGGTCGGTACGGCGTGCGCGTCGCGGATGTCCTGTCGCGCGTGGCTGCCGGCGCCCCAGCCGCCGTTCGGTTGCTGCGCCCCGGCGAGCCAGTCGAGCGCCTTCTCGACGTGTGCCGGCAGTGCCGGCAGCGGCGGCTGCGGCGCGGGGGTCGGCGCGGCCGCCGGACCGGTCTTCGGTGCGGTGGCATCGACGGGTCGTGCGGTCGGGGTCGGCGCCGGTTCGGGGGCCGTCGGCCCGGAACGGCACGAGAAGTAGAGCGCGCTCGTCGCGACGAGCGCCGCCAGAAGGATTCGCGAAGTGCCCATGTCTTGTCTCCTTGGAAGGGCGCGCGCGAACGCGATCGCTCGGGAGAAGTTCTCGGCGTCGCGTCGCACTGGTGAAGGGCACGAACGGGCCGAGGCGACGATCCGTCGTAAGCGCCGGGTCAAGCCGGTCGCACGGCGATCAGCCGTCGCGACGAACGGCCTCGAACGCGCCCTCTGGCTGGCGGAAGACGACCCTCTTCACGTCGCCGCCGCCGTCCTCCACGAAGCGCACCGAGTAGCCGGCGAGGCCCGACAGGGCGAACACGAGACCCTGGCGCGGCTCGAGTTCGTAGCGTTGACCGGGCAGGGTCACGACGAGCTTCGCACCGCTCACGGCGAACGTCGCGACCTGCGTCGGCAGCCGGTATTCACCGGCGAGGCGGGCCAGGAACAACGGATCCCGAAGGCGGGCGTCCGGCTGCCGCTCGAACACGATCGGCGGCACGTTCGGGTCGAGGACCGCATGCACTGACGCGACGTCGCCGTCGAGGTCGCTCGAGAACTGGACCTTCGTGCCGGCGATCTCGGGAGTGTCCTCGGTTTCGCGGCACACGAACACGTCGTAGTGCCAGTGATCGAGCGGACACACGATCCCGTGGAAGTCGATCGTGAGGCCGGTGCCGTCGTGCGCGACGCGGCAGTCGCCGTAGCCAGGATGGCGGTACTCACCGGCGAACTCGTTCAGGGCCCGCGACGGGTGCGTGTCCTTCTTGCGTTCGCCGAGGGCGCCGTCCTTGGCCTTGTCCGCGGCACTCTCGGCAGCCTCCTGGCGAGCCCGGATCGCGGTCCGGTAGTCGCGCGGTTCGAGGTCGAGTACGCGATCGGCCAGCTGCCGCACGACGAGCTCGGGCAGCGGGTTTCCGTCGAGGTTGGTCAGCACGACGAAGCCGTAGCCCGTGTCGGGCAGCATCGCGACGAGGGCGGAGAAGCCGTCGATGTTGCCGCCGTGGTGGATGCGCCGGTGGCCGCGGTAGACGTCGACGAACCAGCCGAGGGCGTAGCCGACGCCGACGATCTCCGGCGTCTCCCGCGCTCCGCCGTCGATCGGCATCCGCACCGTGTGCAGGTCGTCGACGGTCGCCGCCTGCAGCAGCCTTCGCGAGTCGAACGTGCCCCGCTGCACGTGCAGCGACACCCAGTTCGCCATCTCGCGCACCGACGAGTTGATCGAGCCCGCGGGTCCGATCGAGGTGATGTCGCGGAACGGGACCGCCTTCGTGTGGCCGTTGCTCCGCCGGTACGGCGTGGCGTGGTCCGGGTCGGCCTTCGACTTCTCCACCTCGAAGTTGCTGCGCTGCATGGCGAGCGGTTCGAACACCCGCTGCCGCACCAGTTCCTCCCACGTCGTGCCCGCGACCCGTTCCGCGAGGTGGCCGGCCGTCAGGAACATGAGGTTGTTGTATTGGAAGTCGGTGCGAAGGTCGTGATTGAGCGGCAGCCAGCGCAGGCGCTGCACCATCTCGGCGCGGTCGAATCTCGCCCCGTACCACACGAGGTCGTGGCGCGGCATGCCGCTGCGGTGCGTCACCAGGTCGCGCGGCGTGATCCGTTCGCCGAGCGGCGCGTCCGCGAGCGCGAAGTCGGGCAGCCACCGCCGCACCGGCGCGTCCCAGTCGAGCTTGCCTTCGTCGGCGAGCATCGCGAGCACGAACGTGGTGAACGCCTTCGTGCTGCTGCCGATCGCGAACAGTGTGTCCGGGGTCACGGGCAGGCCCCCGTCGACGTCGCGCTTGCCGCTGCCAAACGTCGCGATGACGTCGCCTCGCTTCACGACCGCGACCGCACAGCCCGGCACGTCGAACATCTCCCGCGTCTCGTCCAGCCACGCCGGCATCGACGCGAACTTCGCGGCATCGTTCGCTGCGGCCGCGCCGGCTCGCGACAGCGAGAACTCCAGCTTCGCACCTCCCTGTGTGAAGGCGCCGGCGAACACGCTCTTCGCCGCGTCGAGCGCCCCGTCGAACGTCGGGTCGCCCGGCACGTCGGCGATCGCGAACGACAGGCGACCGTCCTGCAGCGCGAACTTCACCAGCTCGAGCGCCTTCGCGTTCTGCGCCGGGATGTCGATGGTGCCGGTGTAGCCTTCGCCCTTCTCTTCGAGGTGCACGATCACCTCGAGCGGTGAGCCGGGCACACGGATCTCGCCGCGCCAGTCGCCGGAGAACGCCTGCGCGGCAGCGAGGTCGAGGGGACAGGACCAGACGAAGGCGATCAGAAGGGCGCGGAGCATCGGCGGGAGGGAAGGGGGAGCGGGGCGGAACGACAAGGCCGATCGAGGGCCGGAGGGTGCAGCGGTCTCGAGAATCTCCTGCGCTCGCGGCCGGGCCGCCGACGAGGGACTACTGCCAGTTCTCCCACTGCGCGTAGGCGTCGGCGAGTTCGGCCTTCTTCGCCGCCTCGGTCCCCTGCAACTCCTTCATCTTCGACGCGCTGGCGTAGTTCGCGGGGTCGAGCATCGCCGCGCGCAGTCCCTCGATGTCGGCTTCGAGGGTCATGATCCGCTCCTCGAGCCTCTGGAACATCAGGGGGTTGCGCACCTTGCCCGTCTCCATGGCCCTCCGGGCCGGCTCGGCGGTCGCGGCCTCGTTCTTCCTCGCCGCCCGGTCGCGCTCTTCGCTCTCGGCGGCACGCGCGGCGGAACGCTCCTCCGCGAGCACGCGCAGGCACTGGCCCAGGCCCTGGTCGAACGTGCGGATCGCGCCGTTCTCGACCCACGCGACGCGATCGGCGACGGACTCGACGAGCTGGCGGTCGTGGGTGATCAGCACCACGGTGCCCGGGAACTCCTTCAGCGCCTGTTCGAGGCCCTCGGTCCCCGCGACGTCGAGGTGGTTCGTCGGTTCGTCGAGGCACAGGAGGTCGAACTGCGCGCGCGTCATGCGCGCGAGCGACAGGCGCTGCTTCTCGCCGCCGGACAGCTCTGCGACCGGCTTCTCCACGTCGTCGCCGCAGAACAGGAACAACGCGAGGTGGTCGCGCAGCGTGCGTTCGTCGACGGTGCGGTCGAGTTCGCGCAGCGCCTCGAGCACGGTCCCTTGCTGCGGCAGGTCGTTCTTCTCCTGGCTGAAGTAGCCGACGCGCAGGTTCTGCGCGCGCCGGATCGAACCGCCGGCAGGCTGGCCGTGACCGGCGAGCAGGCGCAGCAGGGTCGTCTTGCCGGCGCCGTTCTTGCCGAGCAGCGCGGTGACTTCGCCGAACCACACGCGCAGCTCGCCGTGCTCGATCAGCGTGCGGCCTCCGATCGACACACGCACGTCCTCGCACTCGATCGCCGTCTGGCCCTGCTGCCCCCGCGTCGTCCGGCCGAACGTCAGCTTCATCTCGCTTCGGTTGCCCTTCGGCTTGTCGATCAGCTGCAGGCGCTGCAGCCGCTTCAGGCGCCCCTTCGCCTGCGCGCTCATGCGGCCCGCCATGTTGCGGCGGATGTACTCCATCTCCTTCTCGACGAACTCGCGCTGGTTCTTGTACTGCCGCGCCTGTGTCAGCAGGGCGAGGTCGCGCTGCTGGCTGTAGTGCGCGAAGTTGCCCTTCCAGCGGTTCGCGACGCCGTCCGCCACCTCGACGATCGACGTCGCCGTGTTGTCGAGGAAACGGCGGTCGTGGCTCACCACGACGACGGCGCCGGGGTAGCGCTGGATGAAGTCCTCGACGAACTCGATGCCCTGCAGGTCGAGGTGGTTGGTCGGCTCGTCGAGGATCAGCAGATCGGCGGGCGTCGTCATCAGGATCGAGAGCTGCACGCGCGACTTCTCGCCGCCGCTCAGCACCGCGACGTCCTTCTGCATGTCGGCGATCGGGAAGCCGAGCCCCGACAGCACCTTCTCGACGCGGTGTTTGCGCTCGTATCCGCCGCCCGCCTCGAACGCCGCCTGCAGCTCGCCGTACTCCCGCAGCGCCGCTTCGTCGCCCGCCGCCATCTTCGCTTCGAGCGCGCGCATCCTGGTCTCCAGCGCGCCGTGTTCGCCGGTGCCGCGCATCACCAGATCGTGGATCGTCGTGCCCTTCGGCATCGCCGGCATCTGCGCGCCGTACGCGATGCGCAGGTCGCGGCGCGGGTTGCGCTGACCGAGGTCGGCCTCGTCGACGCCCGCGAGGATGCGGACCATCGTCGTCTTGCCGGCGCCGTTGTCGCCCACGACGCCGATGCGGTCGCCTTCGTCGACGCGCAGCGAGAGCCCGTCGAGGATCGCGAACTCGCCGAAGCGGCGGGTGATCTTGTCGAGCGTGACGAGCGTCATCGGGGCGCACAGGCTAGCGCGATCGCGAGCGTCGCGCCCCCGTCAGTGCCGCCGCCGGATCGTGCGCAGCAGGTTGAGCAGGCCGGCGTATCGCAGTCGCGGGTCGACGTACTTCTCGAGCACGTGGAAGAGGAAGTAGTACGAGCGCGCCGAGGCCCACACGAGAACGGCGAGCAGGGTGGCGGTGACGAGGGTCGGTTGTTGCCGCCAGATCGCGAACGCGGCGAGGCCGACGAGCAGGAAGAACATGCAGCCTTTCGCCACGATCAGCTTCTGCGACTGGAGGTCGGTCATGCAGGCCGCCGCGCGCCTGGGACGGTGCGCCCCGCCGTGCATTCCCGAAGAAGTCCCGGAGCCCCTCGCCGCAAGTTGACCGCCGGGTCCAGGACGCTACGAACTGTGCGTGTTGCGCCAGGTGACGACGAAGGACGGACTGCCGCGATGAATCGGATCGGAGCAGGCCGGGGTTGGCTGCGCAGCATCCTGTTGCCGTGGCGCTTGTCGCTGCGCCGCGACTGGCCTGCGGTGCGCCTGCCCGCGGCCCACGCACCGCTCTGGCCGGAGACTTGCATGAAGTGTGGTCTGCGCCGCGCGACCGGGACCATGCGCGTGAAGGTGCGCGTACCGGACCCGTACGATCGCCGCCGTACGATCGCGGGCGTGCGGCGGTATCGCGCGCCGATGTGCCGTTTCTGCCGCGTGTGGCGGGTGTTCGCGACGCTCGGCGTCGTCGCGGTTGCGGCTAGGTGGGTCGGTGCGCCTCGCGGCGCGCTTTGGCGCGAGCCGTGGCAGGAGTGGGGCGTGATCCACATCGACACGCTCGGGAACCTGCTCGGTTCCGTCGCTCTCGTGGTTCTGGCGTTGCCCCTCGTCTTGCTCTCGTTCGGGCGTGCAGTGCACGTCACCGAGTGCGGCGATCACGTCCGCTTCGAGTTCCGCACCGAAGATCTGGCGCGCGAGTTCGCTGCGTGCAACCAAGGCGCGGTCCTCACTGCACCGTGACGTGCGAAACGGCGCTCGCGCGGACGAAGCCGCAGGGTGACGCGGGCGACAGCGTCGTGAACGCGAGATCGAACGGCAGGCCGACGAGTTCGGGGATGGCGGGCAGTGCGATCGCGGGGGCGGACGAACGGCCTGCGCCGTCGAGCACGCCGAAGAAGTTCTGGAACACCGCGGGGTCCGACAGCGACGCGCCGAGGAGGCCGTCGTTGTCGAGCGGGAACTGCACGCCGCAGCCGAGCGAGAAGCCGGTCGTCGAGGAGAACGCGGCGGCCAGGATGTACGGGGCGTTCGGGTCGTTCGGCGACGCGAGTTCGATCACGCGCGTCGAGCCGGGGTGCGGCGAGCCGAGGCTGCGCAGCGCGGCGTCGGTCGCACCGATCGCGAAGGGCACGCCGTTCACGAAGTAGAGACCCGGAGGCACGGGCGCGCCGAAGTCGTCGGTCTGGAGCCAGTGCGTCGTCGACGTCTCGCCGGGCGGCAGCTGGAGGAACGCGAAGGCGCAGAGGCCCGTCGTCACCGGCTGCCCCGCAGCGTCGGTCACCGTGGGGGTGCAGAACATGTACGACAGCGGCGCCGTTCCGTTGTTCTCGATCGTCGTCGGCACGGGGGCGCCGAGCGGCCAGGGGATCGGTGCCTGCGCGTGCGCGGAGGCGGCGGTGACTGCGAGCGTGAGGAGGATGGGTGCGAGGGTCTTCATGTTCGGGTTCCCGGAGTCGCACCGTACGCACGTGACGCGCCGTGCGCGGCGAACCGGGCGACTCTCCCCGCGGCAAGAGTCCCGCGTGCACGGCCGGCGCGGCGCGACTAGCGTGGCGCGATGCCCTACGTCGACGGATTCGTCGTGGTCGTCCCGAAGAAGAAGCTGCGTGCCTACGTCGCTCTCGCGAAGAAGGCCGCGAAGGTCTGGCGCGAGCACGGTGCGCTCGCCTACCACGAATGCGTGGGCGACGATCTGGAGGTCCACCACGGGCTGTCCTTCCCGAAGCTCGTGAAGGCGAAGAAGGACGACCTGATCGTCTTCGCGTGGATCCTCTACCGCTCCAAGAAGCACCGCGCCGCCGTCAACGAGAAGGCGCTGAGCGATCCGCGGCTCCTGCCGATGCTGAAGAAGCCGATGCCGTTCGACATGAAGCGCATGTCCCACGGCGGCTTCGCGTCGCTCGTCTCTCTCTGACGCGTCACATCACGCGGTACTCGACGGCGTGCGTCTCCTCGCCGCGCACGTACTCGACGAGCAGCACGTTCGGGTAGACCTTGCGCGCGAGCTGTTCGCGCAATGCGTTCAGCAGCGTCTTCGCGTTCGACACGCCGACGCCGTTCACCGTGGTCACGACCGCGCCGGCCGGAATCGCGAGCGGTTTCAGCGCGTCGGGCACGGTCACGAGGCGGTAGCCGCGCACGTACTGTCCGGCCTTGTTCTGTCCGACGAAGGCGTCGCCGATCGACGAGTCCTCGAGGGCCTTGATGCCGGCGGCCACGACTGCGTCGCGCTCGGGGCTCGGGTGGAGTTGCACGATCGCGTCGTTCAGGTTGCGGATCGGTGCGAACAGCGCCTTCGCAGCTTCGTCGACCCAGAGCGGCAATGCGGCGGGATCGTCGACCGGCGGCTTGCGCAGGTCCTTCTTGCCGACGGCCTGCATCAGGCCGATGGCCTGGTCGCGCACCGCGTCGTCCTTCGACGTGATGAGCTGACGGATGCGAGGCAGCGCGGGCTCGAGCGTCACCAGCGCCTTGTCGAGGCGGATCAGGAAGACCTCCTTCAGGAACCAGAGGCCCTGTGCCTGGTCGATCGGCTCTTCGAGGTCGAGCAGCTGGTAGAAGGGCACGAGGCGCACGTCGTGCAAGTGGTCCTGGTCGACCGGTGCGCGCAGGATGCCCGCGGCCTTCGCGGCCGGGCTGCCGATCTCGGGCATCGACTTCGCGATCGCGGCCCTCTCGTCAGGAGGGAGGTCGCCGAATTTGCGGCCGAGGTTCGCACGCAGGTACGCGATTGCGCGCGGCATCGCGGCTTCGCGCGTCTTCCGCTCCGGCTCGCCGGGGATGTGCGAGATCAGGTTGAAGACGTGATCACGGTTCGTGCAGAAGAACGCCGCATAGAACGCGGTCGCGCGCTCGCCGGCGTTCTTGTGCAGGCGCATGATCTGCGCGAGGTACGCGGCGTCGATCCCGATGCGTTCCGCCTCGATGCGCGCTTCGTGCCACCGCGCGTCGTCGACGACCTCGCGGCCGTCGCGGTCGAAGTCCTTGTGCAGGTCGGGACGATCGGCCAGCGCCTGCATGATGCGCAGCTGATGGAAGAGCGCGTCGGGCGGCGCGTAGACGTCGGTCGGTGTTCGGAACGGCGACAGGATGTCGCGATCCGGGTAGGCCACGAACTTCGGCTCCTGCGCCGCGCAGAACGCGGTGGCGAGGGCGAGAGCGCCGAGGCGAAAGGGACTCTGGACCATCATGGCGCGTTGTCTAGCAGGGATCGGGGCCGGGCGTAACCGCTCCGGGCCTGTTGTCAGCCGCGGAACCAGACGAAGCCGACCTGGAGCAGGCCGATCAGGATGCCCAGCACGCCGCCGAGCACCTCGATCGCGCGCAGTTCCCGGCTCGCGACTTCGAGGATGAGCTTCTCGAGGCGCTCCACCGGGAAGGCCGCGACCTTGCGTTCGACCAGGTCTGGCACGTTCAGCCCCTTCTCGAGGCCGCGCTCCACCTCGTCGAGGACGTCCTCTTTGTGCGCCATCACGGACGCGACGATCGATCCGCGGATGTCGGCGATGCGGTCCTCGGTCAGGAAGCCGCCGATGAGCGGCAGGCTGCGCAGCTCCTGCACCTTCGGCGTGAGGCCGCGGTCCAGCACGTTGCCGAGGATGCCGGCGAAGTCGAGTTTGTTGAGGCTCTTCACCACGTCCTTGTGTTCGACGAGGTGGTTGCCGACCACGCGGCCGATCGCCTGCGCGAGGTCCTTCTGGCGGCGGCCGACGAGGCCTTGGATCCGGATGCCGAGGAATCGGATCGGCGCGATCGGACGGAAGATCATCTTCACGGCGAGCCAGTTCGTGCTCCAGCCGATCAGGCCGCCGATCGCGGGGATCGTGATCCAGGTCCAGACGTCGGGTACGGGGGGCATGTGGGGGCGAGGAGTATCCCGCCGCCGCGGTCGAGGCTCAACGTTCGCGGCGCCGCTCGCGAGTGTTGTCGATTCGGGCGGCGCGGCTTCGTCTGATGGGCACCTGTTCTCCCCCGAGGTCCCCAATGCCACGCGTCACCGCACTCGTCACCGCCCTTCTCGTGTCCGCCGTCGTCGCGCAGGACGGCATGCCCGGCCCGGCGCCCGAGCTGAAGAGGCTCGAACCGCTCGTCGGCAACTGGCACGGCACCGGCACCGCGACGTTCGGTCCCGGCGCACCGCCGGCGAAGTGGTCCGCGCGCGGCACGTTCCGCAAGGCGCTCGGCGACTTCTGGATCCGCGAGGACTTCCGGATCGACTTCGAGGGCGCGCCCGCACCGCTGGTGATGCGCAACTACTGGGGCTGGGATCGTGAGAACGGGCGCTTCGTGGCGCTCTCCGCAGCGAACACCGGCGTCGTGCACATCGAGGACGTGTCGCTCCTGCCCGACGGCACGCTGCTGCAGATGACGCGCCTCCACCAGAACGGGTTGCCGTTCGCGCAGCGTTCGACCCTGCGCGTCGACGGAGACCAGCTGCTGCACTCGGTCGACATGCTGATGGCGCAGGGATCTTCGCTGTCGATCGTCGACGGCCGGTTCGCGCGGGGCGGCGACGGGTTCGACGGCGCGTGGGAAACGCCCGCGTTCGAAGGCGCCGCGATCGCCGAGGCCGTCCAGCGGCTCGGCAAGTGCGCGGGCGAGTACGCGCTCACCGGCGAGGTCGTGCAGGCGCCGGGCGCTCCCGTGATGAAGATCCAGGGCACCGACACGTTCCGGTCCGTGTTCGGCGGCGCCGTGATGCACGGCTCGACCGTCGGCAGCGCGGAGGGCGTCCCCGGCCGGTACGAAGGCGAGGTCTTCTGGGCGTGGGACGAAGCGAAGAAGTGCCTCGTCGGCGCGTACGTCAGCAGCTTCGGCGAGTTCTCGACGATGGACGCGTGGTTCGCGAAGGACGGCGCGCTGCTCAGCACCTCGCACGGCACCATGCGCGGAGAGCCGATGGTGCAGCGCATGGTGATGCAGATGGACGCGGAGGGCCGGCCGAAGAGCGTCGTGTCGCACGTGATCCTCGGCGCCGCCGCACCCTTCGAGTCGTTCCGTTCGACCTACACGAAGAAGTGAAGGTCGCGGTGGCCCGCCTCCGACCGCCGCCGCCGGATCGCCGCGGTCGAACCGACCGGGATTTCCCGAATCCGCCGGAGGACTTCGGGTCGAGTAGTGGCAGTGACCCCCGAGCTGCAATTCGCCCGCTTCCGCGAGCACGCTGACGTGACGGCGTTGGCCGCGGTCTTCGACCAGCTGGCGCCCGAGCTCCTGTTGGTGGCCGCGCACTTCGCCGGCCGCGACGCGGAGGACCTGGTCCAGGCGACGTTCCTCGACGCGATCGAGAAGGCGGGGCGCTGGGACGCTTCGCGACGGCTGCTGCCGTGGCTGATCGGCATCCTCGTGCATCACGCCCGCGCCGAACGCCGGCGTCGGCGGCGCCCGATCGACGGCCAGCGGTTGCGCGCGCGCACGGAGCCGTCGCCGCTCGATGCAGTGGCTGCCGACGAGCTTGCCGAACGGCTCTCCGAGGGTCTGGCACGCCTGCCGCGGCAGATGCGGCAGGCAGTGACGCTGCGGCTGGTGCACGGCCTGTCGGCGACGGAGATCGCGCACGCGACGGGCTGCCCGGTGGCGACGGCGAAGACGCGGCTGCAGCGCGGGTTGGAGTGGTTGCGCCGCGTGCTGCCGGCGGGGATCGGAGCAGCCGTTGCCGGTGCGGTGACGACGCAGCCAGGACTCGCAGCGGTGCGGGCGGTCGTCCTGGCGCGCGCGCAGGAAGCGGTGGCGACGGCGACCGCGTCGGCGGGCGGCGTCGCGGCGGGGGTGTTCGCGGGAGGTCTGCTCATGAAGAAGCTGCTGTTCGCGGTCGTCGCGTCGCTCGGGATCGGCGCGTGGTTCTGGTTCGACCAGGCGCCGGCGCTCGCGCCGCTGGTCGATGTGGCCGGCGCCGTGCCGGCGGTGGCCGCGGCCTCGGTCGATCACACGTCTGCGCGGGGGGAGCCCACGGACCAGCAGCGCACGGCGGCAGCGACAGAGGCGCCGCGCACCGGCTCGGCGCAGCTCGAGTTCGTGTGGCAAGGCGACCGCGGGCCCGCCAGTGGAGTGACGGTGTGGATCAGCGGCCCGGTCAACGCAAGGTTCCTGGCGGACCAGGATGGACGCCTCGTGCTGCCGGCGCTGCCACCCGGCGACTATCGCCTGCACGGCATCAAGCTTCAGCATCGGCTGCACGTCACCGCGGGCCAGGTCGTCGAGGAACGCATCGAGGTGGAGCCGTCGCTGTTGGTCGAAGGCATCGTGTTCGACGAAGAATGGCGACGCATCCGGGGTGCGCGCGTGTTCTGTCAGTCGTTCGTGCGACCGGACGCGACGTCTCCTCTGCTCGTCGCCGTTTCCGGTGCCGATGGCGTGTTCCGCGGCGCGCTGGACATCGGGGGGTCGTTCTGGGCGCAACAGCCCGGCCACGCGCCGAGCCCGTGTTCGCGTTCGCTCGACGAGGGCACGATGCAGCTGATGCTCGTGCTCGGTCGGGCCGGCGGCGATGTCCGCGGCACGGTGCGGGCAGCGTCTGGCGTGGTCCAGGCCGATGCGGTGGTGACCATCGTGCGGCTCGACCCACCCGATCAGTGCGCAGCGCCGATCGTCCTGCGCACCGACGAACGCGGGCGCTGGGCAACCGACGAACTGCCGCTCGGCAGGCACCTGCTGGTCGCGCAGGCGCCGGGGCACGCACCGACTCCGACCCCTCTCTCTGTCGACGGCAGCAGTCAGCTCTGCGATGTGACACTCGGGCTGGGTGGCGTGCTGGTCGGCAGAGTCGTCGATGGCGACGGCTCGGGAGTCGATGCGACCGTGGCCGTGCGGCCGCGATGGGCCGGAGCGGGGCCGATCTGGACGGAGGCGTTGCGACCGTTGTTCCATCGCTGTGTGAGGACCGGTCGAACCGACGCCCAGGGTGGGTATCGGTGCGAACACGTACCCACCGGCGAACTGACGATCGAGGTTTCGCCCCACGTGCGGCGGCAGAACGCACCCGCGGCGCGCGAACTGCAGATGGCAGAGGGCGGCGAACAGCGCGCGGACTTCCGCTTGCGCCCTACGCGTTGGATCGCGGGGCGCGTGCTCGATCAGCACGATCAGCCGATCGTGGGCTGGCAGGTGCAGGCGTGGCCGATCGGTGGCGGCAGCCTCGCCCAGGCGACCAGCGACGAGCGTGGGGCCTTCCGCCTCGATGGCCTCGATGCCGACCAGTTCGCGGTCGAAGCACGGCCGGCCGCCTTGTCGGGTTCGGTGCCGTGGGTCGGGGCCACGGGCGTTCGACCGGGCGACGGCGAACTCGTGCTTCGCTCTGCGACACGCGAAGAGGACGGCGCCTGGCTCGCGGGCGTGTTGCTCGACGCGAAGGGGCGGCGACCGGGACACGCGGCGAGTGCATGGCTGATCCCGGCGGGGGAACGGCAGGGCTGGCACGTCGATCTCGAACTCGACGAGGCCGGCGCGTTCCGGCTCGGGCCGCTGCCCGCGGGCAGGTACCGGATCGGTGCCCGGGTGCAGGAAGAGGCCGCGATCCACCTCGGTACGCACGATCTGGCACCGCGCCAGCAACTCGACCTCGGTACGACGAGGTTGCCCGCGCACGGCGAACTGGCGGTGCGGTTCGCGACGCCGGCCGGAACGGCTGTCGAGCCGGTCGAGGCGCTCGTGAACGATCTCGCCGGCAACAGCGGCGTACTTACTCGCGGTCCGGACGGTGTGTTGCGCGCCCGCGACCTGCCTGCCGGCATCTACACGCTGTCTGCGTGGGGCGAGGACTTCGTGTTCGCGGACGCGCCCGTCGTCGTCGCCGCGGAACGCACCACGGCGAGCGAGGTGCGCGTCGAGCCGGCGCCGAGCGTGCGTTTCGACCTCCTGCGGCCTGCGTCCGCGGCGCCCGGCGAACGGTGGCGAGCGGCAGTGGTGCTGCGCGTGCGCGATGCCGATGACCGCGAGGTCGCCGCCCGGCGCTGGACGCTCGATCTGGAGGATCGCCACACGTGGCGATGCGGCTTGCGCGCGGGCTCCTATCGCTACGAGGCGACGCTCCCCGCATCGAACGACACGGTGCACGGGACGTTCGTCGTCGATCGCGCGGAGTCCGCGCCGGTCGTCGAGATCCAGCTGCCCGATCCGATGTCCTCCAAGTGACCTCGCGACCGACCCCTCCTCGCCGCTCGGCGTGTCTCACGGCACGATGCACGGAGAGCCGATGGTGCAGGGCATGTCGATGCGAATGGGCGCGGATGGCCAGCCGACGAGCGCCGGGCCGAGCGCGATCCTCGGTGCCGCACGTCCCCTCGTGACGCTCCGCTCGACCCGTGTGCCGGCATGAAGGTCGCGTCGTTCGTGCTGCTCGCGACGTGCGCCGCCTGCGCGTCGCTGACCACGATCGATCCGTCGTCGCCACGCGAACGCGAACTCGCGGTCGCGGGCACCGAGCTGTTCGACTGGAAGGGAATCGTGCACTGCCACGGCCGCCTGTCGCACGACTCGACCGGCACCATCGAGGAGATCGTCGCCGCGTGCCACGAGACGGGCGTGCACTTCGTCGTGATGACGGACCACCAGACCGAGGCATCGATCCGCGACGGCGCCCGCGGCCTCGTCGACGACGTGCTGTTCGTGGTCGGCGCGGAGGTGCGGAGTCCGCAGGGCACGATCCTCGCGTTTCCACTGCTGAAACCCCTCGTGCACTGGCAGCACGCCGGCCTGCTGGTGAAGGAGGCCGCCGAGCAGGGCGCGCTCGCCTTCGTCTGCCACGCCGAGCTGTGGAAGATCCCGTGGGCGGGGCTCGGGCTCGCCGGAGCGGAGGTCGTGAACCTGCACGCCGGAGCGATGACCGCGAGCTACGCGGGCACGCTGGCGACGGCGCTCTTCCTCCCTCTGCGTTCGCTGATGGAGCGCATCTGTCTGCGCGACGAGCGCGTGTTCGCCGAGTGGGACCGCGAACTCCGCGCGACGCATCCGTTCACGCCGGTCGGCGGCAACGATGCCCACGCGAACGTCCGGGTCTTCGGCCCGCTCGGCGGGACGATCGGCACCTACCGCGAAGTCTTCGCGACGCTGAGCACACACGTGCTCGCGCTGCGGCTCGACGAAACGTCGCTCGTCGACGCGTTCCGCAGTGGCCGCACCTATGTCGTGTTCGACGTGTTCGGCGACGGCTCCGGGTTCGACTTCCGCGCCGTCAGCGGCGACACGATCCGTCTGCCCGGCGACACGCTCGAGGCGACGCCGGGCCTGGTGCTCCGCGTGCGAGCACCGGCCATCGCCACGATTCGTCTGCTGCGCGACGGGACGGTTGCGGCCGAACAGCACGGTGAAACGCTCGAACTGCGCGATCCGGCGCCGGGCGTCTACCGCGTCGAGGTCGTCCGGCACGGCGCCCCTTGGATCTTCTCGAGCACGATCCGGGTCGAGCCCTCCGTGGATCGCGGCGCCCGCTAGCGCAGCGGCGCGTCAGAGCGTCCAGGCGAAGCCGATCCAGAACCGCCCTTCGTTCTGGCTCGGGTTGCGGTCGTTCATCCGGCCGAGTGCGTTCGAGACGTGATGGTAGAGCGCGCCGAGCTCGAAGCTGCAGCCGCGGTCGACCGGGATCTCGATGCCGGGACCGAACGCGAACGTGAAGTTCCAGTCGGTGCCGCCGGGTGGCACCGGTTCGTTCGCCAGCTGGTAGCCGGCGCTGAGATCGAAGAAGAAGGGCAGGCTCGCGAACGGGTGCAGCCGCATCAGCCCCTCGATCTCGCCGCTGTACGCGTCCTCGCCGCCGAGGAACCAGTTTCCGACGTTCAGTCCCATGCCGATCGCGAAGTCGTCGGCCAGGTGCTGCAGCACGTGCACACCGAGGCCGGCGTCGTCCGTTTCGCCGTTGCCGTCCCAGAAGAGCGACTTCTGCAGGATCGGGACGCCGTAGTAGGCGCGCCCTTCGATCGTGGTGTCACCGGATCGGTGAGACAGGCCGGGGCCGCTGCCACGTTCGACCGGGAAGGACGTCGCCGGGTGGGCGCTCGTGCAGCCGACGGGGAGCAGGGACGCGATGGCCGCGACGACCGAGCGGGTGTTGGGACGCGTCACAGCGGCGCGATCCTACGGTCGGCCGTCCGGACCGCGATAGTCGCGGCACACGTACACGTCGGCGTCGAGCACGTGCACGCCGAACTCGCGGATAGCGACGCTCTCGACCTTCTCGATGGTCCGGAAGTGCTTGCTCGCCTTCTCGACCATCGCGGCTCGCTGCGCGGGTCGCGACACGACGAAGATCGCGTCCTGGCCGATGCGGGCCCGCGGCGGCTCCCAGTGGTCGAACTGCAGGCCCGGCATCGAGAGCACGTTCTGCGCCATGGTCGGCTCGCCGCTGTCCGGCTGGCCCGGGATCGCCTGGTGCTCACCCTCTTCGTCCCACTGCATCCGCAGTGCGCGTCCGAGCTGCGCGGCGTCGCGGTAGTCGGCGCCGAAGAAGAAGACATTGCCCTCGATCCCGTCCTCCGCGTCGATCCTGTCCTCCCACACCTCGGCGGTCTTCGCGATCTCGTCCCACCCGGTCCACGACGAGCCGCGGCCCGACGGGATCATCCGCATCAGCGGCGCGAACGGCACGACGATCGGCAGAAGCAGCAGGCCGGGCGCCAGCCAACGGGCAGCGCGCGACTGCAGCGCCGTCGCTCCGCTCTCGCGCCACCAGACGATCATGGCCAAGAGGAGCGGCACGATGGCGGGCGCGAGCCAGTTGATCTTCACCTCGATCCAGATCGCGTTGAACGCGAGGTACAGCGGCAGCGGCGCGCCGAACGCGAGCAGCCAGATGGATCGCGGGTCGCGCTGGGGGCGGCGCTTGCCGTGCCACCAGAGGGCCGCCGGCAGGAAGACGGCGAGGATGGGCTGGAAGACCCCGATCTGGCCCGCCGCCATCTCGAGCAGCCAGCGTGTGCCGGCCTCGCCCTTCGCGAAGCGATCGGCGGTCTGGAAGCGGAACGACTCGAAGTGGTTGGCCAGGTTCCACTGCACGACGGGCAGGAACACGATCGCCGCTACGAGTACGGCGACGTAGGGCGCCGGCCGCCGCAGCTGGCGTCGCATCGTCGGATCCATCACGAAGAGCGCGACACCGCCGACGGCGAGGAAGGCCGCCGAGTACTTGCTCAGCAGCGCGGCGCCCGCAGCCGCGCCGGCGATCATCCACCACACGAGGCTGCCGCTGCGCGCGCGCCACAGCGCGAGCATCGTCAGCGTCCAGAAGCAGACGAGCGGCGCATCGGGATTGGCCAGAAAGTGCGTCATCGCGAGGATCGGGCTCACGAGTCCGAGCAGCACCCATCCGTTCCGCCCCTTCTCGTCGATGCCGAAATCGCGCAGCAGCTGCCAGCCGAACCACGCGGTCGCCATGCCGCACGCCCAGGTCCCGAGCCGGATGCCGGCAGCGCCGTTGCCGAACACATGCGTTCCGAGCCAGATCAGCCACGCCACCATCGGCGGGTGATCGAAATACGAGAGGTCCGGATGCTGGGCGTACGTCCAGTAGTACGCCTCCTGCGAGAAGACGGGCATCGCGATGCACAGCCATGCGGTTGCGGCCGCGAGCAAGGCGAAGCTCACCGACGAGCGCGGGAGAGAGCGTGGCATGGTCGTCCAGAGGGCAATGGTCGTACCGACGACTGCGACGTCGGACGGGCGTGTCGGACGGCGGTCCCCCGCCCCATGTTGGGCGACCTGCCGCGCCCGGCAGGGCAGAAGTTACACGCAGCCGTGTAAGTTCCGGAGGTGGGGGCGGCGCTCAGAAGCGGTGTACGACGAGAAAGCCGACTTCGTCGTCGCCGAGCAGCGGCACGAAGGCCACGGAAGCGGTCGGTCCGGCCGACTCGGCGTCGCACACCGCTTCGACCGCGAGGTAGCCGAGGAACCAGCCCATCACGACCTGGGAGAAGTAGTGGCGCGAGCCCTGCAGTCGCGCGCCCGCGACGAGCGTCGAGCCGAGGTAGCACGCCCCGTCGAGCACGAGGTTGTCCTGCATCGATGCCAGGGTGAGGAACGGGATCGACCCGATGAACGCGTGGCCGCTCACGCCATTCGAGTGGCGGAGCGGTTCCCACTCCGACGACGTGGTGTTGGCCGGATCGTCCGGGCGGCCGGCGCCGATCAGGCGCTGCAGCGCGAGCACCGGTGGCGCGCCGAGGAGGATCGCGCGCAGCGATCGTTCACCCCATTCGCCGACTGCGTCGCCGCCGAGTGCCGGCGCGACGATCGCGGTTGCCGCCAGCGTCGGCAGAACGTAGGCGCCGTCGCCGAACGGCAGCACGTCGTCGCGGAACTCCGTCCACTCTTCGGTGCGCCACTCGGGCAGCACGTCCTCGTAGATGTCGCGATCGAGCTGCGTGTTGGCGCTCAGCGCCGCAAGCCCGAGACCGCCGCCCAGCGCGAGCATCGTGCCGCCGTCGTAGAACTCCCCGTGGTCGGCGACGATCGTGTCGATCGTCCGCCCGAACCAGCCGCGCTCCGGTCGCGCTTCCGGCTTCGCCGGCTCCTGTGTGGCGGGCGGACGGCGCGCGAGACCGAAGCAGCCTGCGTGCGCGTTGCCGTCGATCGCGCAGGCGCCGAGGCATGCGAGAAGGGACGGCATCAGCCAGGGCAACGGTGACGCCGTCGGCGCAGGTTCCTTCATCGCGCCGAAGCTAGCCGTCGTGTTCGCGCGGGTCCACGACTGCAGCCGGCTCGAGTGAGAGGCGTATGGCATGATGCGGCGATGCTCCAGTTCTCGCAGGCCGTGACGGCGATCGACTCGCACACGGCGGGCGAACCGACGCGCATCGTGACGTCGGGTCTGCCCTTCGTGTCCGGCGCGTCGATGGTCGAGAGGCGTGCGCATCTCCAGGCGCACCACGACAACCTGCGCAAGGCGCTCGTGCTCGAGCCGCGCGGCCACGACGCGATCGTGCTCGCGTACTTGCTGCCGCCGTGCGATCCGCGCGCGCACGTCGGCGTCGTGTTCGCGAACGACGCGGGCTACCTCGCGATGTGCGGCCACGGCGCCATCGGCGTCGCGACGATCGCGGTCGCCACGGGAATGGTCGCGGCGGTGGAGCCGTTCACGGAGGTCGTCCTCGACACGCCGGCCGGCGTCGTGCCGTGCCGCGTCGCGGTGCGCGACGGGAAGCCGCGCAGCGTGACCATCACCAACGTGCCGTCGTTCCTCTTCCGTCAGCGTGCGATCGTGCCGGTGCACGGCTTCGGCAAGGTTGCCGCCGACGTCGCGTGGGGGGGCAACTGGTTTGCCTTCGTCGAAGCCGATCAGCTCGGTCTGCAGATCGAGAAGAGTCACCTGCCGGTTCTGATGCAGGCGGCCGTCGCGGTGCGCGAGGCGCTCGTCCGCGAACGTGTCTTCGGTGTGCATCCCGACCGGGGCGCGGAAGAGGTGATCGACCACGTGAAGCTCTTCGCGGACCTCGACGGCAGCGGGCCAGGGTCGCGCGCGCTCACGCTGTGCCCGGGTGCCGCGTACGACCGGTCGCCGTGCGGCACCGGCACGTCGGCGAAGCTCGCGGTGCTGCACGGGAAGGGCGCACTCGCCGACGGCGAGTGGTTCACGTCGGAGAGTGTGCTCGGCACGCGCTTCCGGGCCCGCGTCGTCGGCACGACGAAGGTCGGGCCGTTCCACGCCGTCGTGCCCGAGGTCGAGGGGTCGGCGTGGATCACGGGGTTCCAGACGTTCGTGCTCGACCCGGACGACCCCTGCCGCTTCGGGATCTGACGCGATGGGCGGGACGAAGTCATGGCGGCGACGACTGTTCCTCGCGACGCTCGCGCTCGCGGCGGCGACTGGCGCGGCCGAACTCGGCACCCGCGCGTGGCTGCACTTCGTGGCGGACGAGGCGGCGTTCCAGCGCTACGCGTCGATCGACGAGCTGCGCGATCGATACGGGGTGTTCGAGAGATTCTGCACGCACCGACACCTCGGCTTCGCGCTCGCGAAGAGCTACCGCAAGGGAGCCAATCGTCACAACGAGCTCGGCTTCCGCGGTGACGAGATCACTCGCGAGAAACCTGCGGGCACCGAGCGCATCGTGTGCTGCGGCGGTTCGACGACGTACGGCGAAGGCGTCGAGGACTACACGCTGTCGATGCCCTCGCTGCTGCAGCAACAGCTGCGCTCGGTGGGTCGCACGGTCGAAGTGATCAACGCCGGCTGCCCGGGCTGGACGACCCTCGAGACGCTCGTGAACTTCGAGACGCGGGTGCTCGACCTGTCACCCGACTGGATCGTCGTCTACCACGGCATCAACGACGTGCTGCCGCGCATGGTGTGGCCACACGACGCGTACCGCGGCGACTGGTCGGGCTGGCTGTGCCGGCAAGAGCACGTGCGCGAGGCGTCGCTGTTCGAACGCAGCGCGCTCTATCGCCTGGTGAGCATCCGCGCCGGCGTGCTCGAGCCGCACGGGAGCATCATGCGCATCATCGGCGACGTCGCGCCGACGTGCCGGTCGTTCGCGTTCCGCGCGCAGCGCAACGCCGGCGCCTATCCGACGGGTGTCTTCCGCGACACGCCGATCGAAGCGATGCTCGCCGCGAACCCGCCGGTCTACTTCGAGCGCAACCTCCGCAGCCTGCTCGCGGTCGCGAAGGTGCACGGCGTGCGTGTGTTGTTGTCGACGTTCGCGTTCCACCGCGAGTGGCCTGGGCAGGCGTACATCGGCCACCCGGCAGTGCAGGCGGCGATCGAGGAGACGAACGAGATCGTGCGCCGGATCGGTCGCGAGACCGACACTCCGGTCCTCGACCTCGCACCGCAGCTCGTCGCGAAGGAGCTGTTCACCGACGGCGTGCACTTCACCGTCGCGGGCAACCGGAAGCGTGCGGAGCTGGTTTCGGCCTTCTTCCGCGCGCGCTGATCCGCGCCGCGGTGCTTCGCCACGGGTGTGGGATCCGCGCACTGCCCGAAAACGACACTGCCCGTGACCGCGGAGCAGCGGGCACGGGCAGCGTCATCGCGGAGTCGCGATCAATAGAACTTCAGCGCCGACGGCTCGCTCGCGTAGTGCGACACCAGGTTGCCGTCGAAGAACAGCACCGAGTGGTGGACGGTCGAGCCGAGGAACTCCGGGTATCCGACCGGCATCACGAAGGACGACGCCCCGATGCCCTTGCCGTTCGCATCGGTGAAGCCGAGCGTGTTGACCCACAGCGACGTGTTGGCCGCGTTGATCGACAGGATCGTCCACAGCAGGTCCGGGTTGAGCGGGATCGTCTGCGTGCCGAGCGGCGAGCCGAAGCCGGGGCGCGTGCCGAGGCCGCTGGCGAGGACCAGGTAGAGCCCGTTCGCGTTGGCAGGACCGCCGTCGATCACGAAGTTCTGCGGCACACCGCCGGCGACCGGAACCGCCGAGGGCTTCGCGATGAGGCTGCCGAGGTGGCCGCGGATGATGCAGGCGGTCGAGCCGCCGATCAGGTTCGGGCGGAAGGTGAAGTCACCCTGGTTGTTGAACATCGTCTGACCGCCGTCGCTGCCGGCGAAACCGGCGTTCGACGACAGCGTGCTGATCGTGCCGGTCCCCTGGATCGTCGTCACGGTCTCGGTCTGGTCGATGACCACGACCATGCCGAGCTGTGGCGTGTAGCCGAACAGGACCGTTTTCGTGGTCGTCCCGTCGGTGACGCCCAGGTTCGCCAGCACGGCGCCGCCGTCGCGCAGCAGCGGGTTCGACGTGATCGCCTGGAACGTGTAGCCGGGCAGGCCGGGGCACGGGTCGCCTTCGCGGGCGAGCATCTTCAGGTTTCCTGCCGAGCCGACCCACATCGACGTGTCGTTCGCGGTCGTCACGCTCGGTCCGGTGAGCGACCCGAAGAACGCGACTTCGCCGGCGTCGGTGACGGTCAGACTGGAGTTGTTGACCGAGCCGAACAGTTCGCCGCCCGAGAGGCCCGGGCACGCATCGCCCTTCTGCATCGCGACGGTCCAGCCGGCGAGCCCGCCGACCAGCACGGCGTTGTCGTTGACGCCGCCGGTGATGCCGGTGCCGCTGATCGGTGACGAGATCGCGGTCTTGCCCGACCGCGTGAAGCACGCCGCGCCCTGGTTCACGGCCCAGCCGGTCGCGAACACCACGCCCGGCGCCATGCCGGCAACCTGGTCGCCTTCGCGCGCGATGATCACGCTCTGGCCACCGCCCGGGGTCCAGATCGCGAGAGCGCGGTCGTTGGCCGCCGTCGCCGGCGGGCTGCCGAGCGTCGTCGAGAAGTTGATGGCGTGCAGGACCTGGCCGGCCTCGTTCAGCTGCATCGTGAACGACATCTGCGTCGCGCCCGACGCAGGCACGGCGACCGAGCCGCCGGGGAACACTTCGCCTTCGCGGAGCACGAGGCTCAGGGCCCCGACGGAGCCCGTCACGATGATCCCGTCGTCCGCGGTCGTCGACGTGCCGCCGAGGAGCTGGCCGCCGAAGAGCACGGTGCCCGACGAGTTGATGTGCTTGTACTGCAGTTCGCTCGAGCTGAGGAACGGACCCCAGGTCTCGCCGGTCCCCGTCAGGGTGCCCACCGGGTCACCTTCGCGCGCGAGGCAGGTCATCGAGCCGACCGGGCCCCAGAAGAGACCGGTGTCGGCCGTTGCCGGCGGGTTGGCCCCGGCGACGCTGTCGTACAGCGAACTCTGGAAGAACAGGAACTCGTTGTAGGGGCTGATGCGCGGCGGGTTCGACAGGACGCCGGACGTCGCGGTGCGGAGCAGGAAGCCCGGCAGGCCCGGGGCGGGGTCACCCGCGCGAACCACCATCAGGAGGTCGCCGTTCGTGCGGCCGAGGCAGAAGGCGCGGTCGTCGATGCCGCTCGAGGCGCCGCCGCCCGCCATGCGGACGCGGTAGAGGATCGTGCCGTTCTGGTCGATCGACGGGCTGTCGAAGTTGGAGGTCGCCGACACCGTCGCGCCGGGGGCCGGGGTCACGCCGAATGCTGCCGGAGGCATGGCTTCGCCGATGGCGTGCACCACCTCGCCGTGCTGCGAGAAGAGGCTCTGGGCCGAAGCGGAAGCCATCGCGCTGGACAGCGCTGCGAAGGCGAGAATGGCGGTTCTGGCGGAAGTGATGTTCATCGGAGTGCTGGGGATCAGCGACGATGCAACCGGCAGAAATTGGGGCGCCGAAGTCGCTGGTCCGGCCAAGGCGACGTTTTGGGGCGCGGAGCCGGACAAATCCGGCGTGGGGTGTGTTGCCGGGCTCCGGCGGGAGCCCCGCGGCACGTTCGCCCGGGTGGAACGGATTCGCCGGTGGCGTGGATGGAAGGGTCGAGTTGGCTATGGTTCGTGGCGCGATGCGCCTGACCCTGTCGCTGCTGCTGGTGCTCGGTGGATGCGTCGGATTCCATCCGATGACCACGTCGCGCCCCGGGGGCGGTCGCTCCGAACCCTACTCCACGGAAGGTGCTCGGGACGACGTGCGCTTGCAGTGGCAGAGCGTCGGAACGACGACGCAGGGGCGGCCTTTGCGGATGACCAGATTGGGGCGGGGTCCGCGGCGGGTGCTCTGGGTCGGCGGGATCCACGGCAACGAACGCGAGGGCCGCGTGGCGACGGCCGAACTGCCGCGTGCTCTGGCAGCCGTGCCGGGAGCGCTCGAAGCGGTGACCCTGACCATCCTCGAGGACTGCAACCCCGACGGCACCGCTCGCAACACCCGGGGCAACGCGCGCGGCGTCGACCTCAACCGCAACTATCCGGCGACCAACTTCCAGCCGAGCCGGCTCTTCGGTCTGCGGCCTCTCGACCAGCCCGAGGCGAGGGCGCTGCACGATCTGATCCTCGACGAACGGCCCCACCTCGTGATCGTCGCCCACAGCTGGCACGACGATCACTTCATCAACTTCGACGGCCCGGCCGAGGACCTCGCGCGCCGCTTCTCCGCGCGGTCGGGGTATCGCGTGAAGCCGTCCGATTCGTTCGCTGCGACCCCCGGTTCGCTCGGTTCGTGGGTCGGCCGCGGCCTCGGCCTGCCGATCCTCACGCTCGAGTACCCGCGCGGCCACGAGCCGTGGGCGGCATGGCACGAAACGCGGGCGGCGATCCTCGACGTCGTCCTGTCGGGTTGACCGATGTTCCGCTGGCTCGCGCTGCGGCTTCTCGTGATGACGGCGACGCTGCTCGGCGTCACGCTCGTCACGTTCGTGGTGCTCGACAGTGCACCGGTCGATCGCGCCGAGATCGAGGCGTTGACCGCTGCGCACGACAATCCGTTCGCTGATCCGGCGTCGCGCGACGAGGCGGTGTGGCAGCTGCGTGTGCACTACGGAATGGTCGATCGGGAAACGCGCGAGCCGGTGCCGCTCTGGAGCCGCTATGCCGCGTGGCTCGGCAACGCGCTGCGGTTGCGATTCGAGGGTCCGAACGAGGACCATGCCGCGTTCTGGCGTCGCTTCGGTGACACCGTGCCGGTGACCGCATGCCTCGGCGGGCTCGCGCTGCTCGTCGCGTTCGGCCTCGGTATGCCGCTCGGCGCCTGGTGCGGCATGCGCGTCGGCACGCGCGCCGATCGCCTCTTCGGCCGCGCGATGTTCGTGCTCGTCGGAGTGCCCGAGTTCCTGCTCGCGATGCTGCTCGTGCTGATGCTCACCGGTCGCCGGCGCCTCTTCCCCGCGAGCGGGCTCCGCAGCGACGGAGCGGCCGAGTGGTCGCTGTTCGCCCAGATCGCGGACTTCGCGTGGCACATGGCGCTGCCGGTCACCGTGATGGCGATCCTGCCGTCTGTGCTCGTCGTCCGCTTCGTCCGCGACTCGGTCGCGCGGACCGCACACCAGCCGTTCGCGATCAGTCTCTGCGCGCTCGGCACGGAGCCGCACCGTCTGCGGCGCCGCCTGCTTCGCAACGCGCTCGCGCCTGCGGCGACGCTGGCGGGCAGTCTCCTGCCGATGCTCGTCGCGGGTTCGATCGTCGTCGAGAACATGTTCTCGCTCGACGGAGTCGGACACCTCGCGTTCACCGCGGTGCTGCGCCAGGACCAGGCGATGGTGATGGCGATCGTCGTGCTGACCTCCGTCGCGACGCTGCTCTCCCTGCTCGTCTCCGATCTGCTGCATCGCGCGATCGACCCGCGCGTGAGGCTCGCGAAGTGAACGTCGGCTCGACACCGGCGTCCGCTGCAGGGAAGCGGGGAGCGTCGCGGCTCGTGATCGCATTCGGAATCGCGGTCGTGCTGGTCGGCGTGTTGGCGCCGCTGCTCGCGAACGACCTGCCTCTCGTTGCACGCGTCGGCGATCGCTGGGCTTTCCCAGCGTTCGCGGACTGGCTCGGCCGAGCGACGGCCGGCCCGAACGACCTGTCGTGGAAGCAGTGGTGGTCGCGGCTGCCGGCCGGTTCGGAGGACTTCGCGATCATGCCGCCGTGGCCGTACGGCCCCGCGGAGACCAATCCGGCGCTCTTCCGCGGCGGCCCTTCGATCGCACACCCGTTCGGCAACGACGACACGGGCCGCGACGTCGTCGCACGACTCGTGCACGGCGCCGGCACCGCGGTGCGCATCGGCGGCGCGTCGGTCGCGGTCGCCGCGTTCGTCGGTGTGCTGCTCGGTGCGCTGGCCGGTCTCCGTCGCGGCGTCGCCGACTTCGTCGTGCAGCGGCTCGTCGAGGTCTTCCTCTGCTTCCCGAGCCTGCTGTTCCTCCTCTTCGCGACCGCGTTCTTCGGCAGCTCCACCGTCGGCATGGTGGTGGTGATGGCGTCGGTTTTCTGGGTCAGCTTCGCGCGCGTCGTCCGCGGCGAACTGCTCTCGCTGCGCGAACGCGACTTCGTGCTCGTCGTGCGCGGGCTCGGTGTGTCCGAATGGCGCATCCTGTCACGCCACCTGTTGCCGCAGATCCGCAGCCAGGTCGGCGTGACCGCGGCGTTCTGCATGGCGAACGCGATCACGACGGAATCGACGTTGTCGTTCCTTGGGCTCGGTCCCGGCGCGACGGTCGCCTCGTGGGGGACGATGCTGCGCCAGGGCAGCGAACTCGCACCTCTCGGCGTCTGGCACCTCTGGTTCTTCCCGGCGGTCGCGGTGGTCGCCGTGATCGGCACCTGCCACGTGATCGCGGATCGCCTGCGATGCGCGCCGCCGCGATAGTCCGCTCGTTCAGCCGCCGCGAGTGTGCATCTCGAGATGCGGGTCGTCGCGCAGGCGCGACGGTCCGAACAGCGCGCGCCGCTCCGGCAGGGCCGCGCGTTCTTCGGCGCCGCGATCGCGGCGAGTGCTCCACACCTCGGCGATCCGCGCCGCGATCGTCGCGTCGTCCGCGCCGTTGCGCAGCAGCGCACGCAGGTCGGTTCCTTGCGTCGCGTAGAGGCACGTGAACCACGTGCCGTCCGCGGTGAGGCGGGCCCGATCGCAGGTCGCGCAGAACGGCTGCGTCACCGAAGCGATGATGCCGAACGTGGTCCCGTCGCGGAGCGAGAAGCGCTCGGCCGGGGCGCTGTCGGCCCGCGGGATGGTCTCGATGGGACCGAATCGTCGCTCGAGGATCGACAGGATGCGCGCCCGGCCGACGACGCGGTCTGGACTCCATGTCGTCGCACCGCCGACGTCCATGTACTCGATGAAGCGGATTTCGGCGCCGACGCCCCTCGCGTGGTCGAGCAGCGCAGGCAGTTCCCCGTCGTTCACTCCGGCTATCACGACGGTGTCGAGCTTGACGTCGAAGCCGGCGGCGCGCGCGGCGGCGATGCCCGCCAGGACACGATGATGGTCCGGACGGCGCGACAGCATGCGGAACGTGTCCGGGTCGAGCGTGTCGATGCTCACCGTAAGCCGATGCAGGCCCGCTGCCCGCAGCGCGGCGGCGTGGTCCGCGAGCAGCACGCCGTTGGTCGTCATCGCGAGATCGCGCAGCGCCGGTCGCGCGGCCAGCATCGCGACGAGCTTCGGCAGGTCGGAGCGCAGGAGCGGTTCGCCGCCGGTGAGCCGCACCTTGTCGACGCCGAGGCCGGTGCAGACGTCCACGAGCCGCACGATCTCCTCGAACGTGAGCACGTCGGACTTCGGCAGCCAGACGTACTCCTCCTCCGGCATGCAGTACTCGCACCGGAGGTTGCAGCGGTCGGTGACCGAGAGGCGCAGATTGCGGAGCGGCCTCCGGAGTCGATCGAACCTGGGGGGCATCGGGCCGCGCGACGATACCCGCCGGTCTCGCGGAAGGGACGCCCTCAGTCCGGCAGGAGCGTGCACAGGCGCCGCAGCCGCTTCACGGTGGTGGCATTCGGCCGTTCGTCGTCCAGCGGATCGACGGGCGGCAGGTCGAGCACGAGCACGCGTTGCAGCGCCCATGCGACGGCCTGCACGGTGTGCGCCGGCGTCGCCCGATCCTGCAGCATGTCGATCAGCTGGGACACGGTCGCGCGGCGCGGGAGCCGCACGATCGCCTGCACCACCTTGTGCGGTACCGGGTCCTGCGCCAGCGCCTTGGCGAGCTCTGGTCCTCCGCGCCGGGCGAGGTCGAGCGCTCCCGTGTCGACGCGGGTCGACGCTTCTTCGACCGCGCGCACGATGGCAGTGACGTCCTGGTCGAACTCGCGCCCGAACGCGAGCGTCAGCACGCGCTGCAGCACGCGGTCGCGCGAGTCGATGCCGGCGCAGGTGCCCTTGCCGGCCTTCGCGATCGATTCGAAGACCTGGCGTGTGTCGGCTCCTGCGTTCTGCGGCGACGTGACCAGCGTGTGCACGAACGATCGTCCGTCGCGCACGAACGTCTGCACCGCGGTGATCGTGCCCCGCACGTCTTCCTCGTGCGGCGGCGCGTCGCCCGCGAGCACGACGACGCGTCGCGCGTTCGCGCCCCAGTGTTGACCGAAGGCCGCCGCGAGGCCGGCGCGAACGTCTTCGTTGCGGTCACCGCCGCCTTCGGCGCTCACACGCTGCACGAAGTTGACGGTCGAGAAGAAGTCGCTGCCGAGCGGGATCTCGCGGACGCGATAGACCTCCGCGCCGCGATCGCGATACGTGACGATGCCGACGCGGGCGTCGGGCACGAGCGCGCGGAGCACTTCGAGCATCTGTGCGACGGTCGCCTTCGTGTCGGCGATCGTCTCGCCCATCGAGCCGGTGCTGTCGAACACGAAGACGATCTCGAGCCCGGTGCGGCGCAGTTCGGCGACCGTCTTGCGGAACCCGCCCGAGCCGACCGTCTTCACGGGATCGTTGGCCGGGGACTGGTCGTCGCCGCCGGAGCCGGGTTGCGGGCGCGGCGCGGCGGTGATGCGCGGATTGGACGTCGGCAGCCGGATGGTCGGCGGCGTCGGATGATCGATCGGGACCTCCGTCGGCGCGGGCTCGTCGGGGAGCGGTTCGTCGGGCGCTGCGGCTACCGGCTCGATCACGACCTCGGGTGCGGCCAGCTGCGCACCGGCATCGGCGGCGTCTCTCGCGATCTCGATGCCGACGCGCGCCGGTTCGCGGCCGCCGCCGGACGCGTCGGCGAGGAGCAGCCACAGGAGGAGCAGGAGCAGCGCGTGCAAGAGCAGCGATCCGGCGAGCCAGGGCGCGCGGCGCAGTTCGCCGGCGACGAGTTCTTCGAACGTGGCCGCGTCGCGGCGTCGCACGACTTCGGCAGCGCGGGCGCCGATCGCGCGGAGCCGGCGCGTTGCAGCGGCTGCGCGCATTCCGGGGAGAGGCACCAGCGCGGCAGCGCCGTCGTCGGGGACGATCGTCGCTTCGGTTGCGCCGAAACGGAGCGTGTCACCGATCGCGAGGCGAGCCGTGCCGACGCGGTCGCCGTTGCGCCATGTACCCTCCGGCGAACCGAGATCGCGCACGGCCACGCCGTCCGCGGTGACGGCGAGAACCGAATGCCGGTGCGCCGCGGGCGGGGGTAGCTGCAGGTCGCAGTCGTCCCCGCTGCCAAGGAGGTAGTCGCGCCCGGGTTCGAGGGCGTGGTCGGCGCCGCGCAGGCGGAGGGCAAGGGCTACGGGTTCCGCTGCCACGGTCGGGGTTGTAGCGCGGCCGCAGCGTTTGCGGGCCGAAGTTGCACGCAGCGTCCGCCCTTGCGAACATCCGCCCCGACCCCATGAGCCTGAAAATCATCGCCGGCACCTACGGTGGCCGCGTGCTCCGCACCGTCCGCGGCCTCGGCACGAGGCCGCTGCTCGGCCAGGTGCGCGAGTCGGTGTTCAACATCCTCGCCGAGCAGATCCCCGATGCGATCGTGTGGGACCTGTTCGCGGGGTCCGGAGCGTCCGGCGTCGAGTCGCTCTCTCGCGGCGCGGCCCGTGTGCTGTTCTGTGAGAAGAACGGCAAGGCGATCGACGCGCTGCGCCAGAACCTGCAGATGCTCGGCGACGACGCCGTGGCGCGTTCCGTCGTGATGCGTTCCGACGCGTGGGATCCGCCGCTGATGAACCACGCCACGTTCGGCGGTGGGCGCGACGACGCCGACGAGGAGGGCGACGAGGACGAAGTCGCTCCGGACATCGTGTTCCTCGATCCGCCCTACGCGATGGTCGCCGAGGATCCGGTCAAGTCGATGGCCCGTGCGCGGCGCCTCCTGGACCGCACGGCTCGCGGCGGGTGCGTCGTGTTCCACTTCGAAACGGGCGTGCTCGACGAGGACGACTTCGACGACGACCTCGACCTCGATCTGCGCGAGTGGGGGACGACGGCGATTGCGTTCCTGTGGCGCCGCGGCGATGCGCCGGAGCGGCAGCAGCGTCGCTGGGCGAAGGAACGCACGCGCGCCGACTGACCGGTTCGTGCGGATCAGTCGCCGAACGTCACGTGCAGCGCGTTGCTGACGCCCTGCAGCGGCGTCCATGCGAACGGCAGCAGGTCCAGTACGAACGCCTGCGCGTGGGCTTCGGTGCCGGCGAGCGCAGGCGACGCATTCGCGAGGGAGAACGGGATGACCGTCGTCGAGACCTGTGCCTGCGCGAGCCACACGACGACGAGCTGCGACGTGTCGATGGCTTCGGCGCACAGGCCAGGTATGGATGGCAGCAGCGAAGGCTGGCCGGCGGGGGCCGCAGCGGCGCTCCACACGACGATCACGTACTCGCCGTAGATGCCCGTCGAGTTGTCGATCGCGAGGCGGAACTGCGCGTTGCCGAGCAGCGGCAGCGACGGTGCGCGGAGCACGGGTGCGCCGAGCAGATGGTTGTCGAAGGCGGCGCACGCGGTGCCGTAGCTCACGACTCCGGCGCCGGAGAGGTTCGGACCGAGCGGCGTCGGCGTGGTGTCGAGGAACCACTGTTCGTCGTGGAGCACCACGCTGCCGATCGCGCCCTCGTTGCGCGCGATGCTGCTCCCGTCGGGAATCGCAGGCGTGTGTCGGCCCGCCGTCCAGCGGCCGTTCGCGATGGCGAGCGGTTCGCGCGTGTAGCCGTGTTCGCCCCAGCTGATCCAGTCCTCGATGCGCGACGCGTCGCCCATCTGGTCGCCGAGCTGCGTGCGATAGAGCCCGAACGCGCCGCGAACGGACGACAGCGCTTCGCCGCCGAGGCTGAACATGAAGTTCCACGGCGTGCTGCCGGTGTACAGCTCGTTCGTCCCCGGCGTCGCGGGCGCGGCCTGGTACCAGTGCACACGCAGATAGCCGCCCGCCGCGATCACGGTGCCGTTCGGGAACGCCCACCAGTACTCCTGCGGCATGCTCGGCGTGTGCGACGCGTGGTGCAGCGACCACGACGAGAGGTCGACTGCCAGCGCCGAGCGGTTGTGCAGTTCGACCCAGCGGCCGCCGGCGTCGGCTCGGACTTCGCTGAGGAGAACGGACTGCGCCCCGACGGCGGCCGTGGTGAGGAATGCGACGAGAATGGAGCGGACAGTCGTGATCATCGGCAGGTCTGTGGCGAACCGTCGAGTTCTGCCCCAGTTCGGCGGGCGAGCGTCGAGTTCTTGATCGCTCGCCGGATCGGCCGTTCGCTTCGGCGGTTCGCTGCCACCGTTTCCTACGGGATCGTCCGGTCCGCGCGAGAGACATCCCGTGTCAAGGGACGACACGTCGCGCGCCGATAGCCCCGTTGCTCACGGGCAACCGTGCGCAAGCACCCGGGTTCAGCATCGTGCCGAAGCAGCCTTCCGAAGACGTGGAGAGGATCGTCGAGGAGTTGTTGGATCGCAGCCTGTCGAAGGCGGAGCGGATCGAACGACTTCGCGAACTCGCTCGATCGGGGGAGGACGTTCCGGACGAACTGATGGACCAGGCTCTGCGCAAGTTGATGGAGCGGATCACGGAGTGACCGCGCACCCTTCGAAACCCCAGTCTTCTTCGAGAACAGCCATGAGAACAGCGTTGTTCGTTTCGTTCCTGCTGGGTGCCGCGGCGCTCCCTGCGCAGGATCGTGAATTCGGCGTTGCCGTCCGCACCAACCTCGGTCAGGTCCGCGAGAACCCGGATGCGTACAAGAACGTGAAGGTCAACTTCACGGTACAGTTCGCGTCGCTGGGCAAGATCTCGAACCCGTTCTTCACCAAGTTCACGCCGACGGAGTTCGCCAACTTCTACGCGTGGGCCGACGAGCAGCCGATCTGGCAGCAGAAGTCGTACGAAGACGTCTTCGGCATGCTCTTCCTGAGCAAGACGCACCCGAAGCTCGAGCGCCTCTACTCGCTGCGCCTCTACCAGCGGATCCAGATCACGGGCGTCGTGCGCAACACGTTCCAGAACATGCCGTGGATCGAGGTGACGGACTTCGACACGCTCGACGAGCAGCTCGACACGGCCGTGCTGACGCACCTGTACCGCGGCGAGAAGTTCATGGAGCAGCGCCAGTGGCCGCGCGCCATCGCCGAGCTCACGCTGGCGCCGGGCGACGGCGTGCCGACGACGGCCGTGCAGGCCGCGAAGCGCAACCTCGGCGTCTGCCTCCTGCGCATGGGTGAGTCGCAGGCCGCGATCGCCTACCTCGAACAGGCGTCCGAAATGTCGAACGGCACCGACCTCGAAGTCGAGAACCTGCTCGCGATGGCGAAGAGCGCGCCGGACCAGGCGATCGACCGCACGGTCGACTCGCGCGGTCTGAAGGACAGCGAGCGCCCGATGTGGGAAGCGTTCGACGGCGACAAGAGCCGCCCCGCCGCCACGAAGATGATGCGGTGATCGTGCGCGGGCCCGGCGCGCTGCGCTGGCCCGCCACCGCCCGCCGCGGCAGCGCCCGCGGCGTGGCTCGCGGCTGAAAATCGCCGCGCGAAGGGGCATTCTCTGTGGCCCGCCCGGGCCATGACCTCGACCACCGCTCCCCTCGCCACGACTCCGTCGACCCGGGGGCCGTTCCGGCTCGCGATCGGCGTGCTCGTGGTCACGGTGCTGACCGTCTTGAAGGGAGCGATGACGACGAGCACGGGCTCGGGACTCGCGTTCCGCGACTGGCCGACGTCGGACGGAGAGTTCATGCCGGAGCGCAGCCTGACGACGGTGCCGGGCTTCCTCGAGCACTTCCACCGCGTCGCCGGCGCCACGCTCGGTCTCCTGTCGCTCGCGCTCGCTCTGTGGCTGGAATTCGGGCGCCTCGGCGACCGCCGGGTGCGCGCGTGTGCATGGTTCGGCGGCTGCTTCGTGCTGGCGCAGGGACTCGTCGGCGGCACCCACGTGCTGAAGGGCCTGCCGGTGATCACCGGCGTCGTCCATGCGACGTTCGCGCAGCTGATCTTCGCCACGTTCGCGTGGATCGCCTACCAGCTGACGGATCGCTACCGCGCGACGGCGCCCGTGACGACCGCGGCGCCGGGCGCCGGCCGGCGAATCGCGCTCTTGGCGCTCGCGATCCTCGTCGTGCAGACGGTGTTCGGCGCGGTGGCGCGGCACTCGAACAGCGCGCACGCCCTTTGGACGCACGTCGGCAACAGCTTCGTCGTCTTCGTGATCGGCACGATCGCGACGGCGTTCGCGACCGGCAGGCTCGGCCAGATCCCCGGCATCCGCCCGCTCGCGAACTCGATCGTCGGTCTGCTGGTGCTGCAGATCCTGCTCGGGTTCGTCGTGCTCGCGATCCGACCCGCGCAGGGCAAGCAGCCGGAGAACGTCGCGAACCTGACGACCGCGGGGGTCATCTCGCTTCACGTCCTGATCGGCGCGTCGTTGACGATGCTGGTCGCGTTGCTCGCGGCGCACGTGTTCCGCGGCACCCGCCGCGCGGGGCCGCAGGACACCGTCGCATGACCGCGTCGTCCGTCGGCGCGGCACCGGGCGGCAAGCTGCGCGCCTACTGGGAGCTCGGCAAGCCGCGGCTGTCCGCACTCGCAGTCTTCGCGGTCGTCGCAGGAGCGTGGATGGCGTGGCCGGCGAAGACGTCGCATCCGCCGATCGACCTGCTCGTCACGACGACGGCGGGCACGTTTCTCTGCGCGGTCGGTTCGGGCGCGCTCAACATGTACCGCGAGCGCCACCTCGACCCGCTGATGAAGCGCACGCAGGGTCGGCCGTTGCCCACCGGTCGCCTGTCGCCGCGCGAAGTGCTCGCGTTCGGCATCGCGGCGAGCATCGTCGGTGTGCTGCTCGTGCTCGTCGGCGCGGAGCCGCTCGCCGGCGACGGTTCGCGCGCGCGCGGCACGTGGAACTGGACGGCGGCCGTGCTCTGCGTGGCGATCGTCGGGAGCTACGTCGCGGTCTACACGCCGATGAAGGTGAAGACGCCGCTCAACACGCTCGTCGGCGCGATCCCGGGCGCGCTGCCGCCGGTCGTCGGTCACGCCGCCGTGACCGGCGGCCTCGCGCTGCCCCAACTCGTGCTGTTCGCGATCGTCTACTGCTGGCAGATCCCGCACTTCCTCGCGATCGCGTGGCGCTACCGCGACGACTACGCGCGCGCCGGCATGCGCATGCTGCCCGTGGTCGATCCGACCGGGCACCGCACCGCGATCACGATGCTGCTGTACGTGGCGGCTCTCGGCCTGGCGAGCGTGGTCCCGTTCCTGACCCGGATGGCGGGCGACCGCTACCTGGCGGCCGCCCTGCTGCTCGACCTCCTGTTCTTCGTGCCGACCGCGTTCGCGGCGCTCACCCGCCGCGACGAGGCGATGCGGATGACGTTCGCGGTGTCGATCGTCTACTTGCCCACGCTGCTCCTCGTGATGGCTTGGGACAAGGCATGAGCTACAACGGTGCCGCGATGACCAATGCCGTGACCGCTGCCGGGATCACGTTCGCCTACGGCGAACGCCGCGCGCTGAACGACGTGTCCTTCGAAGTCGCCGCCGGGCAGGCGTACGGCTTCCTCGGACCGAACGGATCGGGCAAGTCGACCCTGTTCAAGCTGCTGTCGACGCTCGTCCCGCTGCAGAAGGGCCGGGTGTCGATGCTCGGCCTCGATCTCGCGAAGGAGTCGCGCGCGATCCGCTCGCGGCTCGGCGTCGTGTTCCAGTCGCCCGCGGTCGACAAGAAGCTGACCGTGCGCGAGAACCTCCGTTACGGCGGCCTCCTGATCGGCCTGTCGGGCGCGGACCTCGCGGCGCGAATCGACGCCGTGCTGGCGGCCGGACGACTTGCCGATCGGGCGAACGACCTCGTCGGCGAACTGTCGGGCGGCCTGCGTCGCCGCGTCGAGATCGGCAAGTGCCTGCTCGGGAAGCCGGACCTCGTGTTGCTCGACGAAGCGAGCACGGGGCTGGATCCCGCGGCGCGCAAGGACATGTGGGGCATGCTGCGCGCGGATCCGAAGCTGACGGTGCTCTTCACGACACACCTCATGGACGAAGCCGCCGAGGCCGATCGCCTGCTGCTGCTCGACCAGGGCCACGTCGTCGCGGCCGGGCGGCCGGCGGACCTGATGCGCGAGGTCGGCGGCCAGGTGCTCGAGCTCGAGGCCTCGGACGCCGCTTCGCTCGCGCCCGAGCTGCAGCAGCAGTTCGGCGTCGCCGCGACGGTGGTCGACAACACGCTGCGCATCGACGGCGCGAACGTGCACGAGCTGGTGCCTCGCATCGTGCAGCGCTTCGGCGCGCGCGTACAGCGCCTGTCGCTGGCGCATCCGTCGCTGCAGGACG
Source organism: uncultured candidatus Brocadiaceae bacterium (assembly GCA_964538915.1). Taxonomy (GTDB): domain Bacteria; phylum Planctomycetota; class UBA1135; order UBA1135; family UBA2386; genus JAEUHQ01. The sequence continues at coordinate 52,348 of CAZIFB010000003.1, read as the reverse complement.
TGTTCCTGAAGAAGACGGGCAAACGATTCATCGTCACCGAGCCCGAAGCACAGCCGGCGAAGGGCCGGCGGAGGAAGTCGTGATGCGCGCCGTCCTGGCCCTCTGGCACCGCGAGATCGTCCGCTTCCTGCGCGACCGGCCGCGGCTCACGGGATCGCTCCTGCAACCGATCGTGTTCTGGGCGCTGTTCAGCGGCGCATTGCACGGCTCGTTCAAGCCGGGCGGCATGGACTACGGGCAGTACTTCTTCGTCGGCACGCTGGCGATGATCACGCTGTTCACCGCGATCTTCGCGACGATCACCGTGATCGAGGACCGCAAGGAAGGCTTCCTCCAGGGCGTCCTCGTGTCGCCGGTGCCGCGCTCGGCGATCGCGCTCGGCAAGATCCTCGGCGGCGCGTCGCTCGGCCTCGGCCTGGCGGTGATCTTCCTGCTGCTCGCGCCACTCGCCGGTGTGTCCCTGTCGTTCGACAGTGTGGCTCTCGGCCTCGGTGTCCTGGCCCTGCTCGCGCTCGCGGTCACCGGCCTCGGTTTCGCGCTCGCGTGGCTGATGGACAGCACCGCCGGGTACCACGGCATCATGATGCTGTTCCTGATGCCGATGCTGCTGCTGTCGGGCGCCTTCTTCCCGATGGAGAGTGCGCACCCGCTGCTCGCATGGGTTCGCTTCGTCAACCCGATGACCTACGGCGTCGGCGCGCTGCGCCACGCCTTCCAGGGCGACGTGCCGGGCGTGCCGTCGTTCGCCGTCTGCATGACCGGTACCGTGCTCTTCGCCGCCGCGACGTTCGCGCTCGGCGCCCTCGTCGTCAACCGTCGCAGCGTCCGCGACGTCGTCTGAACCATCGATGCTCGCCGCTTTCGACTTCCGCATTCTCGCCCACGTCGACGCCACGCTGAACGCGATCGCGTTCGTCCTCATCTGCGCCGGTCTCGTCGCGATCAAGCGCGGCAACGTCGCGTTGCACAAGGTCCTGATGCTGAGCGCGGTCGGAGTGTCGGCAGCGTTCCTCGCCTGCTACCTGACGTACCACTTCAACGCCGAGGCTGTGAAGTTCACGAAGGAGGGCTGGATCCGGCCGGTGTACTTCGCGCTGCTGATCTCGCACATCGTGCTCGCGGTCGTGCAGGTGCCGTTGATCCTGCGAACCGTGTGGCTCGGTCTGAAGGATCGCCGCGCGCAACACAAGAAGTGGGCGAAGGTCACGACGCCGATCTGGCTCTACGTCTCGATCACCGGCGTGGTCGTGTACGTGATGCTCTACCAGCTGTGAGGCTGCGCTCCGACCGGAGGGTGGTCTGCTCACCCCCGCGCGGACTTGCCAGCGTCGCCGCGCCGCGGACACTTCCGGCCATGCGTCTCCTCCTCTCGGCGGCGTTCCTCTTCCTCGCCAGCACTGCTCCGGCGCAGCAGCTCCTCGACGCGCGCAACGACAACCCGTCGTACGGCGGCTACGCGGTCGGATGGCCGAGCAGCGTGATCGCGTTCCGCTTCACGGCGACACAGAACACGGACCTGACCGCGGCGCAGATCTTCACGGGCAACTCGACGCCGGCGCAGCATTCGCTCGAGATCCGAACGCGCGATGCGGCCACCGGACTGCCGCTGTCGCTCGTCGGACAGCCGGGCACGTGGACGACGACGCACACACGCTGCTGGCAGGGCGCCGCGTTCGCGCAGGCGGCGCCGGTCGTCGCCGGGCAGGACTACTTCCTCGTCTGGCGCGTGCAGGGCATGTTCCCGCAGCACTCGGTCAGCGCCGACACCGAACCCGCGAACGTGCTCGTCGAGACGCACTACTCCGACGGGAACACGTGGCACGCGCAGTCACAGACGGCGGGCAAGTTCCGCCTGTACGGGCCGGGTGCGTCCGGCACGAACACCGTCTACGGCGCGGGCAAGGCCGGCCAGTACGGTGTGCCCACGATCGGACTGCAGGGATGGCCGGCGCTCGGCAATCCGGTCGACGTGTGGCTCGACGGTGCCGCGCGCAACGCGATCGCGATCCTGGTCGTCGGTTTCCCGATCCCCGGCGGTGCGCCCATCGGGATCATGGACCTCTACGCGTCTCCGGAGATCCTGCTCGCGTACGTGACGAAGACGCACACCGGCCCGCTCAACGGCGGCGTCGAGACGAGCATCTTCGTGCCGAACGATCCGACGTGGAGCGCACTGCCGCTGTCGTTCCAGTGGGCCGTTCTCGACCCGCTCGCGGTCGACGGCCTGTCGCACTCGGGCGGCGCGACGGCTTTGATCCCCTGACGCCGCGCGCATTGTCCGCGGGTCGCCATGCTCCACACGCTCCACATCCAGAACCTCGCGCTGATCGAGCGCGCCGAGATCCGACTCGCCGAAGGCCTCACCGTCGTGTCGGGTGAGACCGGCGGCGGCAAGTCGCTGCTCATCACGGCGCTCAAGCTCCTGCGCGGCGAGAAGGCGGCGGGCTCGCTCGTGCGTCACGGTGCCGACGAACTGCAGGTCGACGCCGAGTTCCGCCTCGGCAAGGGCGAACGCAGCGCCGTCGTTGCCCGCCTCGTGCACGACCTGTGCGGCGGAGCGATCGAGGAGGATCTGCTGCTCGTGACGCGCATCGTCGACCGGCAGGGCAAGACGCGTGTGCGCATCGGCGGCCGTCCGGCGACGCTCACCGCGCTGCGTGAACTCGGCACGCAGCTGCTCGAGATCCACGGGCAGGGCGATTCGCGCGCGCTGATGCGGCCCGAGATCCAGTGCGAGACACTCGACGCGTTTGCCGGCACCGGCAACCTGCGCCGCGAGTTCGCCGAGCACCTGCACGCCGCGCGGGCAGTGCGGGCGCGCCTCGCCGATCTCGCTCACGGCGAACGCGAACGACGCCAGCGGCTCGAGTTCCTCCGCTTCCAGCATGCCGCGATGACGGAGCTGGCTCTCGGGGATGGCGAACTGCAGGACCTCGAGCAGGAGCATCAGGTGCTGAGCAACCTCGACGTGATGCGCCGCCATCTCGAGGAAGCGCTCGCAGTGCTGCAGGACGACGAGAACAACGTGAGCGACCTCGTCGGCCGCGCGATCCGTGCCGTGCAGCAGGCGGCGTCGATCGACCGGCGGCTCGAGGACGCCTCGGAGCAGATGGCGCAGGCCGAGGAACTCATCGCGGACGTGTGCCGCAAGCTGCAGTCCGGCCAGGCGCGGCTGGACCTCGACCCGAATCGCCTTCTCGCGGTGCAGCAGCGTCTCGACGAGATCTACGGCGCCCTGAAGCGCTTCGGCCCGACCGAGCGCGATCTGCGGCACAACTTCGAACGCGTCACCGCCGAGCTCGCCGCCGCCGACGGCGGCAACGACGACCCCGAAGCGCTCGCGGTCGAGCTGCGGCAGAAGACGGAGCAGGCGGCGGCGGTCGGGCGCAAGCTCGTCCGTGCGCGCGGCAAGGCCGCCGCGCCGTTCTGCGCGAGCATCCGCACCGAGCTGCAGGACCTCGGCATGCAACACACGGAGGTGCGCGTCGCGATGCACGAGGAGTTCGTCGCCGAGCGTCTGCTCGACGACGCGACCGACCACGGCCCGGTGCCCGTCGACATCGAAGTGCGCATCAACCCCGGCGAGCCGTTCCACAGCATGCGCGACACCGCGTCGGGCGGCGAACTCGCGCGCATCGTTCTCGCCGTGAAGAAGACGCTCGCCGACCAGGACCGCGTGCCGCTGCTCGTGCTCGACGAGATCGACGCCGAGATCGGCGGGCGGCTCGGCATGCAGGTCGGCAAGAAGCTGCACGAGGTCGCGCGCCACCATCAGGTGGTCATCGTCACGCACCTGGCGCCGGTCGCCGCGTGGGCGCAGCAGCACTACCTCGTCAACAAGGAGGTCGCCGGCAAGAGCGGCGACGAACGCACGCGGTCGAACGTTCGCCAGCTGCGCGCGGCCGAGGTCGAGAAGGAACTCGCCGCGATGTCGATGGGGGACGGCACCGATGCCGCGGCGCTGCAACAGGCCCGCCGCCTCGTCGAGAAGGCGAAGGGCATGGGGGACGCGTAGCGAAGTTCAGAAGTCGCCGGCGGTGAGCTGCAGCGAGTTGGTCGCCGTGATCGAGACGATGCCGAGCACTGGGTCGGTCTCGAACGGCAGCATCTGGTGGTGGAACGCGAGACCGACGAGCGGCGGCACGTTGGGCAGGAACAGCTGCGAGTCCGCGATGCCGTTCGTGGTGGCGAGCAGTTCGGTGATGTCCGGCGCGACGAGCAGTTCGCAGCCCGCGGGGCTGAGACTGCCGAACAGCGCCGCGAGCGGCAGCACTCCCTGCGGGACCGCCGTGAAGCTGGTGATCGCGACCACGAGTGCGGACGTCGGCAGGCCCGTGCCGCGCGCGCGGAACGTCGCGTCGACCCACGGCAGCGTCGTCGCGGTGAGCGTGTTCGCGCCGCCGCTGCTCGGGCAACCGAGACCGCTCGTCGTCGAAATCGCAACGCAGGTCGACTCGTAGTGGGCGAGGAACGCGGACGCCGCCCCGTTGGCCGTCAGGAACGTCCCGCCCGCGACGAGGGCGCCGGCCGGGTCCACTGCCAGCGTCTTGGCGCCGGCGTCGAGGCCCGCACCGACAGCGGACCACGACGCGCCGTTCCAGCGGGCGATCCGGTTCGCGGGCACGCCGCTCGCGGTGACGAACTGCCCGGAGGCGATCAAGTCGCCGTCCGGCATGACGGCGAGTGCCGACACCGAGCTGGCGACTCCGTTGCCCACGGCGGACCACGACGTGCCGTTCCACCTCGCGACGTTGTTGACCGTGAGCCCGCCTGCCAGCGGGAAGATCCCGCCCGCGAACAGGCCGCCGTTCGGCGCCGCCGTGAGCGCCGACACGACACCGACGATGCCGGTGCCGAGCGGTGACCACGAGGAGCCGTTCCAACGGGCGATCCTCGACGCCCCGGTGCCGCCCGCAGTGTTGAACGCTCCGCCCGCGACGAGATCGCCATTGCTCAGCACCGCGAGTGCGTTCACGGTTCCGTTGAGTCCGGTTCCGAGGGGTGACCACGACGTGCCGTCCCACCGCGCGATGTTCGCCGCGGGTGCGCCACCGGCGAGAGAGAACGTCCCGGCGGCGATCACGTCGCCGTTGGGCATCGTGGCGAGCGCGCCGACCGCGAGCCCGTCGAGTCCGGCGCCGAGCGTGTGCCATTGCGTGCCGTCCCAGCGCGCGACGAGGTTCGCGGCCGCGAAGCCGGCCTGCGTGAAGGTGCCGCCGGCGATCAGGTCGCCGTTGGGCAGTGTCGTGAGGGCGAAGACCGCATCGTCGGTGCCGAGACCGAGCGGCGTCCAGGTCGAGCCGACGCGCCGCGCGAGGTGCGTCGCTGCCTGACCGCCGATTGCGTAGAAGCTGCCGCCGGCCACGAGGTCGCCGTTCGGCATCGTGGTGATCGCATTGATCGCAGCATGTGTGCCGGTGCCGAGCGCTGCCCAGTCCACGCCGTCGTAGCGCGCGACGTGGCACACCGCGGTGTTCGCAGCGAAATGGAAGCGCCCGCCCGCCACCACGTCGCCGTTCGCCAGGACCACGACGCTGCGAACCGACGGGGACGTGGTGAAGTCGCCCATCGTCGAGCCGTACGACGACCATCCGCCGCCGTTCCACCGGGCGAGGTGCGCCGCACCGCTCCCGCCGGCGATGGCGAAGTCGCCTGCCGCGACGAACGTGCCGCCCGGCAGGACTGCCAGGCCGTAGACGACCGCGCCCGGTGTGCCCTGGATACCGGAGCCGAGCGCCGACCAGACCGTGCCGTCCCAGCGCGCGATGTTGTTGCACGGGGCCCCGCCCGCAGTGGTGAAGGAGCCGCCGGCGATCACGTCGCCGTTCGGCATCCCGAGCACCGACTCGACCGTCCCGCCGATGCCGATGCCGAGCGGGAACCAGCTCGCGCCGTTCCACGACGCGACGTGGTTTGCGGTCGCGGTGCCGATGGTCGTGAACGGACCCGCGGCGACGAGGGCGCCGCTCGCGGTGAGGGTCAGCGCGCTGACGCCGACGTTGGCGTCGCCGAGCGCGGTCCACGTCGTGCCGTCGAAGCTCGCGATGTTGCGCGCGGCGACGCTGCCCGCCGAGTCGAACGTGCCGCCGACGACCAGCTCACCGCTCGGGAGGACTGCGAGCGCGCGCACCTGTGTGGCACCGACGCTGTTGTTCACTCCGCCGCCGACCGCCGTCCAGGTCGCTCCGTCCCAGCGAGCAAGGCGATTCGCCGGCGCGCCGCCTGCGTTTAGGAACGACCCGCCGGCGACGAGGTCACCGTTCGGCATCGCCGCGAGCGCCAGGACCTGACCGTCGACGCCGCCGCCCAGCGCCGACCATGTCCCGGTCGCGGGGTTCCACGCCGCGATGTTCGCGGCGGCCGTGTCACCCGCGACCGTGATCCGGCCCGCGACGACGAGCACTTCCGGCTGCGGCCCCGCACCGTCCGGGTCCCAGCGCAGCATCGCGGTGACCGGCAGCGCGGCCGTCTGCGTCTCCACGCCCGGCACGCCGCCGCCCGGCGCCCATTGCGCGCACTGGGCGGGCAGCAACGTCGTGGTGATGCAGGCACAGAACAGGAGCGCGGCCTCGGAGGCGGCGGAACCGAGCGTCATGGGTCACCTCTTTTCCGAAGGTGCGCGAGAGAGAGCGGGGCCGATAGTCCGGCAGTTCTACCGGGTCACGGCGCCGCCGGGTTCGCGCGGAGCGATCGGCACCTGGCCGTCCCGCTGCCGACGGCCGGCTCCAACGAGCGACGGCTTCGTTCTGGATTCTCCAGCGCGCTCCGCGGACCTTCCCGGCCAATGAGCACGAATGCCCCCGAGCATCGTCCCCTTGTCGCGTCGACCGAGGCGCAGCCCGAGCTCACCTTGCGCGCCGTCCTGTTGGGGGCGGTCCTCGGCCTCGTGTTCGGCGTCGCATCCACCTACCTCGCCCTGAAGGTCGGTCTCACCGTCTCCGCCTCGGTTCCGATTGCGGTCGTCGCGATCGCGGTCCTGCGTCCGCGGGGCGGCAAGCGAGCGATCCTCGAACACAACATCGCACAGACCACCGGGTCCGCCGGCGAGTCGGTCGCGGCCGCCGTGGTCTTCACGGTGCCGGCGCTGATCTTCCTCGGCTATCCGCTCGAGATCGGTTCGACGACGTTGATCGCGCTCGCCGGCGGCGTGCTGGGCGTGCTGATGATGGTGCCGTTGCGTCGCTACCTGATCGTCAAGGAGCACGGCAAGCTCCGTTACCCGGAGGGCAAGGCGTGCGCCGAGATCCTGCGCGTCGGCGAGACCGGCGGCACCTCGGCGAAGAAGGTGTTCATCGGCATGGGCATCGGCGCCGGTCTCAAGACGGTGCAGGCCATCTTCGGCGGAGTCGTCGCCACGGTCGGCACGAAGCTCAGCGCGTTCTTCGGCACCCGACTGGCCTACTTCGACAAGGCGTACGTCGGCTGCGACTTCGACCCGGCGCTGCTCGGTGTCGGCTACATCATCGGCTACCGCACTTCGCTGATCATGGTCGCCGGCTCGTTGATGTCGGCGTTGATCCTGATCCCGTTGATCTACACCTTCGGGGCGCAGGCACCCGGGGTGTTCGGGTTCGGCACGAAGCCGATCGCCGAGATGGACTGGGGCGAGATCTACAAGGCGTACGCCCGCCACATCGGCGCCGGCGCCGTCGCGACCGGCGGCATCTTCTCGCTGATCCGTGCGCTGCCCGCGATCCGGTCCGCGGTCTGGAACTCCGCGAAGGGCCTGTTCGGCGGCGGCTCGCAGTCTTCGCCCGAGCGCACCGACCGTGACACGCCGATGCCGGTCCTCCTCGCGGGCGCGCTCGGTCTGATCGCGCTGATCTGGCTGACGCCGATGTTCGAGATGCCGCTGCTCGGCGCCGTGATGATCCTCGCGTTCGGCTTCCTGTTCGCGGTCGTGAGTTCGCGCATCACCGGCGAGGTCGGTTCGACCAGCAATCCGCTCTCCGGCATGACGATCGCGGTGCTGATGGGCACGTGCGCGATCTTCCTGATGAACGGCTGGACCGACACGCAGCACAAAAAGCTGGTCCTGACCATCGGCGCCGTCGTGTGCATCGCGGTCAGTCAGGCGGGCACGTGTTCGCAGGATCTGAAGACGGGCTTCCTCGTCGGTGCCACGCCCGTGCTCCAGCAGGGCACCCTGGTCATCGGCGTGCTGACCTCGGTGCTCGCCGTCGGTTTCACCGCGTACTCGCTCAATCTCGCGACGACCAGCGACGAGAAGATCGTCGCACCGTTCGCGGTCTCCGATGGACTCCTGGCCGGACACGCGCGGGTGACACCTCGCCTCAAGGAAGAGCCGGCCAGCGCCCAGGAGCTGATCCTGGTCCGCCTCGGGCCCGCGGATCTGCCGAAGGACCAGAAGCTCGAACCGGGCAACTACCTCGTCGACCCCGCGACCAAGGCGGCTCTGTTCCGTCGCAACGACGGCATCGGTTCGGGGCGCCTGTCGGCTCCGCAGGCGAGTCTGATGGCGACGATGATCGACGGAATCCTCGACCAGAAGCTGCCGTGGGATCTGATCCTGATCGGCGCCGCGATCGCGATGTTCATGGAGCTGCTGGGCATCGGGTCGTTGACGTTCGCGGTCGGTCTCTACCTCAAGGTCCAGTACACGATGCCGGTCTTCCTCGGCGGGCTCGTGCGCAAGCTCGCCGATCGACGGTATCGCCGCGTGCCCGACGCGGACGAAGAGCCCGAGGGCACGCTGTTCTCGTCGGGGCTGATCGCCGGCGCCGCGATCCTCGGCGTCTTCGCGGCGATGCAGGGGTTCCTGCCCGGCTACAACGACGACACGGGTCTCGTCGCCGGAGTGGCGTTCCTCGCCGGGTTGCCGTTCGGCGCCGACGGCGGTGGCACGATCGGCAACCTCTTCGGCGTGTTCGTGCTCGGCCTGCTCGGCTACTGGATGTTCCGCGCCGCGCGGCCGGGGCCGGGCGGGGGCGGCCACTCGTGAGCAGCGGCAGCCACGGCCCGGCGTTCGAACCGCCGTACTTCGCGGCCATCTTCACGAGCGAGATGTCGGACGATACCGCGGGCTACGCCGCGATGGCGGATCGCATGGTCGAACTCGCGGCGCAGCAGCCGGGTTTCCTCGGCATCGAGTCGGCACGCGAAGGGATCGGCATCACCGTCTCCTACTGGCGCGACCTCGCCTCCATCGCCGGATGGCGGGCGAACGTCGAGCACGCGGCGGCCCAGCGGCAGGGCAAGGCGCAGTGGTACCGCCGCTATCGGCTCCGCATCGCGCGTGTCGAACGCGATTGGCAGTTCGAGCGCGGGCAGTAGCATCGCCGCGCGTTCATGAGCGTGACGTCGCCAGCCGGGTCCGTGGTCGCTCCGCGCGCCCGGCTCGGGATGCGCGGCTGGGTGATCGTCGCCGCCGCGTTCGTCGTGATGCTGGTCGGCTGGCACCTCTGCTGGCACTTCGCGGACGACGCCTACATCACCTACCGCTACCTGAGCAACGCGATGCTCGGCCGCGGTCTCGTGTGGAACCCCGCGCCGTTCGCGCCGGTCGACGGCAACACGGACTTCCTCTGGTCGCTGCTGCTGTTGTCGGTGTGGAGGGCCTTCGGCCTCGAGCCGCCCGACGTGGCCAACTGGCTGACGCTCGGGTTCGGCACGGTGACGTTCGCGCTGCTCGCGCGCGCCGTGTGGCGGATCGCGCTGCCCGAACGGCTCGAACGCGCGCGGCTCGCGATGCTCGCGCTGTCGCTGGCGCTGCTCGTGACGAATCGCGGCTTCCTCGCGACGCTGAGTTCGGGCCTCGGGATCGCGATCTTCAACGCGCTGCTGTTCGCGTGGTCGCTGCTCGCCGCTTCGCCGCGGAGCGTCGCCGCACCGCGGCGATGGCTCGCCCTGGGGCTGATCGCCGGCGCGACGGGTGTCGCGCGACCAGAGGGCCTGCTCGTCGTCGCAGCGACGTCCGTGCTGGTCGTCTGGTGGTCGCTCGCCGCCGCGCTGCGCCGCCCCGCCGCGGGGCTCGTGTCCACGGCGCTCGCCGTGGTTCCCGTGCTCTGCCACGTGACGTGGCGCCGTGCGACGACGGGCGACTGGCTGCCGTGCACCTACTACGCGAAGACCATCGAGGCGTGGCCCGAGAGCGGTGCGCGCTACTTCGCGTCGTACGTGGTCGAGTTCGGCCTCTACGTCTGGCTCGGCGTCGCGGCCCTGTGGCTCGTTCGCGCGGTGCGCTCGCCGGGCCCGCTCGTGCTGCTGCGTCCGGTGAATCTCGGGGCCGCCGCGGTCGGCGCGGTGTTCGCGTACCACTTCGCCTACTACACGTTCTTCATGGGCGGAGACCTGTTCGAGTGGCGGGTCTACACGCACCTCGCGCCGTGGGTGCCGTTGTCGCTCGTCGCGATGGCACGGAAGCTGGACTGGAGCGGGCGCACGTTCGTCGGCGTCGTCGGCACGATGCTCGTGCTCGCGCAACCGATCGGCTGGATCAAGTTCGCGAACCACGACGGCGACGTCGCGCCGCACGTGCCGGGGATCGTCCGCCCGCTCGTCGAGGTCTACGACGAATGGCAGCGCTGGCTCGGGGCGCGCCTCGTGTGCAAGCGCAACTACGAGATGAAGGCCAACTTCGACGGCTTCGTCTCCGGCGGCCCCACGCGCGAAGAAGGATCGAAGATCCCGTGGGACGGCTTTCCGGTCACGCACGGCATCGCGGTCGGCGTGCTCGCGTGGGTGCTGCCGAACGTCGCTGTGATCGACGACGTCGGACTCAACGACGCGGTGATCGCACGCAATCCGGTGCAGACGGCGGAAGAACGGCTCGCCCACCGGATCGGCTGGCTGAAGTCGACGTTCGCGATCTTCGACCAGGACCGCGACGGCAAGGTCGCGTTCCCCGAATACCGGCCCTGGTCGGCGCTGCTGCACGCGGCTCCCGGCAAGTCGCAGGAGATCGTCGATCGCGAAGTGGAGGCGGAGTTCGCGACGTACGACCTCGACCACGACGGCGTCGTCACGGTCGACGAGTACATCGCCTTCTCGGCGCCGCACGCCGACCGGATGATGGCGCACGAACGCACGCCGCCGCCCGGCTACGTCGAAGGCTTCCGCCCGAACGTCGTGATCGACAATCGCGTGATCCGTGTCACGCCGCGCGAGAAGCCCCTCACCGAAGCCGAGATCCGTGCGCACGAGGCGGCGTTCCTCGAGCGAGCCCGCGGCGCGCGCTGACCCGATGCGCCGGCGCCATCGAGGTCGCCGGACCGGCCGGGAGATGCGCGTGGCACGGGGACGCCGCAGTTGCTAGAAATGCGGGGTTTCGCCCCGCCCCGCCCTGCTGCGCATGTCCGCCCTGAAACCGATGTTGCTCGAACGCAAGGTACTCCCCAAGGTCTGGGGCGGCCGCGCGTTGGAACAGGTCCTCGGCCTGTCGCTGCCGCCGGGCGAAGCGATCGGCGAGACCTGGGAGCTGTTCGATCGCCCGGAAGGCAGCAGCGGGCTCCGCGGGGGCGGCTCGCTCGCGGAGGTGATGCGCACCGACGCGGAAGCGCTGCTCGGTCGCGGTGTCGCGCGCGGCCACGGCGGCCGCTTCCCCCTGCTCCTCAAGTTCATCGACGCGCGCGACGCTCTGTCGGTGCAGGTGCATCCCGACGACGTGCAGGCGAAGGTCGAAGGCGACAGCGGCAAGGACGAAGCGTGGCTCGTGCTGCAGGCCGGTCCGCAGGCGCGCATCATCCGCGGCTGCCGGCCGGGTGTCGCCCGCGAGCGCTTCGCCGAGGTCGCGCACACACCGGCCGTCGAGGAGCTGCTGTGGGCGTTCCGTCCGCGCGTCGGCGACGTGATCCACGTGCCGCCCGGCACGGTGCACGCGATCGGGCCGGACGTCGTCGTCTTCGAGGTGCAGCAGAACAGCGACGTGACGTACCGGCTCTACGACTGGGGCCGACCGCGTGAGGTGCACGTGCAGAAGGCGCTCGCAGTGACGGCACTCGGCGAACGGGCGGCCACGTCGGAGCGGCCGGTCGTCGAACCGAAGGCCATGCCCGACGGCGGGGTCGAGCTGATCGCCACGGAGCACTTCCGCGTGCGCCGCTACGAACTGCAGCGTCCGTTCACGCTGGCGACGAACGGATGCTTCGCGACGGTGACGGTGCTCGGCGGTCGCGGCATGCTGGGGTGGCGATCGGGCGGCAACGATGCGCCGATCCAGCTCACGGTCGGCGACACGGTCCTCGTGCCCGCGGCGGTCGAGAGTGTGTTCCTGTCCTCGATCGGCCGCCTCGACGTGGCCATCGCGAGTCCTGGAGGTCGTTGATGGCACGTCGTCACGAAGATCGTCGTCCCGGCCAGCGCGTGTCGCGCAGCGGGGGTGGTCAGCGTTCGGGGTCGGGATCTGGTCCGGGGCGACCGTCGGGTCCGCGCCGTCCGTTCGGTGGTCCCCGCAGCGAACCCCGCCGCAGCAAGCGTCGCCAGCAAGGCCTCGTCGTCACGCCGACGGCGCCGCCCGGGACCGGCGTCGACGACGGCAGGGTCCGGTTGAACCACTTCCTTGCGATGGCCGGAGTCTGCAGCCGCCGCGCCGCCGACGGACTCATCGCCGAAGGGCGCGTCGAGGTGAACGGCGAACTCGTCACCGAACTCGGCGTGCGCGTCGATCCCAAGCGCGACGACGTTCGCTTCGACGGCAACCGTGTGCAGCCGGAGCGGTCGGTCTACGTCCTGTTCAACAAGCCGAAGGGCGTCGTCTGCACGAACGCGCGTCACGAACAGAAGAAGCGCGTCATCGACTACCTGCCGACGGTGCGCGGTCGCCTGTTCACGGTGGGGCGGCTCGACCTCGACAGCGAAGGACTGATCCTGCTGACCAACGACGGATCGTTCGCGCTCGAGATGACGCACCCGCGTTACGGCGTGCCCAAGCTCTACTCCGTCGTGTTGCGCGGCCGTGTGCAGCAGCAGGACCTCGACAAGGCTCGCGGCGGTGTGTGGCTCGCCGAAGGCCCGACCGCGGGCATGAACGCGCGCGTCGAGCACGTCGGCAAGGAGAAGACGCACCTCCGTGTGACGTTGCGCGAGGGCAAGAACCGCGAGATCCGCCGCGTGTTCGCGAAGCTCGGCCACCCCGTGCTGGAGCTGAAGCGCATCCGCATCGGCGAACTGAACCTGCACGGGCTGAGCCCGGGCGAGTGGCGTTTCCTGCAGATCCACGAGGTGCAGCGGTTGCGCGAAGTCGCGCGCAGCGGCAACGTGGAACCAACGACGAAGGGAGAGGGCGAATGAGCGAACGCGACGGAGGGATCGAAGCGGCGATGTTGCCGGACGTCGAGATCGTCGAGCTCGAGAACGGCTTCCGCGCACTCCTGGTCGAACGCGGCCCGCTGCCGGTGGTGGCGTCGCTGCTGTGGTACCGGATCGGCGCGCGCGACGAGAAGACCGGCGAGACGGGGGTGTCGCACTTCCTCGAACACATGATGTTCAAGGGGACAGACCGCTACCCGAAGGGCCAGATCGACCTGCTGACCAGCAAGATGGGCGGCAGCAACAACGCGTTCACCGACAACGACAGCACCGCGTACTACTTCGCGATGGCGGCCGATCGCTGGGAGACGGCGCTCGAGATCGAGGCGAGCCGCATGCGCGAGTGCCTGCTCGACCCGCGCGAGTTCGCGAGCGAGAAGAACGTCGTTCTCGAAGAGCTCGCGATGGGCGAGGACGACCCGTGGCGGCCGCTCTACCAGGCCACCGAGTCGCTGATCTACCAGGTGCACCCGTACCACCACCCGGTGATCGGCTGGCGCCAGGACCTCGAACGCCTGTCCGTGCAGCAGATGCGCGACTACTACACGCGCCACTACGGCCCGAACCGCGCGTTCCTCGTCGTCGTCGGTGCGATCGACAAGGCGCGCACCGCCGCACGCATCCGCGAGCTGTTCGGCAGTCTGCCGCGCGTCGCCGAACGGGAAGAGCCGATCCGCGAGCCCGCGCCGGTCGGCGAACGGCGGGCGTGCCTGCGCACACCGCACTCGGTCACGCGCCTCTGCATCGGCTTCCCGACGTGCCGCATGGGGGAACGCGACGACTACGCGCTCGACGTGATCGCGCACGACCTCGGCAACAGCAAGAACAGCCGCCTCTACCGCCGCCTCGTTCTGAAGGAGGAGCTCGTCACGGAGGTGAGCGTCATGAACGAGACGCGGCAGGATCCGGGCGCGATCTTCCTGCTGTTCGAACTGCGCGAAGGCGCGAGCCTCGCCCGCGTCGAGGCGATCGTGCGTGAGGAGATCGGCAAGCAGGTCGAAGAAGGCGTCGGCAAGAAGGACCTGGAGCGCATCCGGGCGCAGATCCGGTCGTCGTTCCTGTTCCAGGACGAGGCGGTGCTCGATCTCGCGATGAAGCTCGCCCGCTTCGAGGCCGGGACGCCGGACGGGTTCCGCACGCTCGCGAACGTGCTGCCGACGTACGACTCGCTGACGCAGAAGGAGCTGCGCGAGGCCGCGGCGAAGTACCTCGACTTCGACCGCGCGGCGATCGTCACCGCGGTGCCGGCTACGGCGAAGGTGCCGTCGCGCAAGGGGCGCGCGCCGGTCAGGAAGGCCGAGCGGGCCCGGAGGAAGCGTCGATGAGCGATTCCCTCCGCCTGTCGATCGCCGAGCGCGAACTGCCGTCCGGCCTCACGCTTCTCGCCGTGCACAACCCGCGCGTACGCACGTTCGCGTGCGCGGTGTCGCTGGACATCCGTCCCGGCGACGAGCCCGAGGATCGCTCCGGCCTCGCGCACCTCGTTGGCGAGTGCCTCGACGAGGGCACGTCGCACCACGACGCACTGGGACTCGCGGCCGCCGTCGAACGCATCGGCGCCTCGATGGAAGGCAACGCGCGCGGCGGCGTCGTGATGGGGCCGGCGGCCTCGCAGAAGGACGCGCTCGACCTGCTGCGCGAGATGGTGCTCGAGCCGGAGTTCCCGGGTCGCGAAGTGCGCCGCGTGCAGGCCGAGATCATGACGGAGATCCGCGCCGAAGAGGACGACCCGCGCAGCGTCGCCGCGCGCCGGTTCCGTCGCGAGATCTACGGCGATCACCCGCTCGGACGGCCGCCGCACGGCACGGTGCGTTCGCTCGGCAAGCTGAAGCCGAAGGACCTGCGCGCCTTCCACGACACGTGGTTCCGCCCCGCGGGCGGGTTCGTCGCGGCGGCCGGCCCGATGGAGCCCGATCGCCTGCTCGACCAGCTCACCAAGGTCTTCGGCCGCTTCCGCGGCAAGCCCGGCAAGCACGTGCCGATGGCCGACGTCGATCTCGCGGCGACTTCGCGCGATGCGCACCTGCCGATGTCGCGCGAGCAGGTGCACGTGTTCCTCGGACACGTCGGCATCCGCCGCACGCACCCGGACTTCTACGTGCTGTCGTTGATGGACCACGTGCTCGGCACCGGGCCGGGTTTCACGTCGCGCGTCTCGAAGAAGTTGCGCGACGAACAGGGCCTCTGCTACGCGGTCAGCGCGGGCATCACGGCGAGCGCCGGCGAGGAACCGGGCACGTTCACCGCGTACATCGGCACGTCGCCGGAGCACCGCCAGAAGGCGATCGACGGTTTCCTCACCGAGATTCACCGCATCCGGAGCGAGCCGCCGGGCCAGCAGGAGTTGCAGGACGTGAAGGACTACCTCACCGGCAGCTTCGTGTTCGGCCTCGAGCGCAACACCAACCTCGCGGCGTATGCCATCCGCGCTCGCCGCTTCGGTCTCGGCTTCGACTTCCTGCAGCGGTACCCGGACATCGTCCGCGCGATCACGCCCGAGCAGGTCCGCGAAGCGGCCGAACGCCACCTCCACCCCGACCGGCTCGTCGTGGTGAGCGCCGGCGCGTCGTGAGATCGCCATGCCCGCCCCTTCGCTGATCGAAGTCGTCGACATCCTGCACGAGATCGCACCGCTCGAACTCGCGGCCGACTGGGACAACACCGGGCTCTTGCTGCAGCCGCGTGCCCGTGCGGGCGCCGTCCGCCGCGTCCTGCTGACGATCGACCTCACCGAACCGGTGGTCGCCGAGGCGAAGAAGGCGCGCGCGGACCTCGTCGTCAGCTACCACCCGCCGATCTTCCAGCCGGTGAAGCGCCTCGTGCACGACGATCCGCGACAGCGTGTCCTGTTGGCCGCGGCGGCGGCGGGATTCGCGGTGTATTCGCCGCACACGGCACTCGACGCGGCGCCGAGCGGCCTCGCGGACTGGCTCGTCGAGGGCGTGCTCGACGGCGCCGTGCCGCAGGAAGTGCGGCCTTGCGGCGCCGGCGAGTTCGGCCGCGTCGTCTCGGTCGGCAAGGCGATCCCGTTCCAGGCGCTGCTGCAGCGGCTGCGCCGCCACCTGCGGGTCCGCGACCTGCGCGTCGCACTGCCGGAACGGAAGAAGGCCGCGGTGCGCACGATCGCCGTCGCGGCGGGTGCGGGCGCTTCGGTGCTGCGCGGCGAACGCGCCGACGTCTGGGTCACCGGCGAACTGTCGCATCACGATGCGCTGGCGGCGACCGCGGCGGGCATCGCGGTCGTGTGCGCCGGACACAGCAACACGGAGCGCGGCTTCCTTCCGGTTCTGAAGCGGCGGCTGCGCTCGGCGTTCGGCAGGGACCTCGACGTGCGGATCGCGGCGAGCGACCGCGACCCGTTCGTCACCGCCTGACGCCGTCGGTCGTCAGGTCTCGACGGGCCGCTCCGACTTGTAGCGGATCGCGTGGCGGAAGAAGTAGTTCACGATCGGGATGCCGAGCACGAGGCCCCACACGCCGAACAGCTTGCCGCCGATCGTCAGCACGATGAGAACGAGCACCGGGTTCATGTGCATGTGGTGCCCGTAGATCTGCGGGTTCAGCACGTAGGTCTCGAGCGCGTGGATCGCGCAGATCAGCACGATCGCGAGCACCATCGCGCCGACGCCGTCCGACTGCAGCGCGAGGAGGCAGATCGGGGTCGAGCTGATGAACGTGCCGACGACGGGGATGAAGCTGCAGAAGAACACGATCGTCGACAGGACGAGCAGGTTCGGCAGACCCATCATCCACACGCCGATCGCGGTGAGGATCGTGTTGCACGCGGCGATGAAGAGCTGCGCCTCGAGCGCGCGGCCGAGCACCCGGCCGAAGCCGGCGATGTTGTCGGCGACCTCGTCGTAGATGAACCCGATCTTCGTCTTCGACAGGCCCTGGATGCTGCGCTTCAGCTTCGGCAGGTCCAGCACGATCAGGAACGAGAAGAGCAGCGACAAGAGGAACGACGAGGCGTAACCGAGCACCGACTGGCCGAAGGCGAGGGCGTTGTCGGCGAGATCGTTCTGGACGTTCGCGAGCACGTCCCGGATCGGATGCAGTTCGGCTGGGGCCTGCGGCTTGGCCTTGTCGTCGTTGCCGGCGCTCGGCGGCGGCGTGCGGACCGGGTGCTCGCCTCCCTCCGTCGTGCCGCTGGCCGCGTCGCCGATCTCCTTGAAGGCGGCGCTGCGCTTCTGCAGCGAGTCGTACGCGGACGGGTACTTCTTCAGGAACTTGACGAGTTCGCGGTCGGCGTCGTTCGCGTACTTGTGCCGGTTCTCCCACGCGGTCTCGGCCTGCTCCTTCACCTGCGGGAACAGTGTGAAGCCGGTGGCGGCCAGCGTGCCGAGGAAGACGAGGCCGACGAAGGTCACGCGGATCGCCCGGTTCTTGATCCGGTGCTGCAGCCCGTCGACGCCGTGCGCCTGGATGTAGGCGAACACGAACGTCAGGAAGATCAGCAGCATGAAGGGTCGCAGGACCCAGAGGATCGCGATGAGGAGGACCCACACGAAGGCTCGTGTGGCGAGCGAGAAGATGCGGTCCCAGGGAGGCGGCAGGCTCTTCTCCGGTGTTTCCGTGCTGTCCGACATCAGGCCGCGGACCGTACGCAAGTCGCGCCGCGACCGCCAGCGCGTTCGCCGGCATGATGCGGGCATGCGTTGGCCGGCCTCCGTCCTGACGACCGTGATCGTGTGTGTGCCGGCGTCCGCGCAGCGCACGAGCCACGAACGCATGGTCGAGCTGCTCGCCGAACGAGCGGCCGAGGCGGAGCAGGACAATCCGTTCTTCGGCCGCCGCCGGGCTTCCGAACTCGACGAGGCTCTGCAGAAGGCGGGTGCGGCGGCGCCCTGGCAGATGCGGTTCGACGCGGGCATGGCGGCGCTGCGGCTCGGCGACGAGCGTCGCGGCATCGGCATCCTGCAGGAGGCGCGCGACCGGCTGCGCGACGGCTCGCTGAAGGCCGACTACGCGGCGATGGTGGGCACGTGCTTCCAGCTCGGCGTCGCGTACCTGCGCCTCGGCGAGACGGAGAACTGCTGCGCGCGGCACAACGAGGACTCCTGCATCCTGCCGATCGCCGGTGGCGGCCTGCACGACAAGACGGAAGGCAGCACGAAGGCGATCGCGTGTCTCCTCGAAGTGCTGAACAACACCGACCGCGACGACTACTGGCACCACGCCGCGCGGTGGCTGCTCAACATCGCGCACATGACGCTCGGCACGTGGCCCGACGGCGTGCCGGCCGCGGAGCGGCTGCCGGCGACGGCGTTCGCCGCGCGGACGAAGTTTCCTCGCTTCCTCAACGTGGCGCCCAAGGTCGGCCTCGACACGTTCGGCACGGCGGGCGGCGTCGCGATCGACGACTTCGACGGCGACGGTGCGCTCGACGTGGTCGTGTCCGACTGGGCGCCGCACGGCCAACTGCGCTTCTTCCGCCGCGTGGCGGACGGGCGCTTCGAGGATCGCACGCGTGATGCCGGGCTCACGGGCATCACCGGCGGTCTGAACGTCGTGCACGCCGACTACGACAACGACGGCGACCTCGACCTGCTCGTGCTGCGCGGTGCGTGGTGGTTCGAGCACGGCCGCCTGCCGTGTTCGCTCCTGCAGAACGACGGCCACGGCCGGTTCACCGACGTCACGTTCGACGCGGGGCTCGGCGAACGGCAGTTCCCGACGCAGGTCGGCGCGTTCGCGGACTACGACAACGACGGCGACCTCGACCTGTTCGTCGGTGCCGAGAGCTCGGCGCGCATCCGTTGTGCGTCACAGCTCTGGCGCAACGAAGGCAACGGCAAGTTCGTCGACGTCGCCGCCGCGGCGGGCGTCACGAACGACGCGTACTGCAAGGGCGCTGTGTGGGGCGACTTCGACGGCGATCGCTGGCCCGATCTCTTCGTCGGCAACTTCGACGGCGACAACCGCCTCTATCGGAACCGCGGCGACGGCACCTTCGAGGACGTCGCGGCCAAGGCCGGCGTCACAGGGCCGCGCGCGGCGTTCGGCACGTGGTTCTGGGACTTCGACGACGACGGCGTGCTGGACCTGTTCGTCGCCAACTACGACACGACGATCGCGCACCTCGCGTCGGATCTCGTCGGCGGTTCGCTGCGCCACGACACGCTGCGCATCTACCGCGGCGACGGGAAGGGCGGCTTCGAGGACATGGCGAAGCGCTTCGGCTTCGTGCAGGCCGCGATGCCGATGGGCTGCAACTTCGGCGACCTCGACAACGACGGCTGGCTCGACTTCTACCTCGGCACCGGCGACCCCGAATACGCGAGCCTGATGCCGAACCTGATGTTCCGCAACGCCGAGGGGCGCGGCTTCGAGGACGTCACGATCCCCGGCGGCTTCGGCCACCTGCAGAAGGGGCACGGCGTCGCGTTCGCCGACCTCGACGACGACGGTGATCTCGACGTCTTCGAGGTCGTCGGCGGCGCGTATCCCGGCGACGCCTACCACGACATGCTGTACGAGAACCCCGGCTTCGGGAACGGCCACGTCGTCGTGCGGCTCGTCGGCACGGACAGCGTGCGCTGCGCGATCGGCGCGCAGATCCGCGTCGTTGCACGAATCGGCGACGCGACACGGACGATCCGCCGCCACGTGAACACCGGCGGCAGTTTCGGCAGCAACCCGCTGCGCCAGACGATCGGCCTCGGCAGGATTGGCCTCGGCAGGATTGGCCTCGGCAGCTCGGACCGCATCGAGCGCATCGAGGTCTTCTGGCCGAAGACCGGCAAGACCCAGGTCGTCGAAGGCGTGCCGATCGGCGCGTCGGTCGTGGTCACCGAAGGCGTCGACGGCTTCGTGAACGTGCCGCGCTCGCCGCGCCCGTTCACAGGTCGGTGAGTTTGCCCGCGATCTGGCGGCGCATGTTCGGCGCGAGCAGCGCACACGCGGCGAGTTCGGACGCCGCCGCCCGGTCGAACGGTTTCCTGTGCAAGACGCCGTTCGTCACCGCGATCGTGAGTCCGGGATGCGGTCGGTCGAGGAGCACGATCGGCTGCCCGGCTGCGAGTGCGCCGTCCTCGAGCACACGCAGGTACCAGCCCGTGCAGCCGTTCCCGAGGACGAGGTCGACGAGGTCCGCGCGGCGGAACTTGCGGACCAGCTTCCAGCACGGCCCACGCGGCTGCGAGACCTGCAGCCGCGTGGAACCGATGGCGAACACGTCGCCGATCGCGACGGTCGCTTCGTCGAGACCGTCGACCGCGAGGTTCTCGCCGAACGCGCCGGGGCGCAGCGTGTCCGCCGCGAGGTGTGGCCTCCACGTCTCCGAGTAGTGGCGCGTCGCGTACGCGAGAACGGCCTTCTCGGGACCGCCGTGCACGCGGGGATCGGCCTGCGCGTCGCCGTCGAGGCCGAGTGAGTCCACGACGACCGCGCCGGCGACCGGGGTCTTCCAGATCGCGGACTCCCAGGGGCGATCGAACGGGTCCGCGGCACCGTCCGTGCCGCGGCGTTCCGTCCGGCCGACGCAGACTGCGGCCAGGCGCGCGTTCATCCGAGGTCCGCGAGGTTGGCGCCGAAGTTGACGTGGAACACGTCGTCGCCGACGACCAGCGCCGGCAGCGTCTTCACGCCGCGCCGCCGGGCCTCGTCGATGCGCGCGCGTGTGCGACCGACGTCCACCTTCTCGATGTCGAGCTTCTGGGCGTCGAGCGCCGCCACGAGTGAGTTCTCCGCCGACACGCAGACGTCGCAGCCTGCGTGGTACCACGTTGCTTTTCTCTTCACGTTCGTTTCTCCATGATGGTTCGCGGCACTGCGCCGCGTGGGGCGAACGTTCGCTCGCGCGCCGCTGCTTCGAAACCGGGTACTTTTCGGTGAGGTAGGCACCTCTTGGTCAAGAAAGCCGTGCGAGCAGCAGTTGCGGTCGCCGCGCAATCCGCGCAATCCGCGGAGTCCGCGGTTCCGCGCCCGGCGGACGTCGACGTCACCGCGATGTTCGAGAACTGCATCGGCTGCAAGTGGACGCTGCACGTGCTCGACCAGATCCGTCGCGGCGTGCGGCGGCCGGGTGCGCTGGTGCGCAGCAAGCGCGGCCTCACCACGAAGGTCCTCAACGAGCGGCTCGCGAAGCTGACGAGGTACGGCGTGCTCACGAAGCGCGCGTTCGCCGAGATCCCTCCTCGTGTCGAGTACGACCTCACGCCGTTCGGCGAGAAGTTCGTCGACCTCCTCGACCGGATCGAAGACCTGCGACGCGAGTTCTCGTGAAGTTGCTCGTCGTCATCGCCGTGGGCTTGCGCCCGAAGGACCTCGCGCACGCGCCGGTCCTGCGCGGCCTCGGCGAGCACGGCTTCGCGGCGCCGCTCGACACGGTGTTCCCCGCGGTGACGTGCAGCGTGCAGGCCACGTTCCTCACCGGCCGGCAGCCGTCGGGGCACGGCGCGGTCGGCAACGGCTGGTACTTCCGCGACCTCGCGCAGGTGATGCTGTGGCGGCAGAACAACCAGCTCGTGCACGGCGAGAAGGTCTACGAGGCGGCGCGGCAGCGCTTCGGCGCGCGCACGGCGAAGCTGTTCTGGTGGTGGAACATGTACGCGCCGGCGGTGGACTGGTCGGTGACGCCGCGGCCCGAGTACCACGCGAACGGCCTGAAGCGGCCTGGCCTCTACAGCGAGCCGCCGGAGCTGCAGCGTGCGCTGCAGGAAGAACTCGGCGCATTCCCACTGTTCGACTTCTGGGGCCCGAAGGCCGGCATCGCGAGCACGCGCTGGATCGTGTCGTCGGCCCTCTCCGTCGCGCGTCAGCACGACCCGGAGCTGATGCTCGTCTACCTGCCGCACCTCGACTACGACCACCAGCGCTGGGGCCCCGACGATCCGCGCAGCGTGGAGGCGGTGCGCGACCTCGACGCCGAGTGTGCGCGCCTCGTCGAGATGGCGCGCGGCAAGGACGCGCACGTCGTCGTGCTGTCGGAGTACGGGATCGAGGCCGCGACGAAGGTTGTGTTCCTGAACCGCCTGCTGCACGAGAAGGGCCTGCTGCGCGTGCAGGACACGAGCCACGGCCAGCTCCTCGACTGCGGTGCCTGCCGCGCGTTCGCGGTCGCCGACCACCAGTGTGCGCACGTCTACGTTCGCGATGCCGCGGACCTCGAGCCCGTGCGCGCCCTGTTGCAGAAGACGCCGGGTGTCGCGCGAGTGCTCGATCGTTCGCAGCAGAAGGAACTCGGCATCGACCACGAACGCAGCGGCGAGCTGGTCTGCGTCGCGGAGCCGGGCGCCTGGTTCGCCTACCACTACTGGCTCGACGAAGCGCGGCGCCCCGACTTCGCGCCGACGGTCGACATCCATCGCAAGCCCGGCTACGACCCGGCGGAGCTGTTCGTCGACCCGAAGATCGTGTTCCCGAAGCTGCGCGTCGCGAAGAACCTCGCGAAGAAGCTGCTCGGCTTCCGCTACCTGATGGACGTGATCCCGACCGATCCGTCGATGGTGCGCGGCACACACGGCCGGTTGTACGGCGACGACGCCGCGGGCCCGGTGTTCCTGTGCAGCGATCGGCGGCTGCAGCGCGATCGTGTCGCCGCGACGGACGTGAAGGGTCTCTGCTTGCGGCTGATGGGCGGATAGGAACGCGTGACCCGCGGGCGATTGCCCGGGAAGATCCGCCGTGGCCCTTCGTCGACGGCCGTCCACTCACCAGCCATGAACCCGTTCCTGCCTCGCACAGTCCCGCTCCTCGCGTTCTGCTGTTCGCTCGCCGTCGCCCAGCAACCCGCGAAGCCTGCGCCGACGTGGATGGACCTCGCGCCGGGCACGGACGTCTCCTACTCCGTCGTGGACGAGAACAAGCTCGTCGGCGGCGGGGGCACCGGGTCCGGCGGCTCGGGCAAGCACGCCGTGCGCATCGTGAGCCTCGGCGCCGACGAGGCCGGGGCCCTGCGGATCGCGGTGATCGACGAACAGCTGCCCACCGAGTCGTTCGAGACGGCGATCGTGCGCGCGGAGGTCGTGCTGCTCGATCCGGCGACCGGAAGCCTGCGGCAGTCGGCGAGCACCGCGGACGGGCCGCTTGCAGTGTGGGCGGCGGCGGTCGCGTTCCCCTATCCCGCGCTGTCCGCCGCGGAGTGGAAGGCGAAGAAGCCGATCGCGCGCCGCGCGTGGACGCCGGTCGCGGGCGAGCCGTGCGAGGTGCCGACCGTCGTCACGTTCGGCACACGCAAGGACGGCAAGAAGCAGGTGCCGACGCTGACGCAGTCCCTCGACGCAAAGGAGGGGGTCACGGCGCATCTCGTCGGCATCGCGGGCATCGTCGCGATGGCGAAGGGCCAGATGCCGAAGCTCGGTGCGAGCGGTGTCGAGCCGGTCGAAGTCGCGGTCGAGGCACTGCAGCGGGACTACACGTTCGATGCGGCGAAGGGGCGCATCACGGCGGTGCACACGACCGGCAAGGTCACCGCTGCCGATGGCAAGGTCGTCATCGCCTGCAACAGCTTGCAGACGGAGACCGAACGGCGCGTCGTCGCTGCGAAGGACCTGCCGGCGGTGGTCGAGGTCGTCGAGGCGATCTGCGCGATCGCAGGGTCTGGCGCGGACAAGGAGGAGCGGAAGGCGCCGGCCGCGGCGCTCCAGGAGAAGGCGAAGGCAGCCGGGTTCGGGCCGACGGCAGCGCGACTTCTCGACAGCCTGACTCGCGATGGGCTGCCGCCGGGCCTGCCCCGCTGACGCCGGGCGCGCCGGGCTCTCGAAGAAAATCTCGTCGTCGTGTCGATTCGGTCGCCGGTCGAGCGACGGATGCGGTGAACGCCGAGCCGGCAGCGGTCGAGAGACCGCGGGCGAGGCCCGAAGCACACTCATCATCCACGGAGAATCACGATGCGTTTCCTCTGCATGCACAAGGACCCGGCGAACGAGAGCCTGGACAACAAGCCGTCGAAGGAACTGATCGACGGCATGGGCGCCCTGATCGGCGAAGCGATGCAGAAGGGCATCATGCTCGGCGGCGACGGCCTCTTGCCCGGGCTCACCCGCTACCGGCTCGCGTTCGAGAAGGGCCGATGCGACGTGACGAAGGGCACCCGCGCCGGGCGCGAAGAGCAGCTGCCGCAGCGCCTCGTGGTGTTCAAGGTGGAGAAGCCCGAGCAGGGGCTCGAGTGGGCGAAGCGCTTCGGCGAAGCGGTCGGCGCGCAGCGGCTCGAACTCGGGCCGCTCACCGAAGCGTGGGATCTGGGCATGGGCATACGACCGCCGGACGCGCCGTACCGCTTCATGATCCTGCAGACCGCGACGCCCGAGTCCGAAGCGGGCAAGGAACCGAACGCCGCCCAGAAGCAGGGCCTGCGCACCGTGCTCGCGGAAATGCAGAAGGCGGGCGTGCTGCTGATGCACGAAGCGCTGCTGCCGAGTTCGAAGGCGGTGCGGCTGAACTACCGCGACAACGTGCGGGCGCGCACCGACGGCCCGTTCACCGAGTCGAAGGAGCTGATCGGCGGGTTCTGCATGCTGCAGATGCGCTCGTTCGACGAGATGGCCGCGTGGACCGATCGCTTCGCGCGGATCCTCGGCGGCAACATCGAGGTCGACCTGCGCATCGCCGCCGACGGTGCGGGCGGCGAGGGAGGAGCGTCGTGAGCGAGCGACGTTCCGTCGTGACCGGCCGTGTGCTGAGCGGCATCACGGTCGCGTTCCTGCTGTTCAGCGCGTCGTGCAAGTTCTTCGGCGGCGACATGGTGCGCGACGGCATGCACGAACTCGGCTATCCGCCCGAGATCGCGGCCGGCCTCGGCGTGCTCGAACTCCTCTGCACGCTGCTCTACGCGATCCCGCGCACGGCGCGCCTCGGGGCGATCGTGACGACGGGCTACCTCGGGGGCGCGGTCGCGACGCACCTGCGGCTCCTGCATCCGTGGATGAGCCACACGCTGTTCCCGGTGTGGCTCGGACTCCTCCTGTGGGCCGGTCTGCTGCTCCGCGATCCGGCGATGCGCGCGGTGCTGCTCGGGCCGCGGCTGCGCACGGCGAGCTGACCGCGGGCTTGCGCGGTGCCGCCGCGGGGTTCTGATCTCCCCGCGTGGACGACGAGCTGCGGCGGACGATCGAAGCGGTGTGGCGGCTCGAGTTCCCGCGCGTCGTCGCGGGCCTCGTGCGCGTGGTCCGCGACGTCGACCTTGCAGAGCAGCTGGCCCAGGACGCACTGGTGGCGGCACTCGAGCAATGGCCGCGCGACGGCACACCGGACAACCCCGGCGCGTGGCTGATGGCGGCGGCGCGGCATCGCGCCGTGGACGTCGTTCGGCACGAACGGCGCGTGCACCACAAGCACGAAGAACTGCGGCGACACCTCGACGCGAAGCAGATGGCTGTCCCTGCGCAGACCGACGGCGAGCTGGGCGACGATCGGCTGCGGCTGATGTTCCTGTGCTGCCACCCGATTCTGCCGCCGGAGTCGCGCACGGCGTTGACGCTGCGTCTGCTCGCCGGACTGACGACCGACGAGATCGCGCGCGCCTACCTGGTGCCCGAGCCCACGATCGCGCAGCGCATCGTGCGGGCGAAGCGGACGCTGGCGGAAGAGCGGATCGCGTTCGAGCTGCCCGAAGGTGACGGCGTCGCGCCGCGTGTCGCGTCCGTGCTCGAAGTGCTCTACCTCGTCTTCAACGAGGGCTACGCCGCGACTGCGGGCGACGACTGGATGCGCACCGACCTCTGCGAAGAGGCGCTCCGGCTCGCGCGCGTTCTCGCCGAGCAGTTGCCGCGCGAGGCAGAAGTGCTCGGGCTCGTCGCTCTGATGGAGATCCAGAGCTCGCGGCTCGGCGCGCGGCGGACGGAGATGGGCGATCCGGTGCTGCTGCTCGAACAGGACCGGACGCAGTGGGACCGCGTGCTGATCGACCGGGGCCTGCGCGCACTCGCGAGGGCGGAGTCGCTCGGCGGCGAGCCCGGTCCGTTCCGGCTGCAGGCGGCGATCGCCGCGTGCCACGCTCGTGCGGTGGTCGCCGAAGACACCGACTGGTCGCGCATCGTCGAGCTGTACGGCGAACTCGCCGTCGTCGCGCCGTCGCCGATCGTCGACCTCAACCGTGCTGTCGCGGTGGCCATGGCGTTCGGCGCGGAGATCGGCCTGATGATGGTCGATGCGTTGGCGCGCGACGAGTCACTCGCGCGCTACCACCTGCTGCCGAGCGTTCGTGGCGAACTGCTGCGAAGGGTCGGCCGCGTCGCGGAAGCGAAAGCAGAGTTGGAGCGCGCCGCGAACTTGACCCGCAACCCGATCGAGCGTGCCTTGCTGCTGCGCCGCGCCGCTGTGTGCTGACCGGATCGTCGAGGTCGGTCTGCTTCACGGCTGCAGCCCGAAACGGTGGCGCAGTTGCCACGTGCCCGCCGCGTCGTCCATCAGGTCGACGGCGTCGCAGGTTGCCTCGATCGTTCCGAGCCGCGCGAGGTTCGCGCGCAGTTCGCGTTCGATCGCGGCGCCGTCGCCCGGGGTGTGGCCGACCGTCAGGTGAGGCACGATCGTCGGGGGGCGTCCGCCGTACGGCGGATGCGAGGGGAACTCCGCGGCGACGCGTTGCACGCGAGCGAGCACGGCTGGCGTGATCTCGTTCGGGGCGACGAACGGGTACAGCAGCGTGATGTGCGCCGGCATGCCGCGTCGCGCGACCGGGTCGTGGAGTTCGCGCAGCGCAGCGACGCACGGCTCGGCGGCGGGCACGCGCACGACGAGCGCCGACTCGCTCATGGCCGAGGCCTCGTCGCGTGTTCGAGCTTCTCGAGGATCGCGAACGCTTCGGCGTTCGAGGCTCCGCACATCGACGGCTCGGGTCGGAGATCGATGCAGAACTGCGGCCGCTCCGGCTTGCCGAACAGGGTGCAGCGGTTGTCGCCGTCGAGGTGCACGCAGCGTTCACCCGCACGCTTGCCGCCCGGCATGCCGAAGAACGGCGTGTTGATCGACGGCGCGATACAGCACGCGCCGCAGCCGCTGCGGCAGGAGAAGTTCGAGTCGGCCACGTCGTCAGGCGTCCGGGTTGCCGTCCCGACCGAGGCGTGCTCGCAGTTGCGCGTTTTCGGCGCGGAGACGTTCGATTTCGCTGACCTCCGCGGTGCGTGTCTCGCTGCGTCGCACGACGCGGTCCTCGGTCAGATACACGCCGGTGAACAGGCTCGTCTTCGCAGTCGCGGCGCGGCGCTGGCCGTCGCGATCCTCGTACTCGATTTCGTAGATGCGGTCGCTGCGTTCGCCGAACCAACCACGACCGAACGGCGACCAGGTCTTCTCCAGCAGCTTGCCGCCGCGTTCGCGGATGTAGTCGGCGATGCGGTCACCGTCCATGGACCCGGCCCACAGGCGTATCGCGAGCGCGACGACGATGGCGACGACGACGATGCCGGCGGCTTCCATGCCGGGAGTCTACGGGCCGACGTTGCCGGCTGGGAACGCTGCCCACGAAGGCGAACGGCTCGCCGACGCGTTGCGTCAAGCGAGCCGTTCCTGTCCCCGCGCCGTCGTGCGGCCGGTCGTGCTGTTCGCTGGAGCCTTGTTCGCACCGGCGCGGGGGAACAAACGGGTCGAGTTCGCGCCGTGGGCGCGACCTCGATCAGAAGTCCATGCCGCCCATTCCGCCCATGCCACCCATCCCGCCCATGCCACCACCGTGGTCGTGGTCGTGGCCGCCGCCAGCGGGCTTCTTCTCGGGGACCGAGCTGATCAGCGCCTCGGTCGTGAGCAGCAGGGTCGCCACCGAGGCGGCGTTCTGCAGCGCGGCACAGGTGACCTTCGCCGGATCGACGATGCCCGCCTTGATCATGTCCTCGTAGGTGTCCGTCGCGGCGTTGTAGCCGAACGTGGCGTCCTTGTGGGCGCGCACGGTCTGCACCACGATCGAGCCGTCGACACCGGCGTTGATCGCGATCTGGCGCATCGGCGCTTCGAGTGCGCGACGGACGATGTCGGCACCGATGCGCTCGTCACCGCTCAGCTTGAGGTCGTCGAGGCCCTTGGCGGCGCGCAGCAGCGCGGCGCCGCCGCCGGCGACGATGCCCTCGGCGACGGCTGCGCGGGTGGCGTGCAGGGCGTCCTCGACACGAGCCTTCTTCTCCTTCATCTCGGCTTCGGTCGCCGCACCCACCATGATCTGCGCGACACCGCCCGCGAGCTTCGCGAGGCGTTCCTGCAGCTTCTCACGGTCGTAGTCCGACGTCGTGCGCGAGATCTCGGCGCGGATCTGCTCCATGCGCGCCTGCGCGTCCTTCGGCTTGCCAGCGCCCTCGATGATCGTGCAGTCGTCCTTGCCGACGACGACCTTCTTGGCGCTGCCGAGTTCGGCAGTGGTGACCGACTCGAGGTTGATGCCGAGGTCTTCGAAGATTGCCTTGCCGCCGGTGACGATGCCGAGGTCCTCGAGCATCGCCTTCCTGCGATCGCCGAAGCCGGGCGCCTTCACGGCGCAGCACTTGAACACGCCGCGCAGCTTGTTGACGACGAGCGTCGCGAGCGCTTCGCCCTCGATGTCCTCGGCGACGATCAGCAGCGGACGGCCGCTCTGCGCGATCTTCTCGAGCAGGGGCAGCATGTCCTTGATGCTCGAGATCTTTTTCTCGTGGATCAGGATCCACGGGTTCTCGAGCACGGTCTCCATCTTGTCCTGATTGGTGACGAAGTGCGGCGACAGGTAGCCCTTGTCGAACTGCATGCCTTCCACCCACTTCACCTCGGTCACGAGGCTCTTGCCCTCTTCGACCGTGATGACGCCGTCCTTGCCGACGCGCTCCATCGCGTCCGCGAGGATCTTGCCGATCTCCTCGTCGTTGTTCGCGGCGATCGAGCCGACCTGGGCGATCTCCTTCTTGCCCTTGATGTCGATCTTCGACTTCTTGATCGACTCGACGACCTTCGCGACCGCCTTCTCGATGCCGCGCTTGATGCCGACCGGGTTCGCGCCGGCCGTCACGTTCTTGATGCCCTCTTCGAAGATGGCTTCCGCGAGAACGGTCGCCGTCGTCGTGCCGTCGCCGGCGACGTCGGACGTCTTCGACGCGACTTCCTTCACGAGCTGCGCGCCGAGGTTCTCGTACCTGCCGGAAAGCTCGATCTCCTTCGCGACGGTGACGCCGTCCTTCGTGACGAGCGGGCTGCCGAACGACTTCTCGATGATGACGTTGCGGCCGCGCGGGCCGAGGGTGACCTTCACGGCGCGGGCGAGCTGCTTCACGCCGTCGCGCATGCGCTCACGCGCTTCCTGGTCGTATGCGATCTTCTTGACTGCCATGGGAATGCTGGGGTGGGGGGTTGTTGGTGAGTGTGGGCGGCGCGATCAGTTCTCGATGATCGCGAGGATCTCGTCCTCGCCGAGGATCAGCAGCTCGTCACCGTCGAGCTTGATCTCCGAGCCCGCGTACGAAGAGAACAGCACGCGGTCCTTCGCCTTCACCGACATCGGCTGGCGCGAGCCGTTCTCGAGGACCTTGCCGTTGCCGACGGAGACCACGATGCCCTCGCGCGGCTTCTCCTTCGCGGTGTCGGGCAGGATGATTCCGCCCTTGGTCTTCTCGTCGGCAGCGACGCGCTTCACGAGGACGCGGTCGCCGAGGGGGGTCACGGTGGCGGTCTTGGTCTTCGACATGACTAGCTTCTCGATGGTGGGGTTTTGGAGGAGGAAGAGTTCGACGAGTGACCCGGGTGGCGTGCGGCCGGTCGGCCGGGGAACACCATCATCGGGCCACCGAAGTGGGCCTGGATCAGCTGCTGCACCGACTGGCGCAGCCGTTCGAGTTCGAGGGGCTTGCGGAGGAAGGTGAAGAACCCGGCGTGGCGCGCGGCGGCGGCTTCCTCCGCGCTCGCGAGGCCGGACATCAGGATCCCGGGCAGCGGGCGGATCGACGCGAGGCTGCGGAACAGCTCGAGCCCGGTCATCTCGGGCAGGTGGAAGTCGAGGATCGTGAAGTCGAACCGCAGGCGGTGCGCCATCGCCATCGCTTCCGTCCCGTAGGCGGTCGCCGCGACTTCCCAGCCGTGACCGGCGAGGAAGTCGCCGAGGCAGGACCTCAGCGACTCGTCGTCTTCGACCAGCAGGACTCGAAAGCTCTGGGACATGCGCGCGCGGCAGATTCCCTTGTGGGGGCCGCCCGGCGAGCAACCCATGTGCCGCGCCGCGCTGCTTCTGCAAGACCATGACCTGCAACGGTCTACGACATTGATTCGCCGGCGCGAGCGGCCGCGGCGCGGCCAATCTGACAGGTCGGGCGCTGCGCGTTGCTGCCAAGATGGCGCAGGGCTCGGCGGCGAGCCAGCCGGCAACGGACCGGGCGACGCGCCTCAGCGATCGTCGTCGTCCCCTTCGTCCTCGTCTTCGTCCTCGTCGTCGTCTTCTTCTTCGTCGTCGCCGTCCGCATCGTCTTCTTCGTCGGCGTCGCCCAGGTCGTCGTCGAAGTCCTCAGCGACCTCGTCGTCCCCCTCTTCGTCCGACTCGGCTTCTTCGTCGTCTTCCCAGTCGTCGTCCTCGACGTCACCGTCCTCGTCTTCGTACGAGGCGAGGACCGTGTCCCAATCCGTCACTTCGATGGTGTTGTTGCAGACGAGGCACACGCTGTCGTTGTCGCGCAGGTCCTCGAGCTCGTCGAGTTCGCGGTAGACCTTGCCGCATTCGCGGCACCTGACGATCTTGCCCATGGGATTCGAAGTTCGGTGCGGGCGGTGCCCGGGACTCCGCCGATGCATACCGACTGCTCCTGCCAAGGCAATGGCTCTGCGCGAAGTTTCTTGGTGGCCCGGCTCGTGTGCGCGAACGGCGCGCGTCGCGCCGGTGCCATGGTCGCGGTGCGACGGGCCGAAGTCGCGTTTCGCCGCGGATCGATAGCCGCGAAGTGACCGCGGCTGTCGTGTTCCCCTTCGCCGTTGCCGACGGGTTGTCGCCCGTCGTCGGCGCGGCTCCGTACGAAGTGCTCGCGCGGCAGCTGCCGCGCCTGCTCGTCGCCCGTCTCAACGACGGCGGCGACCGGGGGATCCGCTTCTTCCCGTTCCTCGGGCCGATCGACGGCCAGCGGAGCTTCCTGCGCCTGCGGGAGCTGTTCGATCCGCGGGCGCTCGCCCAGATCCACAAGCAGGACACCCGCTTCCTCTGCGACGGGTTGTTCCAGGCGAACGGGTTGCACGTGCGCGTGATGGACGCGGTGACGCACGAGGTCGTGCTCGCGCTCGATTTGCCTTTCGATCCGTTGCGGCCGCTCGAGGCGGTCGCACGACTCGAGTACGAACTGCTTGGCGCACTCGGCTGGTCGGGGCGACCGCACGCGCCGCTCGCGCTCTCCGGCGAGGCGCTCGGCTGGTTCCTCGTGTTGAAGGACACGGTGCTGCGTCGGGAGGCGAACCTCGTCGATCCCGCGACGGATCCGCTCCGGCCGGCGCGACGCTGCGTCGAACTCGCGGGCGACGACGTCGACGTGCAGGACGCCGTGCTCGATCTGTGCGCGCACACGCTGCGCCGCGGCGAGCGCCGCACTGAGGTCGCCGAGGTCGTGCAGGCGCTGGCGCCGCGCGTCACGCGTCCGGTCGCCGCGATCGAACGCGCTGCCGCGATCGCCGTCGCTGCCGGCGCCGATGTGGTCGCTGCGGAAGCGCTGTTGCGCGCCGCTCACGCCGCGCCCGAGCGGGCGGATCTCGTGGAGCGAGCGGCGGCGCAGTTGTTCCGACTCGGCCGCCTGGACGAAGTGCGCGATCTCGTCGCGCGTGCTCGGGCACGCGGAGCGGTGTCGTCGAATGCGCTCGCACAACTCGCCGCGGCGCACGATCGCTCGGGGGACACGAACGCGCGCGACGGGCTCGTCGAGGAGCTGCGCGTGTTGCCCGACCTGCCGGTGCCCGTCGCACGGCTCGTGGTGTCGTTCCTGCTCGAGCAGGAGCGCGCCACCGCGGCGATGGAAGTCCTCGATCGTGCGCTCCTCGTCGAGCCGGGGAATGCGATGCTGCACTTCGAGGCGGGCCGCGCGTGCCTCCTGCTCGACGATGGCGATCGTGCGGCCTCCGCGCTGCGCCGCGCGATCGAACTCGGGCTCCCGGTGACCGTCGCCGGTCAGGCGCATCGCTTCCTGCGCCTCTCGGTCGTGCCCGGCCTGTGGGCTGGCACGCAGACCGTCGAGAACGCGATCGTCGCGGGGGATCCGGCCGGCGCACTCGCTGCCCTGCACAGGATGGTTCGCCGCACCGGGCCGGTCGCCGAGGCGTGGGTCCTGCTCGGCATCGTGCGCAGCAGGCTCGCGCAGGGTCGTCGCGCCGAGCGCGCTTTCCGCCGCGCCCTGCACCTGGATCCGCAGAACGCCGAAGCGCACAACCGGCTCGGTGTCGTCCTGCTGTCGCGCGGCGAGGTCGAGGCCGGGCACCACCATCTCGAACGAGCACACCAGCTCGCGCCCCTGGACTCGGGTCCGCTCCTGCACCTCGCGCAGGCGTGTGCGCTGCTCGGCCGTCGCGCGGAAGCCGAGCGGCACGTGATCGCCGCAGAGCGGGCCGGAGCGGCCCCGACGCTCGTGGAAGCCGTTCGCCGCGGCTTCCTGCAGGCGCGCGACTGACGGAGCGGCGGTTCTCGTCCCGATCGTGCGCCGTCCGGCGCCATCCGCTAGAACGGGCGCCCCCGGCGTCGGCGATGACCACCAGCGATCCTCTTCTCGCGTTTCGCGATCGGTTCCCGATCTGCGCACGCACCAACTACCTGATCAACAACTCGCTCGGCGCCATGCCGGCGGCCGCGCGGCAGCGAGTCGCCGAGTTCCTCGACGCGTGGGACACGCGCGGCGTGCGGGCGTGGGGCGATGGGTGGTGGTCGCTGCAGGAGAAGGTCGCCGACCGGATCGCGGCCGTGCTCGGCGTCCCGAACGGCACGGTGTCGATGCACCAGAACGTCGCGGTCGCGCTCGAGATGATCCTGTCGTGCTTCCGCTTCGACGGTGCGCGCCACCGGATCGTCTACGCGGACCGCAACTTTCCCTCGGACCAGTACATCTACGAAGCGCGCCAGCGTCTCGGTGCCCGGCTCGTTCGTGTGCCCGCGGCGAGTGACGGGATCTCGACCGACGCGCAGCGCATCGCGGACGCGATCGACGACGAGACCCTGCTCGTCGCGATCGACCACGTGATGTTCCGCAGCGCGGCGATCGTCGACGTCGAACCGATCGTGCAGAAGGCGCGGAAGCACGGCGCGTTCGTGGTCCTCGACGTGTTCCACTCCGTCGGCACGCTGCCGCTGCGCCTGCGCGAGCTCGGCGTGCACGCGGCGGTCGGCGGCGCACTGAAGTGGCTGTGCGGCGGGCCGGGCAACTGTTTCCTGTACGTCGATCCCGACGTCGCCCGGTCGCTGCAGCCGGCGTTCACGGGCTGGGCCGCGCACAAGCAGCCGTTCCTGTTCTCGCCCGCCGGTCAGGACTACCGCGACGACGGCGGCCGATTCGCGACTGGCACCCCCAACGTGCCGGCGCTGCACTCGGGCATGGAAGGCATCGCGACCGTCGCGGAGGCCGGGCTGCCGGCGATCCGCGCGAGGAGTCAGAAGCTGACGACCCTGTTGATCGCGGAGGCGCAGCGCGCCGGTCTAGGCGTGAAGTCGCCGCTCGACGCACAGAAGCGCGGCGGCCACGTCGCACTGGACGTGCCGCACGGGTACGCGGTCTGTCAGGCGCTCGCGGCGCGCGAGATCGTCGTCGACTTCCGACCCGACGCGGGCCTGCGCGTCGCACCGCACTTCTTCAACACCGAGGACGAGGTGCGCGCAGCGGTGAAGGCCGTGCGCGACATCCTCGACACCGGCGAGCACGAACGTTTCCTGCAGCAGGAACGCAAACCCGGCTGATCGCCGGCGATCCCCATGCGCATCTGGGACATCAGTGAACCGATCGAGCCGCGGACCGCGCCGTTTCCGGGCGACACGCCGTTCTCGCAGGAATGGGTCGCGCGACAGGAGAAGGGGGCGTCGTGCAACGTCAGCACGATCCGGATGTCGGTGCACGTCGGTACGCACACGGACTCGCCGCTGCACTTCGATCTGGCGGGCCCCGACATCGCGAGCGTCGATCTGCGCCGCTACATCGGCCGCTGTCGCGTCGTCGACGTGCGCGGTACGGGGTCACCTCCGCTGATCCCGGCGAGTGCGCTCACGCCCGCGATGCTGCGCTCCGCGGAGCGGATCCTGTTCCGCACACGCGAGCGCCACGACCACCGCGCGTGGGACCCGGCGTTCACGGCCGTGGGCCCCGACGCGGCGAAGGCGCTCGTCGCCGGGGGCATCGTGCTCGTCGGCATCGACACGCCGAGCATGGACCACGCCGACAGCAAGGATCTGCACGGGCACCACGTGCTGTACGAGGGCGGTGTCGCGATCCTCGAGAACCTCGATCTGACCGCCGTGCCGCCCGGCGACTACGAACTCATCGCGCTGCCGCTGCGCATCGTGAACGGCGACAGCAGCCCCGTGCGCGCGATCCTGCGCGAACTCCCTCCGCACTCCGCATGAGCAAACGCCCCGTCAATCCGAAGGACCTCGCCCCGCCGGTCGGCTTCGCGCACGGCTGGCTCGTCGAGCACGGCCCCGCACGAACGCTCTACCTCGCCGGCCAGTGCGGCTACGACGCCGCGGGTGCGGTCGAGAAGAAGGGCGATCTCGTCGGACAGCTCGACAAGGCGCTCGCGAACATCGGCAGCATCCTCCGCGACGCGGGCATGACGTTCGCCGACGTGGTGCAGCTGAACTTCTACGTGACGAGTCGCGACGACTACGCGACTGCGCGCAAGGAGTTCGGCGGCGTGTGGCGAAGGCACTGCGGCAAACACTTCCCCGGGATGGCGATGTTCCAGGTCGTGTCGCTCTTCGACCCGGAAGCGCTGATCGAAGTGCAGGGAATCGCGGCCTCATGAGACGCTCTTTCGGCGCGGTCGTGGTGCTGCTCGCGGCGTGTGCGTCCGGCGAGCCCGCTGCGCCTTCGGCGTTCGACGGCAGTTTCGGGAAGTCGCGCGTCGTCGTCGCCGCCGACGGATTCGTCGCGCGCGACGGGGAGCGGGTGCCGCTCGAGGCAGCGGTGCTCTCGCTCCGGCAGCGAACGCGTGCGATGACCGAGGATCAGATCGCGCGGTTCGTCGTCGAGATCGCCGCCGAGCCGACGGCCGTCGGGTCCGTCGAGGCCGCCAACGTTCGTGCGGCGATGAATCGCTTCCTCGACGAACTCCAGGTCATGGGTGTCCGCCAGGTCGTCTGCCAATAGCCTGCTCGCCGTGACCCTGCTGCGCCGCCACCTTCCGCCCGAACTCGTCGTCTTCGACGTCGACGGCACCCTGCACGACACGTTCCGATGGTGGTCGCCGACCATCCGCAGCGGTCTGCAGCGCTTCGCGGCGATGAACGGCCTCGACATCGTGATGCCGACCGACGCCGAAGCGGAAGCGGTCGTCGGCATGCGCGACGCCGGCGTCTGGGCACCGTTCCTCCCCGAGGGCCACAAGCATCGCTGGCAGGATCTGCGCGCGGTCGTCCTGCCGATGGAGATCGAGGTCGTGAGCAGCGGCGTCGACTACCTCTTCGCGGGCGTGCGGCCGTTGCTGACGCATCTCCGCCGCATCGGCGTGAAGGTCGCGCTCGCGAGCAACTGCCGTCGCACCTACATGGGGGCGATGCAGGAGGGGCAGGGGCTCGCGGCGCTCACGGACTGGCAGTTCTGCCTGGACAGCCCCGGCGTGCAGTCGAAAACGGACATGCTGCGCGAGGCGAAACGCGTCTCCGGCGCCGAACGTGTGGTCATGGTCGGGGACCGCGAACCGGACCTCGAGGCGGCACGCGCCCTCGAATGGCCGTTCGTATGGCGCCGCAACGACCGCTGCCGCCTCGACGACGTCGAAATGGTCTGGGACGGTCGGCCGGACCAGCTGCTCGGCGGTCTGGGGCTTTCCGCAATACACTGACGGGGGTCCCGTAGCCCGCGCCCTCACCGACCGCCTCGATCATGGAAGCCGCCTTCATCCTCGTTCCGATCTTCGTGTTCGTGATCGTGAAGATGGCAATGGACCAGGGGTCGAAAGCGCGCGCCGACAGGGTGCGGCTGCTCGAAGAGGCGCTGAAGAACCCGGCGATCGATCGCGCGATGCTCGAGACCCTGACGTTCCAGCTCACGGGCCAACGGCCGCCGTCGGCGCCGGGCTCGGGTCCGCTGCTGGCGACGCTGCTGGCGATCGGCTGGGTCGCGCTCTTCACGGGGCTCGGTGTGCTCGCGATCGGTCAGATCCTGGGGGAGAGCAGCGCCACCGCGGGCGGATTGCTCACGTCGATCGTGGGCTTCGGACTAGTCACCTACCCGTTCGCGCTGCGCGAACTCGAGGGAAAGCGGCACGCGCAGTGAGGTGAACGATGAACGACAAGGACATCGCGATCGGAGTCGTCTGCCTCGGGGCCTTCGCGGTGCTCGTCTCGATGAGCCTCACGAGCGTCGCGAAGCGGAAGCGGCGCATCGAAATGGATCGGCGTCGCCTCGACCTGATCGAGCAGGCCCTGAAGGACCCGTCGATCGAGCCCGCCACGCGCAACGAACTCCTGCGTGCGCTCGCGGCCGACGCCACGCCCGCGGGTTCGGCTCCGGCTTGTGACAAGCCGGGCGGCCAGCGCGACTGGTGGCACGCGCTCTGGTTCGGCATCGGCTGGTGTCTGTTCGTCGTCGGCGGCTGCCTGATGGCGGCCGAGGGTTTCAGGTTCGTGCAGACGCGGGACATGAAGACGACGCTGCCGATGACCGTCGTCGGTTTCGCGATGCTCACTCTGCCGACCGCGTTGCGCGAGCTCACGCGCCGCCGGGCGATCGGACCAGTCGAGCGCTGACATCTCCCGCGGGATCCGTTCTGATGCGGCGGTGGCCCTGCCGTCGTCCGCCGAACTCGAGTCCCGCGCCGCGCACCTGCTCGCCCAGTGGCGCGTGCTCGACACTGCGCTTCGTGTCGTGTGGAACGAACGGCTCACCACCACTGCCGGGCGCGCGTTCCTGCGGAACGGTCGCGTGGAACTCAACCCGACGCTGCTCGGCCGCGCGCCGGATCAGCTCGAGACGGTGCTCGTGCACGAGACGGCGCACATCGCGGCGTTCCGGCTGTTCGGCGCCAACATCCCCGCGCACGGCCGCCACTGGCGGTCGCTGATGCGGCTCGCCGGCCACCCGCCCGATGTCACGCACAAGATCCCGATCGACGAGCCGCGCCGCCTTCCGGTGCGCCGGCGCCGCGCGTCGTTGTACCTGCGGGTGTGCGACGACTGCGGCGATCGTGTGATCGCGGAGTCCGTGCGCTACGGCCGATGCCACGGCTGTTCGTCGCGCGACAGCTTCCTCGTGATGAAGGCGCCGGCGACGTCGGCCGGACGGGCGGCTCTCGAACGGATCACGCTGGACGAAGTGCGCGCCGCGTGTGGGTGAATCGGTCTGGCGGGGTTCCGGTGCGAGCCGCGTCCGCTAACCTCCACACCCCGCGTGTCCAAGAGCCCCGACATCTTCGAAGAGATCGTGCGACTGCGTCGCGAAGGCATTCCTGCGGCGCTCGCGACGATCGTCGGCACGCGCGGGTCGACGCCGGGGCGCACGTCGATGCGCCTCCTCGTGCTCGCCGACGGCACGTTCCTCGGCACGGTCGGCGGTGGTTGTCTCGAAGCCGAGGTGTACGACACGGCCCTCCAGGTGCTCGCCGACGAACAGCCGCGTTCGTTGAACTTCCGACTCACCGAGGACGATTCGCCCGACTCGGGGCTCATGTGCGGCGGTGAGGTGACGATCTTCGTGGAACCGATCTCGACGCCGGCTCTGTGGATCTTCGGTGGCGGTCACGTCAGCAAGGCGATCGTGCAAGTCGCCGCGCTCGCGGGCTTCCGCACGACGGTGGCCGACGATCGGCCGGAGTTCGCCGCGCGCGAACGGTTCCCCGAGGCGCACGACACCCTCGCACGGCCCTATCCGGACGCGGTCGCCGCGATGCCGATCCGCCAGAACTCTTACGCCGTCGTCGTCACGCGCGGTCATCGCGAGGATGGCGTCGTGCTCGAAGCGCTCGGGCGCCGCTTCGCCGCGGGCGAGAAGCTGCGCTTCCTCGGCATGATCGGCAGCAAGACGAAGCAGGCGCTCCTGTGGAAGCACTTGCGCACGGCCGGCATCGGGGACGACTTCCTCCTGACGGTGCGGACGCCCATGGGGGCCCATCTCGGCGGCAAGAGTCACGAAGAGATCGCGGTTTCGGTCGTCGCCGAGCTGATCGCCGTCCGCCGGCTGGGGCACGACCTCGCCGCGACGTGGGAAGGGCGCCAGCGGGTCCGCGCGCGCGGGGAAGGCGTGCGGGACCTGCGCACCGACGCGGCGGGCTGAATCGCCGTTTTGCGGCGCGCCTGCAACTCCCGAGCGAACCCCGCCCGGGAGCCCGTCGTTGTGTCCCTCCCCGCGGCTCGGCATGATGCGCCGCCCCCGATTCCCCAGAGACCCCGTCGGCCCATGAAGTCGAGACTTCTCGCTGCGTCCTTCCTCGTGTCCTGCATCTGCCCGGCGGTTGCCCAGGGTGACACGGTCGAACTGACCAACGGCACCAAGATCGCGGGCGTCAAGGTCGTCAGCTTCGACGTGCGCCAGCTGCGCTACAGCAAGGGCGGCGGCAACGAGTCGGTGGCGACGGACCAGGTGCAGCGCGTCGAGCTCGGCAAGTTCCGCGACGTGTACGCCCGCGGCCTGCGGGACCCCGACATGATGCTGACGCTCGCGCGCGAGAAGGTCGCCGAGAAGGACCTGCTGATGGCGCAGTTCGGGTTCGTGGGCGCTGCAGCCCAGTTCTTCGACAACGACAAGGCGTCGGCGGCGGTCGGTGCACTCGACGAGATGCAGAAAAGCTGCCCCGAAGCCGGAGTGCTGCCCGAGGTCTTCCGGCAGAAGTTCGAGTACTACATGGGCTTCGGGGGCAAGAAGGCCTCGGACGCGGCGGCCGTCGCGAAGAAGTACAAGGACGAAGCGATCGGCGGCGCATGGCCGAGCGGCTTCGCGGTGGAGGCCGAGTTCTTCCAGGTGATGGCCGAGCGCGGCTCGGCGAAGAACCCGAAGGAGTTCCAGGGTCGTCTGCAGTCCGTCGTGAACGCGGCCGGCGGGTCGAACCCGACGGTCCAGAACCGCGCGAACATCCAGCTCGCGAACAGCCTTCGCGAAGCGAAGGACATCGAGGGCGCCAAGAAGATCTACGACGACCTCTCCACCCGTGACGGCGTCGATGCTTCGTCGCGTGCGGGTGCATTCCTGGGCCTCGGCCAGATCCTGCTGGACGAAGCGACGCCGGAGAAGAAGGACCTCGCGAAGCAGTCGCTGCTCCTCTTCCTGCGCGTCCGCCTCGAGACCAAGGACGCCTGGCCGAGCCTGCAGGCCGAAGCGCTCTACCACGCGATCCTCGCCGCCAACAAATGGCGCGGGCCGGAGTACCAGCTGATCATGGGCCGCTGCCGCGGCGTGCTGCTGGCGGACTTCCCCGGGTCCGAGTGGACGACGCGCGCGAAGCAGGGCACGTGAGTGACCGGGCCCGCGGCAGACCCCGGGCCTCTGCGACAGGAGCCGCCGGTTCGGGACGAAGCCGAACGGCTCGCTGGACGCCCGCCGTGGTGGAACGAAGCGCTCTACTGGCCCTTCTGGGCGTGCTGTAGCGCGGCGCTGCGATTGTGGCTGCGGTTGCGCGTCGAAGGGGCGCCGCCCGCGCGCGGCCCGTGTGTGCTCGCCGCGAACCACACGTCGTTCCTCGACCCGATCGTGCTCGGCGCGAGTGTGCGGCGGCGGGTCGCCTACCTGATGACGGACGTCGTCTTCCGGCAGCCGGGCGTGCGCTGGTTCTGCGAATGGAACCGCGCCATTCCCTTGTCGCCGTACGGGGGCAATCGCGACGCGTTGCGCGCCGCGCGGAGCGTGCTGCAGCAGGGCCGGGTCGTCGGCATCTTCCCGGAGGGCGGTCTCAGCCGTGACGGCCAGCTGATGCTCGGCAGCCCGGGCGCGGTGTCTCTCGTGCTGGCTGAGGACGTGCCGATCGTGCCTGTCGGCATCGTGGGTGCGAACGTCGCGCTGCCACTGGGTCGCGCCCTGCCTCGACCGGTGCGCGTCACCGTTCGCTTCGGCGAACCGATCGGGCGTGTCGAACTCGACGCACTCGGCGCGAGCGACCGGCGTTCGCGGCTCGTCGCTGCGACGCGGCTCATCATGGACCGCATCGCCGCGTTGACCGGCCAGACGTCGCGCGAAGCCGTGCTCGCGGCCGCACCGTCCCGACGCTCGAACCCGCTCCGTCCGACCAGCGGCTGATCGGTTGCTGCCGCGATCGTCCCGTGGTGCGCGGATTCTCCGGTTCGTCGCCGGAAATGTCGCGCTGCCGTGCCATCAGGACACCGGCACCACGTTGCCCCGAGGTGAGGGGCATGGAACGAGGGAAGGACACATGGCAACTGGCACACCGACATGCGAACGAGTTCCTACGGCGCTTCGGCGACCGTTGGACGCGTGCTCATCGCGACGACCTGATCCAGGATGCGACGCTGGCCGCATGGCGTTGGGCCGGCGACGCCCGCGACCCGGATCGCTTCTGGGCGGCCGTGCAGACGATCGCGCGCCGTATCCGGCTTCGTGGCATCGCCCTCTCGTGTCGAGAGCGCGCGGCGAAGCAGACGCTGGTGACGCTGGAAGGCGTCGAGACGACCGGTGCCTCGAGTGACACCTGGTTCTCGATCGCAGGCCGCCGCGTCCCGGCGCAATGCGTGTTGCCGTGCCTGCGGCGGGCGCTGGATCGGCTGTCGCCGCTCGATCGTCAGCTTCTGCTCGGACTCCACGAGGGGTTCTGTTGCGCAGAGCTGTCCGTGCGCAGCAGCCGATCCGAGCAGTGCGTGAAGACGCGGCTCCACCGCGCCCGCCGGAGGGTGCAGAAGGACATCGAGGAGTGTGTTCGCGCGGCGGACGGCCTCGACTCGTGACGGAAGGAACGGATTGCACGAACCAAGGAGAAGCACATGAAGTCTGTCGGGACGATGCTGGTCGGGCTCCTGCTCATGGGTGCGCTTGCAGCGCAGGGTGCCGAGTCCGGAACCAAGGCGCCGCCTGCGGTCGGCAAACGCGGCGGCGAAACCGCGACGGAGGCGGCGAAGGTCAGCGATGCCGGTCGCGCTGCATTGCAGTCGGCGAAGCAGGTGGCTGCTCGCTGCAAGGGACTGCGCGGCCCCGAGCGTGCCGCGGCGCTCGAGCAGGCCGCGACCGCGTACGACAAGGTGGTCGTCGACTTCGGTGCCGAGCCCGCGGTCGCGGCGTTCGCCGCGTTCACGTCGGCCGAACTGTGGCGTCAGCAAGGCAGCTTGCCGCTCGCCGAGAAGGGCTACCTCCTCGCGGCGACCGCGGACGCGCCGCGCTACGCGCAGCGCGGTCTGGTCGGTGCGGCGGACATGCAGCGGCGCCAGAAACGCATCGACGAGGCGCTCGCGACGTATGCAAAGGCCGCTGCCGTCGAGCCGGGGAGTTCGCGCGCGCAGGACGCGCGGCTGTGGCAGGCGCGCCTCCTGCAGTCCTCGCACCGCATCGACGAAGCGATCCCGATGTTCCAGAGTGCCCTCGAGGCCGCGGACCCGGGCAGTCAGACAATCGAAGCGGCGAACTACCTCGCGCTGGCTTGGATCGAGAAGGGCGACCTGGACGCGGCGGGCCACGTTCTGGACCACGCCGCACAGTCGGTCGCCGACGTCGGCGACGACGATCCGCTCGTCACCGAGCGCCTCCACAAGACACTCGAGGCGATGTCGGCGAAGAAAGCGCTGCAACGCGCTCGCGACAAGGCGACGGGCGCCGGAAAGGACGCGGCGGATCTGGACGACGTC
The DNA here is from genome assembly GCA_964538915.1 of uncultured candidatus Brocadiaceae bacterium. Lineage (GTDB taxonomy): Bacteria > Planctomycetota > UBA1135 > UBA1135 > UBA2386 > JAEUHQ01. The sequence goes on along the minus strand of CAZIFB010000003.1, from coordinate 10,254 downwards.
CGTCGACAGCGCGGCGCGTGACGCGCGACTGCGTCAGCGGACGCCGATGCCGTGGTAGGTGAAGCCCTGCGCGCGCACCCGTTCGCCGTCCCAGATGTTGCGGCCGTCGAACAGCACACGCTGCTTCAACCGCGACTTGATCTCGTCGAGGTCGAGGTGGCGGAACTCGCTCCACTCGGTGACGAGGATGAGCGCGTCGGCGCCGGTGCAGGCTTCGAGCGCCTGGTCGGCGAAGCGGATCCTGGTACCGAGGATGCGCTTCGCCTCGTCGTTCGCCTCGGGGTCGAAACCGGTGACGGTCGCGCCCGCCTTCAGCAGCGAGTCGATCAGGACAAGGCTCGGGGCCTCGCGCATGTCGTCGGTCTTCGGTTTGAACGCGAGTCCCCACACCGCGAAGTGCTTGCCCTTGAGGTCGCCGAAGTGCTTCTTCACCTTCGCGAACAGGAGCTCCTTCTGCTCTTCGTTCACCTTCTCGACCGCGGGCACGATGTGCGGCGTGTAGCCGTGTTCCTTGGCTGTCGACACGAGGGCTCGCACGTCCTTCGGGAAACACGATCCGCCGTAGCCGACGCCGGCGAAGAGGAAGGGGAAGCCGATTCGCGCGTCCGTGCCGATGCCCTTGCGCACCTGGTTGACGTCGGCGCCGACCGCCTCGCAGATGCGCGCCATCTCGTTCATGAAGGAGATGCGCGTCGCGAGCATCGCATTCGCCGCGTACTTCGTCATCTCGGCCGACGCTGGATCCATGATGAGCATCGGCTTGCCCGTACGCAGGAACGGCGAGTACAGCTCCTCCATGATCGCGCGCGCTTTCGGCGAATCGCAGCCGACCACGACGCGGTCAGGCTTGGTGAAGTCGTCGATCGCGGCACCCTCCTTCAAGAACTCGGGATTGCTGACGACCGAGAACTCCTGCTTCGTCTTCGCGGCGATCCGCTCGCGCACTTTCTGGTTCGTGCCGACGGGCACCGTGCTCTTCAGCACGACGATCTTGTGGTCGTTCATGTTGGCGCCGATGGTGTCGGCAACCGCGAGCACGTGCTTTAGGTCCGCCGCGCCGTCCTCGTTCTGCGGAGTGCCGACGGCGATGAACACGACCTGTGCTGCCTGGACAGCGCCGGCGACGTCGGTGCCGAAGAACAGGCGCCCCTCCGCGGTGTTGCGCTGCAGCAGTTCCTCGAGGCCGGGTTCGTAGATCGGCACGTCGCCGCGTCGCAGTCGGGCGATCTTGGCGTCGTCGACGTCGACGCACGTGACGCGGTTGCCGGTGTCGGCGAAGCACGTGCCGACGACGAGGCCGACGTAACCGGAACCGATGATGGCGATCTTCATGGGAGCGGGAGGGAACGGGACCGTAGCGAGGCGCCGGAGAGGCGACAACACACGCCGTGGTGCGCAGCCGTGCGGCCGTTCGCGCCGGATCGGTCGTCGCGGCGAGTGCTGCCTCCGTGGCGATGGGGCCGTCATCGACGCGAACCGTGCGCTCGTCGTCTGCCGGTCGCCCTGTAGGATGCGGCGCATGGCGCGCGGTTACTTCCGTTCCCTGGGCCTGTCCGCACTGCTCTGCCTGTCCGCCTGTGCGGTGGCGGACACGATCGAGACGCTCGACGATGCGAGCCCGCCGGCCGAGTTCGGCCGTCCCGGCTGGGTTCGCGTCTGCGCGGGCGCGGGCGCGTGGATCGGCGGCATCGGCGGCGGGATCGTTTCGATTGTCCTGCTTCCGATCACCTGGCCGATCAGCGAGCTGGCCGGCGACGGGCTCGGCGAACACTCGGCCTCGGAGTTCATGTTCTTCCCGGCCCTCGGCGGTGCTTCTCTCGGCCACTGTCTGCTGGGTACGCCGCCCGATGTGCTCGACTGGTTGTTCCGCCGCGCATGGTCGGATGACGACGGCGTCGTGAAGCACTACGACTTCGTGCCGATGCCCGGGCCCGCGATCCCGCGCGCCCCGACGACCGCTTCCGAAGCGAAGTGACGGACCGACGTTCGGCCGGCGACGTCAGTGCGCGTCGCTTCTCGGCGCTCTGCGAACGAGGGAGCCCGGCATCGACCAGCCGAGCACGATGAGCGCGACGCAACCCGCGAAGCCGACGAACTTCGCGAACGAGCCGAACGCGCCCAGGCACAGGAAGCCCTGGCCGAACACGCCGCGCCCGCACGAGAAGGCGGCGATCCCCAGGACGTTCTCGACGAAGTCGCCGGCGACGAGCGTCGACAGCGAGAAGCCGAGCAGGCGCAGCTTCGGGGGCAGCCCGTCGACTTCGCGCCACGTGAACCGTCGCGCGAACGCGCGGCTGCACAGCCGCGCCAGCACGTACGCGTAGGCGGCGATGAATGCCATGTCGAAGAGCAGCGCGCGCCTTGGGCACGCGCCGTCCTCCGATGCGACATCGAAGGCTCCGCGCGCGTCGAACCAGGTCGTCGCCTGCGCCACCGCCAGGTTCTTCGCGATGACCATTGCTTCGACCCACTGCGACGGCGTGGTGGCGAACGCGTGGAAGCCGCGCCATCCGCCCGCGGGCATCAGCATGTAGCCCGACAGCACCAGCGCGAGGGCTCCTCCCGTCGCAGCGACGAGCAACGGGAGGATCGGGCGGCGTTCGCTCCACATCGAGCGTGCGTGGCCGCTCTGGACCGATTCGTGCGCGGTTCCGATCGCCGTCGCGCGGCCCCGCGGGGCCGTGGCGCGCACCGTCATTCCGGTCACCGCCCACCACGGCGTCTCGTGCAGCGGGTCGTGCGCGACCTGCCGGGCGGTTCGCGGCTTCGCGTCGGTCTCGGGCGGGCAAGCGAGGCCGCACGCGTTCGCTTCGGCGAGCATCCATTGCAGCGCCGCATCCGACAGCGCCGCGGCGTCGGCGTCGTAGCCGCCGCCGACGTCGCTGTGCACACCGCGAAACCAGACCTGCCGCATCGACTGCGCCGCGCCGTGGTCGGCCCCCGGGTGCTTCGCATCGCCGAAGTCCTCGTCGTCGTAGAGCCGCGGCAGGAAGGGCCAACGGTGCTCGTCGAGCGACAGCGCGTGACGGACGTGTTGGATGCGCTTCGCCCTGATCGTCGCCTGGCTGCTGATGTGCAGTCCGAAGCCCGGCAGTCCGACCGACTCGACCGTGTCCCAGACGCCCACGAAGTGCACGGCGGCCGTGCGACCGGCCGGTGTCGTGAAGAGTTCGCGAACCTGCTCGGCGGCGCGGTCGCGTCGTTGGCCAGGGTCGCGGTAACTCAGGGCCTGCGCGATCCGTCGGATCGCCCGCATCGCGAGCGTCGAACCGTCCTTGCTCGAGAAGTAGATCCGCATCAGCGTCGGGAGCAGCGCCCGGTGCTCCGGCCGCACGATGCCGAACAGGTGCACGATGCCGGCGATGCTGCGCGCAGTGAACGCGCCGCGTGAGAAGCCGAAGAGCCAGACCGAATCACCTTCGCGCCACTCGCGCATGAGGAACGAGTACGCCTGCGAGATGTTCTCGAAGACGCCCTGTCCGGACGCGAGCCCCGACAGCCGGTCCCACTTGCGCCGCATCCACTGCACCGCGTCCGTCGGCGGCAGCTCGTCGGCGGTGCCGACGCCGGGGTCGTAGTAGAGAACGCGTCGTCCGTCGTCCGTCGCGCGCAAGCGTTCGAACAGGCGCAGGACGTTGGTGTCCTTGGCCCCGCCGGTCAGTGTGTTGTTCGTGCCGTCACAGCACAGGATCAGCTGGCGCGGGCTTCGTTCTCCGTTCCCCATGGCGCGTTCCTCCGGTCGGCCGAGGCTCGGCGATCGTGCGGCGCGGGTCAAGCATGCGCCGACGTCGGGACCGTCGTTCGCGAACGGTCACCTCACTGCAGCGGCGAACCTGGCCTCTTCCCGCGCCTTCGCCGCGGCGTCGCCCAGATCGTCGAAGAGTTGCGAGGCCAGCGTGTGCGTCTCGGCTCCCCTCGGGTCGAGGTCGATTGCGTCCTGCATCGCGGCCCGCGCTCCGTCGCGGTCGCCTTGGCCCATCAGTGCTCGCACCAGTTGGCGGCGCCCAGGCACGAAGGTTCCGTCCGCAGAGATCGCCGCGCGCGAACTCGCGACCGCGCCGGCGAAGTCCCCGCGCTCCAGCAGCAGGTTGGCGAGGTTGAGATGGAGAGCCGGGCGCCGCGGCTCGAGGGCGACCGCGCGACGCATGAGATCCTCGGCGACCGTCAGCTCGCCTTTCTGCTTCATCAGACGACCGAGGTTGCCGAGCGCCGGTCCGTTGTCGCGATCGAGTTCGATCACTCGCCGGTACGCGGTCTCGGCGCGCGTTGCGTCGCCGAGCCTCTCGAGCGCCATGCCCGATTCGAACCACCCGTCCACGTTGTCAGGCGACAGGGCGATCAGGCTCTCGGCGGCGGCCAGCGCCGCCGCCGGGTCGCGGGGTTGCAGGAGGATCGCCAGGTTGCGCCGCGCCGGCGTGAACCCGGGCTCACGCGCGAGGATCGCCCGATACGCGGCGGCAGCACCGTCTGGATCGAGGCGTTCCCGGCCGAACGCGATCCAGAACGCTGCGCGCAGCGACTCCGGCCAGTGCCGCGCCAGTGCCTCGTTCGCGCGGGCGACCGCCTTGGCGTCGCCGGCGTGCCACGCCGCATGCACACACTCGCAGTAGAAGAGCAGTCGGGGCCGCGGAGACCTGGCGATCGCGCGCTCGACGAGTTCGTGGGCGGCGACGAACGCGGCGGCGTCGCGCACGCGTTCGTTGCGCTGCAGCATCGCTCGGCCGAGCAGGAACAGGTCGACTGGTTCGGTGGCCGGTGCCAGTCCGCGCCGCACTTCGTCCGCCCGCGCCGTGTCGCCGCGCTTCTCGTGGGCCTGCGCAACGAGTTCGCCGAGGCCCGGCACCTGCAGCAGTTCGTCGTTCGCGAGCCCGATCACCGCCGCAGCATCGCCGGCGTCGAGGTGCAGCATCATCCGACCCGCCAGCGCGAGCGTGTCGCCGTCCGCCAGCGTCGCCGCGCGAGTGAACGCCGCGAGTGCGTCGCCGGGTCGGCGGTGTTCCATCGCGAGGAAGCCGGCGGTGAGTTCCTCCTCGTACTGATCGAGGCGCACCTGTGCGGCACCGATCGCGAGTTCGTCGGCGTGACGCCAAGTGTGCACTGCCGCGGCGCCGCCGATCGGCATTGCCAGGAGCAGCGCGAGCACGCCGGCTGCTGCCAGCGGTCGGCGCCGCGCCGCGCGTCGCCAGCGCCGCCACGCCGGAGCCGGTCGCGCCGCGATCTCGCGCATCGACTGGACGGCGTCGAGGTCGGCGGCGAACGCAGCCGCGTCGCGGTAGCGCACCTGCGGCTCGGGCGCCATGGCGGTCGCGCAGACGGTTGCGAGGTCCTTGCCGATGTCGCGTCGACCGTTGCGCAGTGGCGCGGGGTCCGCGGCGAGGATCGCGGCGCGCAGCGCTTCGCCGTTGTCGCCCGCGAACGGAGCGCGCAGCGCCAGCAGTTCGTGCAGGAGTACGCCCGCGGAGTAGACGTCGAGAGTGGGCGCCGCGTGCTCGCCGCTCCCGCCGAGCACTTCCGGCGGCATGTACGGCAGCGAGCCGAGGTTCGCGCCCGAGCCGGTGATCGTCGTTGCGTCGGCGTCGCGGGCGAGGCCGAAGTCGATCAGCACGACGCGTCCGTTCGGCGTGACGAGTACGTTCGACGGCTTGACGTCGCGGTGCAGAACGCCGCGGTCGTGCGCATGCGCGAGTGCTGCCGCGACGCGACGCACGATCTGCACGGCGGTCGTCGTCCACGTTTCCGCGAACAGCGCCGGGAGCGCGTCGCCGCGTCCGCCGACGAACTGCCACAGGGCGCGGCCGGTGAGTGCGGCGGGGTCGTCCGCGTGCTCGCGCGCCCGGTCCAGCCAGTCGGCGAGCGACGCGCCTTCGATCCGCTCCATCGCCAGGAACGGCACGCCGTCGCGCTCGCCGAAGTCGACGATGCGCACGATCCCGTCGTGCTGCAGGCGGGCGAGCACCGCCGCTTCGCGCGCGAAGCGTTCGCGCCGCCCCGGCAGCCACGACAGTCCCGGTTGCATCAGCTTGAGAGCCACTGGGTCGCCGTTCGGCGCCTCCGCGGCGTACACGACGCCCATGCCGCCGTGGCCGAGTACTTCTCGCAATCGATAGCCGGCGAACCGTTCGCGCGCGCGCGGGCCGTCTCGCGCCGAGAGCAGGCCCGTCGCGACGAGGGCGTCGTAGCGGGCGCGCAGGCCGGCCGCGTGCTCGGGGTGGCGCATGCACGCTGCGTCGATCGCGGCGGCGACGTCCGCGGCGGCGAGGCAATCCGCCAGCGTCGCCTCGACGAACTCGACGCTCATGGGCGGTTCGCGCCGATCAGCAGCGTCGACAGGCGTGCCATCGCGCGATAGACGAGGCTGCGCACCGCGAGTTCGGTTCGACCGATGCGTTCGCCGATCGCCGCATGGCTCATGCCCTGCATGTGCGACAGCTCGAGCACCTTGCGCTGGTCGTCGGGAAGTTCGGCGAACGCGCGTTCGAGCAGGGCCGCCTCCTCCTTCGCCGCCGCGGCTTCGCTCGGCGAACGGTCCGGGCCGGCGACCTCGTGCGGTGCACCCGTGTCGGAGTCCCGATCCTCGCGCGCGGCGTCGCGCTTCGCCGCGCCGGCGTAGCGAAGACGATCGCGCAGCTTGTTGAGCGCGGTCACCCACAGCCAGGCGCGGAACTCCGGCGCACTGCGGAACTCGAAGCCTCGATCCTCGAGCGCTTCCCGGCAGACACTCTGCACGAGGTCGCTGCTCTGCTCGAAGCGCCGCAACCGCGCCGTCATGCGTGCCCTGACGAACGACCGCAACTCCGGCACGTGGCTGGCGAGCAATGCTCGCGGGTCATCGGCCGGAGAGGCGGGCCGTCGGGTGCGACTGCGGGGCGGATTGCGATCGGTCACGAGAAAAGGTCGCGCGGCGGCGCCATGTCGCGGACGGGAGGACGTTCCAACCTCCTGCGCAGTGTCACGCCTCTGCGTGCGGTTGGCAATCGGGCCGCCGCGGTCCGCAGTTCCGGCTCATGCACTCCCAACGCTTCCTCGCAACGCTCTTTCTCGCTGCTTCGGCCATCGCTCAGACGACCGCCGTGTTCCCGAGCGACCATGCCACCGTGCCGAACGGCGCGTTCGGCGAGCCACAGGCCCCGTTCGGGTACGGCATCAGCCGCATGATGATCGGTCTCGAAGGGTGGGACCTGGCAGTGCCGGTCGGCCACTCGATCACCGCGGTCGGATTCCGTCAGGACGGTGTGCAGGCGACGACGGGCTGCACGCTCCAGCTCGAAGTGCGCATGGGCTACACGAACCGCACGTCGGACACGTTCTCGGGTGCGCTCGACACGAACTACTCCGCGCCGCCGGTCACCGTGTTCGGTCCAGCGCCGTTCGTGTTGCCGAGCCTGCCGTCGTCGCCCGGTGGCGCTCCCGTCATGGTGCCGCTGAGCACGCCGTTCGTGTATGCGGGCGGCAACCTCGTCGTCGAGCTGCGCATCTCGGGCAACAGCAACGGCAACGGCTCCTTCATCTACTACGTCGATCGTGCGTCGTTCGTGTCGCCGGTGGTGAACGGCCAGCAGGGCTGCCTCTCGTCGACGATGCTTCGGACGAGGTTGACGGCCGATCCGACCCAGGTGGGCGACGTGTACCGCGCGACGGTGACGAACCTGGTGCCCAACGGGATCGGCATGTTCTTCGCCACGCTCGATGCGATGCCGGCGAGCACGTTCCCGCTCACGCCGTGGGTTCCCGGTGTCGATCCGGAGTGCGTCGGCCAGATCGCGCTCGCGAACGCGGCGGTCGTCCCGTTCATCGCAAACGCGTCCGGAAGCGCCGCGATGGCCTTCTCCGTGCCGAACAGCATCACGTGGTACCACCAGGTGGTCACAGCGCAGGTCGCCGCGGCCGACTTCGGCGTCGTCGGCGGTCTCACCGCTTCGAACGCCGCGCAGGTGACGTGCGGCATCCTCCCGGCGAACGTCCTCGTGATCGGACAGGGCGCCGCGGATGCAGCCCTCGGCAACGTCTATGCGCGCTTCGGCCTGGTGATGCTGTTCGAGCACCAGTGAGCGGGCTGCGGTTCGCTTCGGGGACGTGAGGGGCACGGAGCAGGGTCGGCGGCGCGCGTCGCCGTGGAGTTCGGCGCCGAGGGGCACGTCTGGAGCGCGCCCCCGCCTCTCACTCTCTCTCTTCGCCGGAGTTTTCACCGATGCGGATGATCCTGGTTGGAGCCGCACTGTTCCTGCCTCCTGCAGTCGCTGCACAGTCAGCTGTCCCGCCCGATGCCGCTGCCGATCGATACTGGGCGAAGCGTGCACCGAAGGTCGGCGACCTCGCGCCGCCGTGGACGATGGAGGGCGCCTTGGCCGAGAAGGGCTCCGTCGAAGCGCCGCAGCTCGCCGACCATCGTGGCAAGGTCGTGCTGATCGAGTTCAGCGCGGGCTGGTGCGGACCCTGCCGTGCCCTGGCGCCGAAATTCGGCGAGCTCCTGGCGGAACTGCGATCGGACCGCGACATCGTGGCGCTGGTCGTCTCCAACGAGGGCGAGGCAGGCGCGCGTTCCTTCCGCGACGAGACCGGGCTGGCCGGCACCGTGGCGTTCGATCGCGATGGATCCACCTGGTCCGACTACTGGGTGCGCAGTGCGCCCACGGCCGTCGTCGTCGACGGCAAAGGCCGCATCGCGGGAATCACCCATCCGGCACACGTCACGGCGGACTCGCTGCGGCGGCTGGCGAGGGGTGAGAGCGTCGCGTTTCCGCCCGTCGAAACGGAACCGGGCGGACAGGACGGGAAGCCCGACTGGAGCATGGGGGCGGCGTTCTCGCAGGATCCCGGCGAGCTGCGGGCGATGCTGAAGGCCGACGCTGCTCCCTTGGGGCTGGAGGGCGCCGCCGCATATGCCGTGCTCCGGCGCGCCCCCGCCCTGCGCAAGTTCCAGGTGATGGAGGAGAATCCGACGGAGTGGCGCGCGCGCGGCGTGACGGCCGCGGAGTTGCTGATGGGCGCCTTCGGCGTGGACTACGAACAGCTCGTCGATCCGGGCCAGGTGCTGGACGAGAGCGCTTGGGATCTCGACGTGCGCGCCGCGGACAAGACGCTCGAATCGGCGCATCGCATCGCGCGCGACCTGTTGGTCCAGAGCCTCGGCTTGCGCGTGCGGACGGAGGAACGCGAGATCCCGGTCCAGCTGCTGCGCCGCCTGGCAGACGCCGGGCCCCTGCCCGCGCCCCGCGAGCAACACGGGCGCACGGCCGCGACGGCCGGCGACATCGAACTGCCCAGAACCACCGTCGCCGAGCTGGCGCAGACCCTGCGCAGCATCCTGGGCGAGCCGATCTACGATGGCAGCGGCATCGACACGGCGTTCTCACTGCACCTGCGGTGGAACCTCATGGCTGGGGCCGGGGCGCCGAGCGCACTGGGAGCTCAGCTGCGCAAGCTCGGGTTCGAGCTTCAGGCCGGCCGTGCGAAGGTCCCGCACCTCGTCGTCGAGCGAGCCGGCGGCTGACGGTGCAGTTCGGAGCGAATCCTGGCGTGGCCGCTGTTCTGCGCGCAAAGCGTGGTACGCCCGGAGGGAGTCGAACCCCCGACATCCTCCTTGTAAGGGAGGACCGCTGCCGCACCGGGCGGCGATGCCACCGCGAGTTGCGCGCCGCGGTGGTGCTTGCCATCGGGTCCCAGACAGGGGCCAGAGCGGCGCGATCACTAGATGACCGGCACGTCGTCGTCGGTCATCGGGCGCGCAGCCTTGCCCGTGATCAGCGGCGTCACGTCGCTCCAGTCCTCCATCCGGAACACGTGGACGCGGCTCACGTACGCGCAGAACGTGGGCGCGAAGGTCTTCAGAGCACTCTGAAGCTGGATCACGGAAGCGAGCGGGTCTTCCGTGTCGCCAGTCGCGTAGAGTGAACCCTGAAGGTGCATCGTGAAGCCGCAAGCGTCCAACGCCTTCGGCAGCTCCTTCTGGTACACGGCGACGATCTTGGCCTTGGTCATCCCCGCCGTCGTCATCGCCTTGTTGTCGAGGTCGAACCCGATCGCGTACTTCGCCATTCCCGCATGGTATGGAGCGCAGGCGAGCCCGCTGCAGCCGCTTCCCAGGATTGTGAACACGAGCGGACCTGTCACATTGCAAGCGATCGTTGCAGCACCAACCCCGCTCCCGCGCTCGCTCAACCGCCGCGGGCCGCCGGCGACGACGAGGACGGCGCCGAACTGGGCGACCTGCTGCCCGACGCCGGCGCGCCGGTCCCGGGCGACCGCGCCGACGCC